>CALMGC010000324.1 GCA_937863505.1 uncultured Sphingomonadales bacterium | reverse complement strand
TCTCAACGCCCCGCTCGAGCCGATGACGACGCTCCCGCCCGCCGCGACCACGCCGACGCCGGTGCCCTCGGCCGCGCCGGGCACGCTGCCGCCGCCGAGCCCGGAGGACCCGCAGCTCACCGCGCCGCTCCCCCCGCTCGCCAGCGTCGACACCACCCCGCTGGAGACCGCGGCGGACATCAAGGACAAGAACGCGCCCAAGCTGCGCTATTCCACTGTCATCGAGGGGCTGGACAAGACCAACCTCAAGTCGCGTTGGGAAGCGCTTTCGTCGCTGCGCAATGGCCGCGGCAAGGCGGACAATGCGACCCAGGTGACGCAACGCGCGCATGAGGATGAGGCACTGGCGGTTCGGCTGATGAAATCGCTCGGCTATTTTGACGGCACCGCCACCTCGACGATCGCCAAGAAGACGGGCGCGGATGCCGGGCTGACCGTCACCGTCACCGCGGTGCCGGGCACGCTCTACAAGCTCGGCCGCATCGCGGTGAAGACTGGAGCGACAACGCCTCCCGACCTTGTCCGCACCAACCTGCCGCTCAAGACCGGCAACCCGATCGAGGCGGACCGTGTGCAGGGGGCGGAGGCGAACGTCAGCCTGATCCTGCCGCAACAGGGCTATCCGTTCGTCAAGGTCGGCCAGCGCGACGTCCTGCTCGACGAACAGGCGTTCACCGGCGACTATACGCTGCCGGTCGATACCGGCCCGCGCTCGCGCTTTGGCAAGCTGGTGACGACGGGCGACCCGATCTTCGGGCTCGACCATCTCGATCTTTTCCCGCGTTTCAAGGAAGGCGACCTTTATAACAGCCTCAAGGTCGACGACCTGCGCGACGCGCTGGTCGCGACGGGGCTGTTCTCCTCGATTTCCGTGTCGCCGCAGCAGACCGGGCGGACCAACCCGGACGGGACGGAGGATGTCGACCTGCTGGTCCGCCAGGCCAAGGGCAAGTGGCATTCGCTTGCAGCACAAGCCGGGTACGCGACCGGGCAGGGCTTCACGCTGACGGGCAGCTACACCAACCGCAACGCCTTCCCGGACGAGGGCGCGCTGATCTTCACCGGCGTCGCGGGGACGCAGGAACAGGGGGCGTCCGCGACGTTTCGCCGCGCGAATGCCGGGCGGCGCGACCGCAGCTTTCAGCTGATCGCGAGCGCGGACCACAGCAACTACGATGCGTTCAACGCCTTTACCGGCACGCTCGGGGTCCGTTGGGCGTATGACTCGACGCCGATCTGGCAGAAGAAGTTCACCTATGCCTATGGTGCCGAGTTCATCGCCACCAATGAGAGCGTCTATAGCTTCGGCGTCAACGACCGGGTGCGGCGGACCTATGGCATCGTCGCGCTGCCGACACAGGTCGAGTTCGACCGGTCGGACAATCTGCTCAACCCGACCAAGGGCTATCGGCTGAAACTGTCGCTCAGCCCCGAGACGTCGGTGCATGGCGGCATCAGTCCCTATGCGCGGACGCAGGCGGAGGCCGACTATTACAAGAGCGTGTCGACCAGCCTGGTGCTAGCGGGGCGGGTGCGCGCGGGGTCGATCCTCGGCATCTCGCGCGACGACCTCGCGCCGTCGCGGCGTTATTATGGCGGCGGCGGCGGGTCGGTGCGCGGCTATGGCTATCAGCGGCTGGGGCCGTTCGACCCGCAGGGCAACCCGGTGGGCGGCAGGAGCTTCAACGAGTTCAGCCTCGAAGCGCGCTACCGCGTCGGCAATTTCGGCATCGTGCCGTTCTTCGACGGCGGCAACGCCTATGAGTCGAGCGCGCCCAAGTTTAACGACCTGCGTTATGGCGCGGGGATCGGCGGGCGGTTCTATACCAATTTCGGGCCGTTCCGCGCCGACATCGCCACCCCGCTCAACCGGCGACCGGGCGACGGCAAGATCGCGATCTACATCTCGCTGGGTCAGGCCTTCTGATGGCGAGCGAGGCTCCCGCCGCGCGCGTGCCCTTGTGGCGGCGGGCGCTGACCTGGCTGTTGTGGACCGTGCTCGCGCTCGTCGTGCTGCTCGCGGTGGTGATCCTCGGTATCAACACCGACCCGGGCCGCCGCTTTGTCGCGGACCGCATCGGCGCGTATACGACCGAGAGCGGGCTCAACATCAAGGTCGGGCGGATCGAGGGCTCTCTGTACGGTCAAATGCGGTTGCGCGACGTGCGGGTGAGCGACCCGCGCGGGGTGTTCGCGACCTCGCCCGAGCTCGACGTCGATTGGCGGCCGTTCAAATACATCGACAAGCATATCGATGTGCGCGATCTCGACGCGCGGCTGGTGACGCTACTCCGCAATCCGGTGTTGAAGCCGACGCCGCCCTATCCGCCCGGCACGCCGACGCTGCCCGACCTCGATATCGACGTCTCGCATCTGCGGGTCGACCGGCTGGTGCTAGAGCCGCCGGTATCGGGCGCGCGGCGTGTCGCGCGAGTGGATGGCAGCGCGCACATCGCGGATCGAACCGCGCGGGTGCTGGTCGACGCACGGACCCTGAGCGGTCCCGGGGTCGCGGGGGGCGATGTCGCGCATCTCCGGCTCGACGCGGTGCCCGACGACGACAAGCTCGCCATCGACGTCAAGCTGCTCGCGCCCGCCAACGGCGCGGTTGCGGCGCTGGCGGGCGTCAAGCAGCCGCTGACGCTCAGCGTCGACGGGCGCGGATCGTGGACGGCATGGAATGGGCGGCTGACCTCGACGCTGGGCGGTGGCGCGCTGGCGGACCTGGCGCTGACGGCGCGGAATGGCACCTTTGCGGTCAAAGGCGTGACGCATCCGGGGCTATACCTCGCCGGGCCGGTTGAGCGGCTGACCGCGCCGGGGCTGAACGTGGACGTGACGGCCGCGCTCCAGAACCGGCGTGTGGACACGCGCTTCTCGCTCCGGTCGGACGCGCTCGCGGTGGCGGGCAACGGGCTGATCGACCTTGCCACCTCGCGCTTCTCCAACCTGAGGATCGGCGCGGACCTGCTGACCCCCGGCGCGATCGCGCCCAACCTGAAGGGGCAGGGACTGCACGGCGAGCTGGCGCTCAACGGCGCGTTCCGCACCCCCACGGTGGATTACAAGCTCCGCGCGGACGCGGTGCAGTTCGGCGCGAACGGGGTCGAGGGGCTGTACGCGGAGGGGCTGGCGACGGTCGATGCGAAGCGCATCCTGCTGCCGGTCAACGCGCGCGCGCGCCGGGTCACGGGGCTGAACGCCGCGGCGGGCGGGCTGCTGACCAACGTCGCGATCAACGGTGACGTCGCGATCCAGGGTACGCAGGTGCTGAGCGACAATCTCCGGCTGCGCTCGGACAAGATCAACGCCACCGCGGTGATCGCGGCGAACCTTTCCACCGGGCGCTATGCGGGCGCGCTCAAGGGGCGGGTCAACGATTATCTCGTCGACGGCATCGGCATCATCAATCTGACGACGGACGCGAAGCTCGTCACCGCGCCGGGCGGGTTCGCGATCACGGGGCGTGTCGTCGCCAACACGGTGAAGATCACCAACGCGGGCGCGAAGACGTTTCTTGGCGGCAACGCGGTGGTCAGCACGAACATCGCCTACGAGCCAAACGGGACGATCCGCTTCAGCAACCTGCACCTGTCCGCGCCGCAGTTCCGCGTCACGCGGGGCGAGGGCGAGTATCGGCCCAACGGCCAAATCGTCGTGTCGGCGGACGCCTACTCGACCCAGTACGGCCCGCTCACCGCGCGGGTGACGGGGACCGCGACCGATCCGGTGGTGGTGCTCCACGCGATGCGGCCGGGGGTCGGCGTCGGGCTGGTCAATCTCGACGCGCGCGTGGTTGGGCGCGGCGGGGCGTATCAGGTCAATGCGCGCGGCAGCACCAACTATGGCGCGTTCACCGCCGACGTGCTGGTCCGCCCGGGCCGCGAGCTGGCGGTCGATGTTCACAAGGTGGTGTTCGCGGGCGTCAACTTCGCCGGGCGCGTGGTCCAGACCGCGGCGGGGCCGTTCGCGGGCAAGCTCTCCTTCGTCGGCTCGGGGCTGACGGGCAATGTCGGGCTCGCCGCGCAGGGCAAGTATCAGCGCGCGGACGTTGCGGCGCGCGCGTATCAGGCGGTGATCCCTGGCGTCGCGGGCTTCACCATCGGGCGCGCCATCGTCAACGCCAGTGTCGTGCTCTATCCCACCGCGCCGCAGCTGGTCGCGGACGCGCAGGTCGCGGACCTGCATTATGGCCCGACGGTGCTTTCCACGGGGCGCGTCAAGGTGAACTATGTCGGCGGGCGCGGTACCGCGCAGGCGTTGCTGACGGGGAGCAACGGCGTCCCGTTCCGGCTGGCGGCCAACGCGCTGCTCAGCCCGACGCTCTACACCGTCGCTTTGCAGGGGAACGCGAACAACCTCAATTTCCGCACCGGCAACCCGGCGCGGATCACTGTGGCGAAGGGCGTGTACCGGCTGCTCCCGACGCCGATCGTGTTCGATCACGGCAGCGCGCGCGTGGCGGGCAGCTATGGGCGAGGCATGAGCGCGCAGGTGCGGCTCGACGCGCTCGACCTGTCGGTGGCCAACGCGCTGATCCCCAATCTCGGCGTCGGCGGGCAAGCGACGGGCGCGCTCGACTTCGCGCAAGGGTCGCCGACCGCCTTCCCGACCGCGACCGCGCGGATGACGATCACCGGCTTTACCCGCTCCAGCCTCGCCGCGGTCAGCGAGCCGGTGGACGTGGTGTTCGCGGGCGACCTCGCCGCCTCGGGCGCGACCGGGCGCGCGCTGGTCAAGCGCGGGCCGACCACCGTCGGACGCCTGCTCGCGACACTGTCGCCGATCCCGGGCGGGGGCACGTGGAGCGAGCGGCTGCTGCGCGCACCGCTGGGCGGCGGCATCCGCTATAACGGGCCGGCGGGCGTGCTGTTCAGCCTCGCCGGGTTGGCGAACCAGCAGCTGTCGGGCGGGCTGGCGGTGGCGGCGGATTTCAGCGGGCACCTGCAGACGCCGGTGCTGAACGGTCAGGCGCGCGCGGACAATCTGACCTATGACAACGAGACATACGGCACGCGGTTGACCAACCTCAAGCTCGCGGCGCACTTCAACAACGACCAGCTGCGGCTCGACCAGCTGTCCGCCACCGCGGGCGACGGGACGGTGCAGGCGCAGGGCACGGTCGGGCTCGCGGCGGCAGCGGGCTTTCCCGTCGACATCACCGCGAAGCTGAACAACGCCCGGCTCGCCAAGTCCGACGCGCTCGGCGCGACCGCGACGGGGCAGCTTCACATCGTCAAGACCGGCAACGACGGCGCGATCACGGGCCGCATCGAGATTCCCAACGCGCGTTATGCGATCATCCGTCAAGGCGCGGCCGAGGTGCCCGAGCTGACGGGCGTGCGCCGCAAGAGCGACATCAACCGCGCTGGAGCGACTGCGCAACCCGCGCCCGCGCTCGAGGGCTTGTTCAAGCTCAACATAGACCTGGTCGCGCGAGACCAGCTGTTCGTGTCGGGCATGGGGCTCGAGTCCGAGTGGCGGATGAACCTGCACGTCGGCGGCACCTCCGCCGCGCCGCAGGTCACGGGCCGGCTGGAGGTGGTGCGCGGCACCTATTCGTTCGCGGGCAAGCGGTTCGACCTGACGCGCGGCACCGTCACCTTCCGCGGCGGGGCGCTGACCGACCCCGATCTCGACATCGAGGCGACCACGACCACCAACGGCATCACCGCCGTGATCGACATCACCGGCACGGGCACCCGCCCGCAGATCAACTTTACCTCCAGCCCGGCGCTGCCGCAGGATGAGGTGCTGAGCCGCCTCCTGTTCGGGACCGACCCGTCCAACCTGTCCGCGACCGAGGCGATCCAGCTTGCGTCCGCGCTCAACGGCCTGCGCGGGTCGGGCGGGGGCGGGCTGAACCCGCTCGGCAAGCTGCGCTCGGCGATCGGCTTCGACCGGCTACGTGTGCTCGGCGCGGACCAGGCGAGCGGGCGGGGCACCTCGCTGGCGGCTGGCAAGTACATCACCCGCAACATCTACGTGGAGATCATCACCGACGCGCGGGGGTACACCGCGACGCAGCTGACGGTGGCGCTGACGCGGACGTTGAGCCTCCTGTCGCAGGCGGGGTCGTTCGGCGGGTCGAACGCGAGCCTGAAATACTCGCGGGATTATTGATCGTCTGGCGGGGCGCGGCATGCGGGGCGATCGGTGATTGGCTCACGCAAAGACACAAAGAGGTTGGGCCCGAACGCGAAGCGTTCTCTCTATCGTCGAAACGATGTTTGCGCTTCGCGCGGCTTTCATTCTTGGCGTCTTTGCGTCTTTGCGTGAGGCTCCCTTCTGTCGCCGATCTGACAGGTCCTTCCCCGCACCCCGGATCGCGCCTATTCTCCACCCTCAGGAGAGTGACCAGTGACCGAGCATGTCGATGTGATCGTGGTGGGGGCGGGGCTGTCGGGGGTCAGCGCCGGTTATCACCTGCAGAAGTTCTGCCCGGACCGAAGCTACCTCATACTCGAAGCGCGGCAGGCGATGGGGGGCACCTGGGACCTGTTCCGCTACCCCGGCATACGGTCGGACAGCGACATGCACACGCTCGGCTTCTCGTTTCGCCCGTGGACAGAGGCAAAGGCGATCGCGGACGGGCCGTCGATCCGCGCCTATGTCGCCGACACCGCGCAGGCGTTCGGCATCGACCGACACATCCGCTTCGGTCACCGCGTCACCGCCGCGAGCTGGTCGAGCGCCGACGCGCGCTGGACGGTGGAGGTGGACGGGCCGGAGGGCGCAGTGACGCTGACCTGCAATTTCCTCCAAATGTGCTCGGGCTATTACAACTACGCGAAGGCGCATTCGCCCGAGTTCGCGGGGGTGGAGCGGTTCGCGGGGCGCATCATCCACCCGCAATTCTGGCCGGAGGATCTCGATTACGCGGGCAAGCGGGTGGTCGTGATCGGCAGCGGTGCGACCGCGGTGACCCTCGTACCCGAGCTGGCGCGCACCGCCGCGCATGTCACCATGCTGCAGCGATCGCCGACCTATGTGGTTTCGCGCCCGGCGGAGGACCCGGTCGCCAACTGGCTGCGACGGCGGCTCCCGGGCAAGCTCGCCTATGGCCTGACGCGGTGGAAGAACGTCCTGTTCGGCATGTATTTCTTCCGCCTGTCGCGGCGCAAACCAGCCAAGGTAAAGGACTATATTCTGGGCATGGTCCGCGAGCATCTCGGCCCCGACTACGACATCGCCAAGCATTTCACCCCGAGTTACAATCCGTGGGACCAGCGCATGTGCCTGGTCCCCGACGCGGACCTGTTCGAGGCGATCAAGGCGGAACGCGGGTCCGTCGTCACCGACCGGATCGCCTCGTTCACCGAGCACGGCATCGCTCTGGAAAGCGGCGAGACGCTCCCCGCCGACATCGTCGTCACCGCGACCGGGCTGGAATTGCAGCTGCTCGGCGACGTGCCGTTCGACGTCGACGGGCGCGCGGTCAACTTCGCGCGCTCGCTCAACTACAAGGGGATGATGTTCTCCGACGTGCCGAACCTCGCTTACTCGTTCGGCTACACCAACGCGTCCTGGACGCTAAAGGCGGACCTGACCTGCCGCTATGTCTGTCGCCTGCTCAACACGATGAAGAAGCGTGGGGTGCGGCAATGCACGCCGCGGGTGCGCGACGCGAATGTGGCCGAGCTGCCGTTCCTCGACTTCAGTTCGGGTTATGTGCAGCGCTCGCTCGAGAAGCTGCCCAAGCAGGGGAGCCGCCGACCGTGGCGGTTGCACCAGAATTACGCGCTCGACCTCGTCGCGCTCCGGTTCGGGTCGGTGGACACGAGCATGGAGTTCGCCAATCCCGAACGGGCGCGGGTGCGCGAGGTCACTTGACGGGAAACGCTCGCGCGGGTCGGATGTCTCTACCTGACGTTGCTGTGGTGCAGCATAGAGCCTTGCGCCGTTCGTTCGATCGAATTAAATACCGCGCCGATGGTGCAGTCCCGCCTTCTCGACATCGCGGTGCGTGAGTTCGGCTCGAAGGGGCTCGAGGGCGCATCGACGCGGGGAATTGCGGCGGCGGCGGGGACGGCGATGTCGTCGATCACCTATCATTATGGTGGCAAGGACGGACTATATCTCGCCGCCGCGGACCATATCGCGGTTCAGATGGACGACGATATGGCGACCTTGCTCTCCTGCGAGCCGCTTCCCGCCGACGCGACCGGCGCGCGGGTCTGCCTCCACGAGCTGCTCGATCACTTCTTCGACAAGATGTTCAACGACCGTGAGCCCGAGTCGGCGCTGTTCATCATGCGCGAGCAGATGGAGCCGACCGCCGCGTTCGACCGGCTGTATAACGGTCCGATGGGGCGGATCGCGACGCAGATGGTGGACCTGATCGCGCTCGCGTCCGGCACCACGCGCGCGCTTGCCGAGATCACCGCCATGTTATTGTTCGGGCAAGTGATCGTGTGGAGAGCGTCGCGGGCGCTCGCCGCGCGCGTATTCGCGAGCGCGGTGACCGACCCCGCCGCGCTGATCCGCGCGCAGATCGCGCGCAACACGGATGTTATTCTCGATCGGCTGACGGCCGATGCCCAGGAGCCGCTATGAGCGACCAGCGAACCGCCGACGCGCCGGACCGCGCGAAGACCAAGCCCGAAGACGGCAAACAGTCCAAGGACGGGAGTGACGCTCAGGGCGACCAGAACAAGGGCGACGCCGATAGTGGCGACGGGGCCGATGGCGACGGCAAGAAGAAGCGCTCGATCTTTCGCAGCCCGTTCTTCTGGATGGTCCTGATCGTCGTCGCGATCGCGCTAGGTTTCGGCGGCACGCTCTATCTCGCGCACGCACGCCAGTATGAGTCGACAGACGACGCGTTCGTCGACGCGCACATCGTCCGCGTCGCGCCGCAGATCGGCGGCACGCTGGTGCAGGTGGCGAATTTCGACAACCGCCATGTCGTGGCGGGCACGCTGCTCGCGGTGATCCAGCCCAACGGCCCGCAGGCGCAGCTCGCGCAGGCGCAGGCCGGGGTAAAGCAGGCACAGGCGCAGGTGCTCCAGCAACAGGCGCAGGTGCAATCAGCGCTGGCGAGCGAGGCGCAGGCGGCGGCCCAGGCGCGCGTGCCCGAAGCGACCGCGATCAAGGCGCAACAGGACCTCGCGCGCTATCTCCAGCTTGAGCGGCTCGACCCGGCGGCCGTGTCGGGCCAGCAACTCGACCAGGCGCGCGCCACCGCCGGCATCGAAGCCGCCGTCGCCGCCGTCGCGTC
>CALMGC010000323.1 GCA_937863505.1 uncultured Sphingomonadales bacterium | reverse complement strand
CAACCCGGTTCTTTCCGCTTGACAGCGCGCCGCTGTTTCGGTACATAACGGGAACGCTGAGGAATTGCGGGTCGGGCGGCGCGGGGAGAGGTCGCGCTCGATCGCTTTTATCGGCGTCGCGGCTCGGGGGAGCCGTGAAGGGGAGAACGGGTCGTGTCGCCGGGGGCGGCGCGGCCCGTTTTCGTTGGGGAGAACGGGACATGACCAAGCGCAAGACCCCGCCGCTCGAAGTGGCGGGGATCATCAGGGTCGCGGGGCTGCATGGCGGGCCGCAGCTGCTGCGCGCCGATCGCAAGCGGCGGGTGTTCGACGTGCGCAGGCGGCAGCGGTTCTTCGACGCGCTCGCGCTGACCTGCAACGTGCAGATGTCCGCCGACCATGCGGGCGTATCGGTGCAGACGGTCTACCGGGCGCGGACGCGCGACCCGGCGTTCGCGTCGGGGTGGCGCGAGGCGCTCGAGATGGGGATGGAGCGGCTGGAGATGCTGGTGGTCGAGCATGGCGGCGCGGGCCTGCCGCTCGACATCGCCGACCCCGAGCGCGCGCTGGCGGGCGGCATCGCCGCGCCCGCGTTCGATTTCGACAAGGCGATCCGCGCGCTGCAGATCCACGCCAGGACGCGCGCCGGGATCGCGCGCAAGTCGCCCAAGCCCGCGCCGAGCGCGGCGGACACGGACGCGGCGATCACCAGGCTGCTGGCGCGGCTCCGGACCCGGGCCGCCATCGAACGCCTGCCCGCTCCCGCGCTGCCCGCGCCGGAGGACGGGGCGGGTGAGGCATGAGCGAGCATAACATCACCGGCGGGTTGCCGCACTGGTTCCGGGAGCTGATGGCGGTCTCGCCCGACCAGCAGGAGATCGTGCTGCGCGGGCTCGATGTCGGCCATCGCGACGAGCTGTTCGCGCGCTGGGCGCTATGGGCGCACAAGGGGCAACGGCCCGAATGGGACAGCTGGCGCGTGTGGCTGATCCGCGCGGGGCGCGGTTTCGGCAAGACGCGGGCGGGGGCGGAGTGGATCAGCCAATGGGCGCGCGACAACAAGGATGCCAGGCTGGCGCTGGTCGGCACCTCGATCGAGGACGCGCGCAAGGTGATGGTGGAGGGGCCGAGCGGGCTGATCGCGGTGCGCCGCCGCTCGGAGGAACTGGTGTGGCGGCCTTCGCTGGGCGAGCTGGAGTTCGCGTCGGGGGCGAAGGCGCGATTGTTCTCCGCCGCCGCGCCCGAGAAGCTGCGCGGGCCCGAGCATGAGGCGGCGTGGTGCGACGAGCTGGGCGCGTGGCCGGAGGGACGCGGCGATCAGGCGTGGGACAACCTCCAGTTCGGGATGCGCCGGGGTGTCGAGCCCCGTGTCGTGGTGACGACGACGCCGCGCCCGACCGCCTTGATGCGCCGGGTGATGGCGCTTCCCGATTGCCACGAGACGGTGGGCCGGTCGGCGGCGAACCCGCATCTGCCCGCGAGCTTCCTCGCGGCGATGGTGGCGATGTACGAGGGCACGCGGCTGGGGCGGCAGGAGCTGGCGGGCGAGCTGCTCGATGACCGCGAGGGCGCGTTGTGGCGGCGCGCGCTGCTCGACGCGCGGCGGGTGGCGGAGCTGCCGCCGGTCGCCCGCGTGGTGGTGGGGGTGGACCCGCCCGCGGGGCTGGACGGCGACGCCTGCGGCATCGTCGCGGTGGCGCTGGGGCGGGACGGCTGCGCCTATCTGGTGGAGGACGCCAGCGTGGCGGGCGCGACGCCGGAAGGCTGGGCGCGCGCGGTCGCCGCCTGCGCGGCGCGCGTGGGCGCGGACCGGGTGATCGCGGAAGGCAATCAGGGCGGCGAGATGGTCCGCTCCACCCTGCTGGCGGCGGAGGCGACGCTGCCCGTCCGCATGGTCCACGCCCGCCACGGCAAGGCGGCGCGCGCGGAGCCGGTGGCGGCGCTGTACGAACGCGCGCGCGCGTGGCATTTCGGCGCGTTCCCCGCGCTGGAGGACGAGCTGTGCGGGCTGATGGCGGGCGGCGACTATCGCGGGCCGGGGCGCTCGCCCGACAGGGCCGACGCGCTGGTCTGGGCGATGTGGGCGCTGATGCTGGAGCCGCGCGGGGCCGAGGCGGGGGTGCGGGGGTTGTGAGGCGCGGGCGGCCTCGCCTCGCGATAGCAAGATGAGGACTCGTGGCCCTTCGGTCCATCTGCCGTGCAACGCGATGTTCACCGGGCCGGTGCAACGCCGGACGCCGGCGGACGTTGACACTCGCTGGCGGACACGCGAGATAGATGGGGAACTGGACAGATATTCATGGCCGACCCGCTTCATCGCCGCTCCACCATCAGGTCGCTGCTGTCAGGCGCGGGCTCCATCACGCTTGACCAGCGGATGCAGTCTCCGCGTCGCGCGCGATCGGATGCGGAGGCTTTGCGCGGCGATTGGGAAGCGATCGGCTGCGATTTCCGCCGGGCGATCGGTTCCGTGAGCGGGTCCAAAACTGGCTGACCCGACCGAACCGACCCGCCCGTCCGTACCGGGCCGCGCGACGGACGTAGCCCCGACGTTCGAGGAAAAGGTGGCTGACGATGTGGTCGACCGGCTCGGGTCGGTCATAGCGCCCGAACACCGGCCGCAAGTCGAGCTGATCATAGAGCAGGCGGTCAGCGAGGTTGTTCATCATTCCGGGCCGCTGCCGCACGCCAGCGAGCTTGCGCGCTACAACGATATCGACGCGAGCTTCGCCGAACGCATCGTCCGCATGGCGGAGCGCGAGCAGGAGCAACGTCACGCGAAAGCGGTTCGTCTGTCCGAGCAGGAATATGCGCTGAAGTCACGCGGGCAGCACTACGCCTTGCTGCTTGCCGTCGTGATCCTGTTGTTCGCAGGGTTTCTCGGCCATCTTGGCGATACCACCATGGCGGGCAAGGTGGCGCTCGGCACGTTGGTCGGGATCGTTGCAGCGTTCGTGGGCGGTCGGGCGGTCGAGGTAGCCGATCGAAAAGGTCGAAGCGAAGCGAACGAATAGGTTTTGTCCCTCGTTCTGAGGAGTAATCACATGAAGCTGTTCGGCCATCGGGCCGGTCGCGAACCGTCGCGGCCGGCCCTTTCTTCGTCCGTCGCACGCAGCGGCATTCCGCTCACCGCCGAGTGGCCGCGTTCCTACGAGGCGCAGGTGCGCGAGGGGTATCTGGGCAACGCGGTGGCGCAGCGCGCGGTGCGCCTCGTCGCCGAAAGCGTCGCGGGCGCGCCGGTGGAGGCGAGCTCCCCTGAGCTGGCGACGCTGCTTCAGGTCGCGGACGGGGGCTCGCCGCTGCTGGAGGCCGCAGCCGCGCAGCTGCTGCTCCACGGCAACGCGTTCGTGCAGATCCTCGCCGACCCGGACGGCGCGCCGGCCGAGCTGTGGGCGCTGCGCCCCGAGCGGGTGTCGATCGAGACGGACGCGGGCGGCTGGCCCGCCGCGTATCGCTACAAGGTCGGCGACCGGGTGACGCGGCTCCACGCTGACGCGCCGCGGCCCGAGGTGGCGCACGTCAAGTTCTTTCACCCGCTCGACGACCATTACGGGCTCGGCTGCCTCGGCGCGGCGGCGACCGCCATTCAGATCCACAACGCGGCGGGGCGGTGGAGCCAGGCGCTGCTCGGCAACGCCGCGCGGCCCTCGGGCGCGCTGGTGCACGACCCGGGTAATGGATCGGCGCTCTCCGCGGAACAGTTCGAGCGGATCAGGACGGAGATGGAGGCGGGCTTCTCGGGCGCGGCGAACGCGGGGCGACCGATGCTGCTCGAGGGCGGGCTGAAGTGGCAGCCGCTGAGCCTTTCCCCCGCCGACCTCGACTTCGCGGGGACGCGCGCGGCGGCGGCGCGCGAGATCGCGCTCGCCTTCGGGGTGCCGCCGATGATGCTGGGGCAGCCGGGCGACAACACGTACGCGAACTACAAGGAGGCGAACCGCGCCTTGTGGCGGCTGCAGGTATTGCCGCTGGCGGGAACGATCCTCGACGCGCTGGCCAAGGCGCTGGCGGGCTGGTTCCCCGGCGCGTGGGCGCGGGTGAAGCTCGACGCGGTGCCCGCGCTGGCGGAGGACCGCGCGGCGCTGTGGGCGGCGGCGACGGCGGCGGACTTTCTGACCGTGGAGGAGAAGCGGGCGATGGTGGGGCTGTCATGAGCGGCGCGGGCGTATTGGCGCATCTGCTGGCGCAGGGCGAGGGCGCGGGGGCGGACATGGCCACCTTGCGCGCCATCGCGGAGGAGGCGGGCGAGCTGGGCGCGACGCGCGCGCTGACCCGGCTGGGGCTGGCGGACGCGGCGGCGACGGGCGATGTCGCGGAGCTGCGCGAGCTGCTCAATGCCTGGCGCGACGCGAAACGCTCGGCGTGGCGGGCGGTGCTGGGCTGGATCGCGCGGGTGGTGGCGATGCTGCTGCTGGCGGGGCTGGCGGTGAAACTGGGCTTCGGGGCGTGGGTGAAGTGAGGGGCGCGTCGGGGAGGAGCTTCACCGGCTATGCGGCGTTGTGGGACCGGGTGGACCGGGCGGGGGACGTGTTCCGGCGCGGGGCGTTCGGCGACGCGCGGGTGGTGCCGCTGCTTAGCGGGCACGGCGGCGCGCCGGTGGGCGAGGCTCTGGTGCGCGAGGACGAACGCGGGCTGCTGGTCGAGGGCGTGGCGGGTGTGGCGGTGCAGGTGGGCGAGGGGCTGTCCGTCGGCTTCCGCGCGACCGCCGCGCGGCAGGGCGCTTGGCGCGAACTGACGGGTGTGGAGCTGGTGGAGGTGAGTTTGGTTCGCCAGCCGATGCAACCGGCGGCACGCGTGCAACGCGTAGAGCCTCGGGCAGCGCAGCTGGCCGACGACTCGGCCGCGCCGGCCCGCGTCGGGGTCCCCGCAAAGTGATGCTCTGCGGGGTGCCCCGGCAGGTCGCGCCAGCGAACAACCGGGCGCGGGCGCAAGGCGGGGGCGGCCCGCCGTGGCACGTTATCAACGCTCGGGCGTTAGGCGGGCTGATTGACTAGCGGTGTTGAGGGGGTAGGGTCGGCGATATGGAGGAGCAACGCCAAGACAGCGCGCCCGTTGTGCAACTGATCCTCACCATGTCCTTCCAGCAGCCGCTCGACCTGACCATTGTCGACACCGCCGAGGTCGCGGGCCTTTTCGCGGACGATTACCCCGTTTACCGGCAGATTGATCGCGCCGCCGCGATGCTTGCCGCCCCCGTGACGGTAGCCGATATCACGCAGATAGTCGGCCTGCCTCGGCTGCAGTTTGCGGCAGAGGACCTGACCAGTCACATCCTATTTCAGAACGACCGGCTATCATTCGGGTGGAATCGGCAAACGCCTTTGGAGGACTCGCCGGACTATCCCGGCTTCGCCGCGACGTTCGCCAAGTTCGAGCAGCACCTCTCGACGTTGCGGGAGTGGGCGGACGCTCGCGAGACGCCGATCACGCCAGCCGTTGGTGAACTTCACTACACGGACGCGTTCAGTCTGTCGGATACGCTCCCGCCGAAGCGCGCGGACCAGTTCCGATTTTTCAATCCCGATTTTGTTTACCCGGTGGCCAGCTTCAACTTCAGTTGGATGCAGGCCATTGTTGAAGGCCGACCTGGGTTTATACAGGGCATCATCGCTTCTCCGGGCACCTCGCCCGCAGGCGTAAAAATCTCCACTCTGCAAACCATAGCGAGAATGGACGTGACCGCGGGATGGGACGCCGTCGCCGGCGAGTTCGAGCAAGCGCACTAGGCAATCCACGAAGCATACAACCGGGTGGTAAATCCTGCCGCATTGGCTAAATCGAAAGCATGAACGTGCTGGCCCTTTATACTGCAAACGCTTTCGGCCTGGCTGGCCTCACGGTTGCGCCGCCGCTTGTGGTCGCCAATCACGCCGACTTTTCTGTGCGGGCGACCTGCGCCGCGCCTGTCGCCCGCAAGGCTCCGGCGCTAACTCCCACCGGTGACTTAGCCGCGCTGGGCGACGGCTTCGCTGCCATGCGCGCGCTCAAGGACGGCTGGGACGGCCTAGGCTCGGTCGCGCCCGCGCGCGAGCTCATCGACCGTGCCGCCAGCATCCTGTCTTTCGCGCTGACGGACCTGAGCTTTGTTGGGGTGCCGGCGATCGTGCCGGTCGCGGACGGTGGCCTGCAGGCCGAATGGTACTCCCCGACCTATCGTTTCGAGCTCTACTTCGAACCCGATGGCGAGATCGCCGCTTGGAGCGAGAACCGCCAAACGCGTGTTGAGATGGAAGAAGAGGGCCGGGACGCGATCGACATGCTCCTTCACTGGACATCGACCCTGAACTACGATCGCAGCCTCGCCGCCTAACAGCGTTCGTGACCAGCGCGATTATCGATCCGCTGGACCGCCAGCGCCGGGCGTTGCGTGAGTTGCAGGCTCCGCAGCAGATCCAACCGGCATCGGACAAGCCCAGCGGGTTTCGCCCGTCCTCCGCGGCTTTCAAGCTCGGCAAGGACGGGAGCATGTCGGTCGATTTGGAAGAGTCGATGCTGCTGGCGGGTGTCGATATGCGATCCCGCTACCGGTCGCTGCCTCGCGCCGTGGCGCTTGTCGCTCAACAGGTTCGCGCTTTCACCGGCCACGGCATGACCGTGGCGCACGCGCCCATTCCGGCCAACGACCACCACGGAGAGGTCCGGGCAAAGACGTTGACCAAACAGGCCTTGCGAGAGGCAGCCCGGATGCTGGCCGACACCTGTGAGATAATCGAGCCGATCGACGCGGACGAGGTGCGCCGACAACTCGACTTACAGGCGCAAAAGCCTGCCCCGTCCAACCCTGCCGCTGCTTAACATCCGCGCCTGGCGCGGGTCAGCCCGGCACCCGCGCGCGCCAAAGCTACGGCGGACAAGCCACTGTTTGCATGAAGAACGCGAATGGTTCCCCTCTCCGTAAACGGGGAGGATCAAGAACAAGCAATTTCCGGGCGTGCCGCTTCCCTGCGGCGCGCCCTTTCTTTTTGTCTGGAGGAGATGAACATGACCGAAGACACGATCGAGCGCGTGGCCGTGGCGCGGCCGGTGCTGGCGGGGGCGAGCGTCGCTGTGGGCGACCCGGCGTTCGGGGGCTATGTGCGCCGCGGCGCGACGCTGGAGATGAAGGCGTTCACCGGCGTGACGGGGGACTCGGGCGGCTACGCGGTGCCGCAGGAGATCGACGCGAATATCGGGCGGGCGCTGACCGCGGTGTCGCCGATCCGGGCGATCGCGCAGGTGGTGCAGGTCGGCTCGGCGGGGTATCGCAAGCTGGTGACGACGGGGGGCACGCCGTCCGGCTGGGCGACGGAGACCCAGCCGCGGCCCGACACCGCGACGCCCGTCTTCACCGAGATCGCGCCGCCCTCGGGCGAGCTTTACGCCAACCCGAGCGCGACGCAGGCGATGCTCGACGATGTCGCGTTCGATGTCGAGGCGTGGCTGACGGGCGAGATCGCGACCGAGTTCGCGCGCGCCGAGGGGAGCGCGTTCGTCACCGGATCGGGGGTGGGGCGGCCCAAGGGATTCCTGACCGGCGATCTGTCGCCCGCCGCGGACGGCGCGCGGGCGTTCGGGACGCTGCAATACCTGCCCTCGGGCGCGGCGGGCGATTTCGGCGGGGACGCGCCGGAGCGGCTGATCGACCTGGTTCAGAGCCTGCGCGCGCCGTACCGGCAGGGGGCGACCTGGGTGATGAACGCCAATACGCTGGCGCGCATCCGCAAGCTCAAGACCAGCGACGGCGCGTTCGTGTGGCAGCCGAGCCTGGTGGCGGGGAGCCCGGCGACGCTGCTCGGCTATCCGGTGGCGGAGGCGGAGGACATGCCGGACGTGGCGACGGGCAGCCTGTCGGTGGCGTTCGGCAACTTCCGGCTGGGCTATCTGATCGCCGAGCGCGGCGAGACCGCGATCCTGCGCGACCCGTATTCGAACAAGCCGTTCGTGAGCTTCTACGCGACCAAGCGGGTGGGCGGATGCGTGGTGAACGGGGAGGCTATCAAGGTGATGCGCATGAGCGCGAGCTGAAGCTCGCGCGCCCGTGCCTTGATTAGCGCCGGCTAATCAAGGGCTCGGCTGCGCCGGCCGGCGGGTCGCGCCAGCGAACCCGTTCGACGTCACGGGATTTACTCCCGTGACGTCTGGCCGCGCGCGCGCGTCAAAGTGCTCTGCTTCAAGCTTCGTGCGCACCCCCGAACCGTAAGCACGCGGACACCGTTAAACCCCGGCACAAGGCCGGGGTGACGGGAAAGAGTTCGCTCGGGAGCATGAAGCCTGCCCCCTCTGCGTCAACGGGAGAATCAAGGGCAGCTCCTCCCTCCCGACAAACAAGCCCCCCCATTCAGGAGAACATCCATGACCATGGCGGACGCCGTCCCGCCCGTCGCTATCGCGGCGGCGCGGGAGGCGGTGAAGGTATACCTGCGGCTCGGCAATGACGGCGAGGACGCGCTGCTCGACCGGTTGGCGGCGAGCGCGATCGGGGTGGCGGAGGCGTTCCTCGGGCAGGCGACGGTCGCGCGCTCGTTCACGTCGGCGATCCCGGCGGACGGGCGGTGGCGGGTGCTGCCCGTCGCGCCGGTGCTGGCGATCACGGGGGTGAGCGACGGTGGCGGCCACGCGCTGCCGGTCGGCGGGTACGCGGTCGATATCGACGCGGACGCGCGCGGCTGGGCGCGGGTGGCGGGCGCGGGGCGGGCGGTGAGCGTTTCGTACCGCGCGGGGCTGGCGGAGGGGTGGGACCAGCTGCCCGCCCCGGTCGCGCAAGGGGTGGTGATGCTGGCGGCGCACCTGTTCGACCAGCGCGACGGCGACAGCGCGCCGCCCGCGGCGGTGGCGGCGCTGTGGCGGCCGTTCCGGCGGGTGACGCTGGGCGCGGTGCGGGAGCGATGCGCGTGAAGGTGCCCGCGAGTGTCGAGCGGCGCGGGACCGCCGCCGCCGTGAACGCGGCCGAGCGACTGGCGGACGCGGTGCGCGAGCAGGTGCCGGGCGTTTCGGTGAGCTGCGAGGGGATGGAGATGGCGGTGACGGGACGGGGCGTATTGAGCGACGCGCTGCTGCGTTGGCCCGCGGGGCTGCTGCGATGAGCGCGGGCGAGGCCTTGGTCGCGGCGGCGGTCGCGGCGGTGGACGCGGTGGAGGGGCCGACCCGGCTTTCGGCGGTGTTCGACGGCGCGCCGGTGCGCGCGGCGCTGCCCTATGCGGTGGTGGGCGACCCGGTGCTGATCGACTGGAGCGCGGCCGGCGTGACCGGGCGCGAAGGGCGGCTGACGGTGACGTTGTGGGACGCGGGCGAGGTCCCTGCGCGGCTGCGCACGCTGGTCGAGGCGGCGGAAGCGGCGGTGCTGGGAATCGGGCCGAACCTGGGCGCGGGCTGGCGAGTGGCGAGCCTCCAGCTGGTGCGCAGCCGCGTGGTGCGCGCGGGCGGGGACCGGTGGATGGGAGTGAGCGAGTTTCGGGTACGGTTGTACCGGGCGCAGTAGGTCTGGAGCGAGGCTGTACCGCTTTCCATGCTTGGTGCGCATGGTGAGCGCCGATTGGCTCACGCAAAGACGCAAAGACGCAAAGCCGCAAAGACGCGAAGGACTCGCGCGAAGCGCAGCTTATCTCTTCGCAGGAAGAGCGTTCTGGTTGTGAACAAGAACTCTTCTTCTTTGCGGCTTTGCGGCTTTGCGTGAGCCATTCTTCTTTCTTCTAGCCGCCTTCGGCGGCGTTAGCAGGGGACATGATATGCCAATGGAACGGGGATCCGCTTTCCTTCTCAAAGTTGGCGACGGAGCCGCGCCGCCGGTGTTCGCGACGGTGGCGGGGCTGCGCACCACGCAGCTGTCGGTGAACGGCGAGGCGGTGGCGGTCACGAGCAAGGATTCGGGCGGCTGGCGCGAACTTCTAGGCGGCGCGGGGACGCGGTCGGTGAGCGTGTCGGGCGCAGGCGTGTTCACCGGCTCGGCGGCGGAGGCGCGCATCAAGGCGAGCGCGCTGACGGGGGCGCTCGACGATTACCGGCTCAGCTTCGAGAGCGGGGACAGCATGACGGGGCGGTTCCTGGTCACGCGGCTGGACTATGCGGGGGAGTTCGGCGGGGAGCGGAGCTATACGCTGACGCTCGAAAGCTCAGGGCCGGTGGTGGCGTCGTGAGCGCCCTCGCCAATCCGGCGCGGGGCGAGGCCGCCTTGCGCGTCGCGGGAGAGGTGTTGCGGCTGCGGCCCTCGTTCACCGCGCTGGTCGCGGCGGAGGAGGAGCTGGGGCCGTTGTTCGCGCTGGTGGAGCGGGCGGCGGAGGGGCGGCTTGCCCTCACTGAGCTGGTGGCGCTGTTCTGGCATTGCCTCGCCGAGCGGCCCGAGGGGCTGACGCGCGAGGGGCTGGGCGAGGCGGTGGCGAGCGCCGGGCTGGCGGCGGCGACACCGGTGCTGCGCGTGCTGCTCGGGCAGATACTGGCGGGGCGGTGAGCGCCGAGTTCGCCGACGCCGCGCTGCGCCTGTCGGGGTTCGCGGGGGCGGTGCTGGGGTGGTCGCCGGACGGGTTCTGGGCGGCGACGCCTGCGGAATTGGCGGCGGTGGTGGGGGCGTTGACCGGCGCGGGGGAGGCGACCCTGCCGCCCGACGCGGCGACGCTGGCGAAACTCAGGGAGGCGTTTCCGGATGGATGAGGAGATCGAGCGGCTGGTGATCGGCGTGCGCGCGGACACCGCCGGGTTCGCGCGCGACGTGGACGGCTTGCGGCAGAGCCTGGAGGGCCCGCTGGGCGTGGGGGCGGACAAGGCGGGGCGGTCGATCGAGAGCGCGCTGTTGAAAGCGACGCGGACG
>CALMGC010000322.1 GCA_937863505.1 uncultured Sphingomonadales bacterium | reverse complement strand
CCCGCAATCCCGCGCGTGGGCGCGGACAGGAAGGTTTGAATGACGAAGCTGAGCGGTGGCGAGTCCAAGAGCACCCTCTATTGCTCGTTCTGCGGTAAGTCGCAGCACGAGGTTCGCAAGCTGATCGCGGGCCCCACCGTGTTCATCTGCGACGAATGCGTCGAGCTGTGCAACGACATCATCCGCGAGGAGACCAAGTCGTCGCTGGTGTCCAAGAAGGACGGCGGCGTGCCGACCCCGCAGGAAATCTGCGATGTTCTCGACGACTATGTCATCGGCCAGAAGCGCGCCAAGCGCGTGCTGTCGGTGGCGGTGCACAACCATTACAAACGTCTCAACCACGGCGCCAAGGGCGCGGACGTCGAGCTGAGCAAGTCGAACATTCTGCTCGTCGGCCCGACCGGGTGCGGCAAGACGCTGCTCGCGCAGACCCTGGCGCGCATCCTCGACGTGCCGTTCACGATGGCGGACGCGACCACGCTGACCGAGGCGGGCTATGTCGGCGAGGATGTGGAGAACATCATCCTCAAGCTGCTCCAGGCGTCGGATTACAACGTCGAGCGGGCGCAGCGCGGCATCGTCTATATCGACGAGATCGACAAGATCAGCCGCAAGGCGGAGAACCCGTCGATCACCCGCGACGTGTCGGGCGAGGGCGTCCAGCAGGCGCTGCTCAAGCTGATGGAGGGCACCACTGCGAGCGTCCCCCCGCAGGGCGGGCGCAAGCACCCGCAGCAGGAGTTCCTGCAGGTGGACACGACCAACATCCTGTTCATCTGCGGCGGCGCGTTCTCGGGTCTCGAGAAGATCATCGGCGACCGGCTGCAGGGCAAGTCGATCGGCTTCGGCGCATATGTCGCCAGCCCCGAGGAACGGCGCACGGGCGAGGTGCTGAAGTCGGTGGAGCCGGAGGACCTGCTCAAGTTCGGGCTGATCCCCGAGTTCGTCGGCCGCCTGCCCGTGATCGCGACGTTGGAAGACCTCGACATCCCGGCGCTGGTGAAGATCCTGAGCGAGCCCAAGAACGCGCTGGTCAAGCAATATCAGAAGCTGTTCGACATGGAGGACGTGAAGCTCGGCTTCACCGACGACGCGTTGGTGACGGTCGCGCGCAAGGCGATCGACCGCAAGACGGGTGCGCGGGGGCTGCGCTCGATCCTTGAGAGCATCCTGCTCGACACGATGTTCGACCTGCCCGGTATGGATGCGGTGGACGAGGTGATGATCGACCGCGACGTGATCGAGGGGCGCAAGGAACCGGTGCGGGTATACGCGAAGCGGTCGGGGGCGGCGTAGGGGCGCTCGATAACGCATGATGCTGTGACTTACTGCGGGTCAAAACGGGGAGCCGACGAAGTTCATATCTGGTCCGTCTGCGTGGCGATGGGACAAGTCAGGCAGTGGGGCTGTCAGTGCGGACGTGTTTGCCGCCAGCGGCGGTGTGCTCAAACTTTTCGACCCTAGCGGCAAGCCTCAGGTCTTCCATTTCGGTGGTGTCGGTGCGGGTCTGGGCACAGGGGGTGTAAAACTTCCAAAGCTCGGATCCGCGATCGGTCGGTTGCTGTCCAGTAGGACGTTAAACGGTAGCGGTAGCACGACCGGTCTTTAGAATGAAGGCAAGGTACTCAAGGGTGCGTCCGTCGCGCATCGAGAGCTGACCCGGTCAGATTTCACCGGCTTATGTTTAATGGCTGATGGCGGCCTGTCGACCTTGGTCAAGGGTCGATCATACGGATATTTCCTATGCGACATCAATCCGATGATGCTACCGAAACTTCTAGCACCGGAGTTGATACTCCTTGAAAGCCTTATTGGAATTGATTCGCTCAATGCTCGAGCCATGATCCCGTGGAAGGGAGATACGCGCGGCGCATCTCTCAGCGTAACCGGCTATCTTGGGTATTTGGGGTAGAGCTATGCGGACGACAGTCTGGTTTCTCGTTGTCTTAGGGGTGGCCTGTCTATTGGGGGCTGCCGTATACGCGTTCAGTGCTCGACATAGTAGATCTGATACAGCCGTCGCGCCGGGTGTCGTTACGGCTCTTTCGGACGGACCTCACCACGCGCTTGTGCGGGTCACTCCGGTCGGCGAAGCGCCGTTCACTTTCCCTGCGAATACTGAAGCTGGCTTGGCCGTGGGACAGCGGATCAGCGTCGTTTATGTTCCAGGGCAGGCCTTGGCAACTGCTAAGGCTGTGTCGGACAGTCCGTATGACTCAGCGTGGGGTTTATTTCTAGTGGGTATTGCTTCGCTGCTGGCGGCGGCGGTCAGTCCTGCCTTGGCACGCCATTTTCCAAACATCTTCGCGTTTCGTGTGCGACCCTGATTGGCGACAAGTCGTATCTCTGAGTAGGGTATCAGAACCACGACGTGGTTCCTCATCATCATGGGCTTGCTCTGCTTCCCGGTCGCGGCGGTGATCGCGGCCAACGAGCGGGATTTCGCGCGGAAGGCGCGGGTCGGGTCGGGTGTGGTGGTATTGCTCGACAACGGGCCGCACCATGCGATGACAAAGATGACCCTGCCCGGCACGCGTAGCTTTCTTATGATCACCAACACTCAGGCTGGCGTGACAGTCCGGCAGCGTATCCCTGTCCGCTACCTGCCCGCCGATCCCGAACGAACAGCGGAGCCGGGCGTCGACAGCGTGTACGCGGACGCCTGGGATGTGGTCTGGATCGGCATCGCGTCCATCGTCGGCGCGCTGGTCAGCCCGTTTCTCGTCCGACGCTTCCCGAACCTGCTCGGCTATATGATCAGGCCTTGATGGACGTGCCGAGCGCGCCCGTACTATCGCGGGAGCCATGATGACCCAAACCACCCCGCGCACCCCGAGCGACCGACGGACGGCATACGGCCTGTTCGCCACCTTTCTGCTCCTGACGGTGGTCGGTGCCGCCTATGTGATGCGGCACAAGGGCATCTGGTTCGATGAAGCGTGGCCCGTCTATATGGGCGCGCACGATCTCCCGTTTGCCCGCGCACTGACGGAACGGTGGATGCATGACGACTATCCGCCGCTGTTTTACGCGACAAGCTGGTTGTTCGAGCCGCTGCTGGGCGACGATGTCGGGCAGCTGCGGCGGCTGAACCTCATCGTGCTCGCGGTCACGGCGGTGGCACTGGCGAGCGTCGTCCGGCGGCGGCGCGAGCTGGCCATGCCGGTGCTGCTTGCGGCGGTGCTGACGCTCGGCAATCCGATCGGGTTCGACTTTCTGGTGCTGATCCGCGCCTATTTCGCGCAATGCTGTGCGTGGCTGGTGTGCCTCCTGTGCCTGTTCGCGGTCGTGACGGGCGAGCGGGACTATCGCGCCGCCGACGATCGCGGGCTGGCGGCGGCGCTCGCGGTGGCGGTGCTGCTGGCGCTCAACCTCCATTATCTGCTCGCGTTTCAGTCCGCGCTGGCGCTGGCGTGCTTCATCGTCGTGCTGTGGATGACGGGGAAGCGCGGCTGGGCCACGCGGCTGTTCGCGATGACGGCGGTGGGCAGCATCGTGCTGCTGCTGACGGCGGCGGCGCAGTGGCATCTGCTGACTCACATGACCGCGCATTACTGGGCCAGCACGACCACGCGGCAGGCGCTGGCGATCATGGCGGTCGCGCTGCTGCTGATCTTCGTCGCGAACCCGGTGGCGCTGGTCGGCGCGGCGCTGGCGGCTCGCGGGAACGCGGACCGGACCGGTGGCGACACGCGGCGACGGCTGTACGCGGCGACGTGCCTGGCGGCGCTGGTGCTGTGCCTCGTCGCCATGCTGGCGTTCAACGCCGCGCGGCCGGTGATCATCCGCCAGTACCTCGCGCCGCTGTTCCCCCTGGGTGAGATGGCGGTCGTCGCGCTGGTCCTGCCCGCGATCGGGAGCAGGCGATGGCTGCTGCCCGCGATGGTCGCCAACGCGCTGCTGTGGACGGGCGCGTATAGCTGGAAGCGCTCGCACGTGAAGGACTGGGACGAGATGGCCGCCGAACTGGGCGAGCGGACCCGCGCCTGCCCGAGCACGAGGGTCATCGCCGTGCCCGCGTTGGTGATGGCGGGGGCACCGTCGCTGACGGGCCTGGACGATATCGTGACCGGCTCCGCCTACCGGCATCTCGGGGTGAAGTACGGGTTTCACCCGATCGTCCGTATCACTCCCGCGACGACGTCAGCGGACCCCCGCTGCCCGACGATCGTCTGGGTGGAGCAATACGCACCCGCGCTGTCCCCCGTAGAGGCGGCGCGGAGCGCCGGGCTGGCGGTCGCGCCGGCGGCGGTAAGCCGAGCGGTCGTCCGCCGCACGGGGACGGGCCAGGCGATCATCTATCCGCCCGTAGGCTGAGCGTTCTTCCGGTCTTTCGCGCGGGCGGTGGAACGTCGGCCTCGCCCGTGGCTTCTGCGTAAAGAGGAGACCAGCATGGATGACGACCGGATCTGGACGTTCGAGGAAAGCCTGTGGCTCGGCGACGCAGAGCATTACCGCGCGCTGATCGACGAGCATTGCGTCATGGTGCTCCCGGCCGAGCCCTATGTCTTCAGCGCGGACGCGGCGATCGAGGCGGTCGCGCATACCCCGCGCTGGTCGGAGGTGGATCTGACCGACCGGCGGGTGATGCGGCCCGAGGAAGGGCTGATCGTCATCGCTTATCAGGCGCGCGCCAAGCGAGAGGGGGCGACGGCCTATACCGCCTGGTGCACCACCTCCATGCGTCGGCGCGGGCATGAGGACTGGCAGGTGGTGCAGCATTCGCAACTGCCGCCGCTGGTAACGGGTGTCGCGGAAACGCGGGAGTGAACGCGCTCGGTCATTTCGGGTGCCCTGCCTGCCAAGCCTGATACTCCTCGACCGCCGTTGAGCGCTTCAACACGTGGGCGAAGGGGTCGATGACGACGTGCGCATCGGCGGAAGCGGCGAGAGCGCCGTGTCCGCCGGGCATGTCGACACGCTGGACGCGGCCGTTCACCTCGACCTCAATTGGCATCGCGAACGGGCGCGGGGCGGGCGTGCGCCAGCTTAGCTGATAGCCATCGCCCTCTGGCGATCGGTCGGCCGTCAACTCGGGTAGTGCCGCCTCCCGGA
Source organism: uncultured Sphingomonadales bacterium (assembly GCA_937863505.1). Classification (GTDB taxonomy): domain Bacteria; phylum Pseudomonadota; class Alphaproteobacteria; order Sphingomonadales; family Sphingomonadaceae; genus Sphingomonas. Next base: position 2,638 of record CALMGC010000322.1, on the reverse strand, counting down.
GATAGGCGTCGAAGAACCAGCCGTAATCTTTGCCCGTGACCCGGCGCACATTGGCCTCGAACTCGCGGGTCGAGCCGAAGCGGGGCACAAAGTTGCCCGGTCGCGGGTCCTCGCGTCCGTAAACCTCCAGCCGCACCGCGCGCGTCCACGCCGCGTCACCGATCAGCCAGCGGAGCGTGTGGAGCATCCACGATGCCTTGTAGTAGATGTCCGTTCCCGCGCCGCCCTTTGACGGCTCGTACACTTCCTCCTCGGTCAGCACGCGGTCGCGGACGATGGGCTTGGCATTGACGATCTTGTTGCGCTGGTCGTCCATCATCACCGCGTAGCGCGCCTCGCCCTCGCGCCAGCGCCCATAAAGCGGCTGCATATACTCCTCGAACCCCTCGTGGAGCCAATAATCGTCCCAGTTGGCGGCGGTCAGCTGGTTGCCGAACCATTCATGCCCGAACTCGTGCTGGAACAGCCAGTCGAACCCTTCGGGCGCCTTAGCATAGCCATTGCCATAGCCGTTGATCGTCTGGTGCTCCATGCCCTTGTACGGCGTCTCGACCACGCCGACCTTTTCGTCACCGAACGGATAGGGGCCGACGGTCGCCTCGTAGAAATCGAGCGTCGGCGCGAACTCGGCGAACAGCGCCCTCGCCTGCGCGCCCTCGCCGGGCAGGTACCAGTAGAACATCGGGATCGTGTTCCCATACCGGCTCTTGTACGCGCCGCTGATCACCTCGTAGGGCGCGACATTGAGCGCGATGCCATAGGTGTTGGGATGCTTGACGCGCCAGTTCCACCGCGTCCGCCCATCGGCGAGCTGGTCGACGCCGAGCAGCACGCCGTTCGACGGGGCCTTGAGCCCGGCGGGGACGGTGATGTGGAGCGTCACCACCCCCGGCTCACCGGTGGGATGGTCGAGGCACGGCCAGAACAGGTCGCAGCCATAGCCCTCCGCCGTGGTCGCGACCCAGGGTCGGCCATCAGGCGTCCTCGCCCAGACCATGCCGTCGTCCCACGGCGCCTTGACCGCGACGTGCGGCTGCCCGCCATAGCTGATCCGCGCGGTGAAGCGCGCGCCCGCCGCGAGCGGGGCGGGGAGGGTGACGACGAGCCGCCCGTCGGGGTTGCTCCACGCCGACCGGGCCAGCGCCGCGCCGTCGATGCGAATCGCGCTCACCGGCAGGTTGCGGTCGAGGTCGATCAGCAATCGCGTCAGCGGCGCGCTCGTGGTGAACGACAGCGTGGCGACGCCGTTCAGCGTCTCCGTGTCAGGCAGCACCTCGAACTGGAGGTCCGCCGCGTCCATGTGCAGCACCGCCTGTTCGGGCGCGACCGGGCCGCCGGAACGCTGGGTTTGTTCGGAAATCGCGGGCTCACCCTTGCCCGGCAGGTGAGTGGTGACGAGGGCGAGGGCGGCGAGCATCATGACAGCGGTCTAGCCACCCTCCGCGCGCTTGTCTCGCGGGCCCTCGGGGCAGCGGTCTGATTGATGACACCGCCAAGTCATCCCATATAGCTCCTGATACTAGGCCCAAGCGGCCTTGCCGGAGCTTGCATGACCGACCTTCCCGTTTTGCCGTTGCGCGACATTGTCGTGTTCCCGTCCATGATCGTTCCGCTGTTCGTCGGTCGCGACAAGTCCGTTTCCGCGCTGGAAGCGGCGATGGCGGGCGACAAGGAAATCTTCCTCGTCGCGCAGCTCGACCCGGGCGAGGACGACCCGGCGCGCGCCGACCTCTACGATGTCGGCGTCACCGCCACCGTGTTGCAGCTGCTCAAACTTCCTGACGGCACCGTGCGCGTGCTGGTCGAGGGCAAGCAGCGCGCCCGGCTGGAAGCGCTCGACGAAGCGGGCGATCATCTGACCGCCACGATCGCGTTCATCGACGAGCTTGCCCCCGACGGAACCGAGGTAGAGGCGCTGATGCGCTCGGCGGTCAACCAGTTCGAGAACTACGCCAAGCTCAACAAGAAGCTGCCCGCCGAGACCGCGGTCCAGCTGGGCGAGATCGAGGACGCGGCCAAGCTGTCGGACGCGCTGCTCGCCAACATCGCCGTCAAGGTCGCCGAAAAGCAAAAGGCTCTGGTCGAGGCCGATCCGGTGAAGCGGCTGGAGATGGCGTTCGCGTTGATGGAGGGCGAGCTCGGCGTCCTGCAGGTCGAGAAGAAGATCAAGAGCCGCGTCAAGCGCCAGATGGAGAAGACGCAGCGCGAATATTACCTGAACGAGCAATTGAAGGCGATCCAGCGCGAGCTGGGCAACTCGGACGACGAGAGCGACGGCGACGAGATCGCCGAGCTGACGCAGAAGATCGCCACGCTCAAGCTGTCCAAGGAAGCTCGGCAGAAAGCAACGTCCGAGCTGAAAAAGCTTAAGACGATGGCGCCGATGAGCGCCGAGGCGACGGTGGTGCGCAATTACCTCGATGTGCTGCTCGGCCTGCCCTGGGGCAAGAAGTCGAAGGTGAAGAAGGACATCGCCGCCGCGCAGACCACGCTCGACGAGGATCATTATGCGCTGGAGAAGGTGAAGGACCGCATCGTCGAATATCTCGCGGTGCAGGCTCGGACCAACAAGCTGAAGGGGCCGATCCTGTGCCTCGTCGGCCCGCCGGGCGTCGGCAAGACGTCGCTGGGCAAGAGC
>CALMGC010000321.1:4660-5014 GCA_937863505.1 uncultured Sphingomonadales bacterium | reverse complement strand
AGCTCGGCGGCTACGCGCTCGGGCGCGACCCCGTCGACGATGCCGGTGACGGCGGCGGCGACGTCGCGATCGGCAACCACGCTCTGGTCGAGCGCCACGACCCCGTGCCGCCGCGCGATCCGCCCCAGCGCGGCGATCCGCTGAAGCAGCGGCTCGGCGGTGAACGACGCGCGGGGCAGCGTCGCCAACGCGCGCACCGCGCCGACGAGGTCGCGCGCGGGCGTCCGGAGGACGGTGGCGAGCACCGTGCCCCCCAGCACCAGCGCGAGCGCGAGCGGATCGAAAAAGGCTAGCGGCGTCATCGAAGCGGCGCGTTGCAAGGGGCGGGCCAACCGGACGTGCCGCCGGGGTCGC
>CALMGC010000321.1:0-4650 GCA_937863505.1 uncultured Sphingomonadales bacterium | reverse complement strand
CCAGCGAACCGGGCGGAGGCGGCGCTGAATCGGGTGACGACCGACGTCGCGGAAGTTCGCTAAGTTCGCTCTACGTTCGGTCCGTAAAGCGGATCGGTGACGGTCCGCGAGGCGACGGGCAGCACGGGCGAACGGGGCCGGGACGGACATCGTTCGACAGGTACAGACGCCCGAGCGTGTAGGACAGCGACTTCGCCAAGCGGCGGCCGCTCCGGCAATCTTGCCGCCCGACCGGCAAAGCCTTGCCGCCGCGCCCTGCCGTTCCCGCCCCATCACCACCGCCGCCGCATTTGGCACGCCCTTTGCTGAGTTCCCCGCGACACTCACGCGAAGGAGCCGCCCCCGGTGGCAGAGGACAGTCTTTTCGGCATTCACGCGGCGGCGCTCTCCGTGCGCTCGCAGCGGATGGGGCTGCTCGCGTCCAACATCGCCAACGCGTCGACGCCCGGCTTCAAGGCGCGCGATCTCGACTTCCAGACCGCGCTTTCCTCCGCGGAAGCGGGCGGGTCGACCGACACCGCGCTGCGCTATCGCAACCCCAGCGCGCCGTCGCTCGACGGCAACACGGTGGAGCTGTCCTCCGAACAGACCGCCTTCGCCGAGAACGCGGTCCAGTATCAGACCACCTTGTCGTTCCTCAACGGCCGCATCGGCCAGATCACCCGCGCGCTGAAGGGCGAATGAGCATGGGCCAGCCGCTTTCCATCTTCCAGGTCGCGGGCCGCGCGATGAGCGCGCAGCTGACGCGGATGAACACCACCGCCTCCAACCTCGCCAATGCGGGGCAGGTGTCGGGCAGCGAGGCCACCGCCTATCGCGCGATGAAGCCGGTGTTCCGGACGAGCTTCGACAAGGCGTCGGGCATGTCCACCGTCGATGTCGAGAACGTCGTCAACACCGGCGCGCCGACCAAGAAATACGACCCCTCCAACCCGTCCGCCGACAAGGACGGCAACGTCTTCGAGGCGGGCGTCGATGAAACGCAGGAGCTGGTCGACATGATGGAGACCTCGCGCGGCTATCAGAACAATGTGGAGGTGATGAACACCGCCAAGTCGCTGATCCTCGATACGCTCAAGATGGGCCGATAGATTATGACTACCGCTACCTCCTCCGGCTTTGACTCCACGCTCGCGAGCCTCGGCCTCAACACCACCGCCTCCGCCGCCGCAAAGGCGGCCACCGCGGCGAACGCGACCAAGGGGCAGACCACGCTTGGCCAGGCGGACTTCCTCAAGCTGCTCACCGCGCAGATGAGCAACCAGGACCCGTTCAACCCCGTCGACAACACGCAGATGGTCGCGCAGATGGCGCAGTTCTCGTCCGTGGCGGGCATCAGCCAGATGAACACCACGCTGTCGGCGATCGCGACCAAGCTCGGCGCGACATCGACCGGCGATGCCATGAACTATGTCGGCAAGACGGTGCTGACCGAGGGCAAGACCGCTTACGCCCGCAGCGCCGGCGGGATCGCGGGCGCGGTGGAGCTCGACGGCGCGGCGACCGATGTGCAGGTGACGATCGCGGACAGCAACGGCGCGACGCTGAAGACGCTGTCGCTCGGGGCCCAGCCGGCGGGCACGGTCAACTACGACTGGGACGGCACCACCGATGCGGGCGGGGCGGCGGGCAACGGCCCGTTCACCGTCACCGCCGCCGCCGCCAATGCGGGGACGACCGTCACCAGTCGCGGCCTCGTCTGGGCCCCGGTCCAGTCCGTATCGCTGCCCGCGGGCGGCACCCCCAGCCTCAACGTGACCGGCCTCGGCACGGTCGCGGTGTCCGCCGTCCGCCAGGTCGGCTGAGCCATCCCCCTTTCAGGAGCAAGTCCATGACCTTCTATACCTCGCTTTCGGGCCTCCAGGCGTCGCAGACCGACATGTCGGTGATCAGCCACAACCTCGCCAACGTCTCCACCGCCGGCTTCAAGAAGAGCCGCACCGAATTCGCGGACGTGATCGCGTCCAACCTCGCCAGCGACCCGACCAAGATCGTCGGCTCGGGCACGGTGGTGAAGGCGAACCGGCAACTGTTCACCGAGGGCAACCTCACCACCACCGGCTCCGCGCTCGACCTCACCATCTCGGGCGACGGTTTCTTCGCGGTCAAGACGGGGGGCACCAACCCGCAGGTCGATTACACGCGCAACGGGCGCTTCCTGGTCGACACCAACCGCAACGTCGTCGACGCGCAGGGCAGCGCGTTGCAGGTCTATCCGGTCGACAGCGACGGCAACCCGACCGCGACCGGGGCCGACGGGATGACCAGCCTGCAACTGCCGCAGGTCAGCGGTACGCCCAAGGCATCGAGCGCGGTGTCGCTGGACGTCAACCTGTCCTCCGCCGCCGCCGCGCCGACCAAGGCATTCGACCGCACCGACCCGTCGACCTACAACAACGCGACCGCGACCACCGTGTACGACTCCAACGGCAATGCGGAGACGCTGACCAACTATTATGTCCGCCAGCCGGCGGCGAGCGGCGCGACCTCGACCAACTGGTCGGTTTATTCCTACCTCGGCAGCCAGCCGCTGACGGTGAACGGCTCGGCGGCGCCGCAGACGATGACGTTCGACGCCAAGGGCGTGCTGACGGCCCCCGCCGCGCCGATCAGCTTCGACCCGGTGACGCCGACGGGCAGCACGACGACTCAGGCGCTGAAGCTCGATTATTCGGGGTCGACGCAGGTTTCCTCGGCATTCTCGGTCGCCGCGCGCAGCCAGGACGGCAAGGCGGCGGGGCAGCTGTCGGGCGTGTCGGTCGACGATGCGGGCGTCGTCACCGCCAGCTTCTCCAACGGCGACACCAAGAAGCTCGGCATGGTCGCGCTGGCGAACTTCAACAACCCCACGGGCCTCCGCCAGGTCGGCAACAGCTATTGGTCCTCGACCGGCATCTCGGGCAGCGCCACCATGGGCAATGCGGGCCAGAGCGGTTTCGGCGGGCTGATGAGCGGAACGGTGGAAGGTTCCAACGTCGACATCACCGAGGAGCTGGTCGACCTGATCTCCGCGCAGCGCAATTTCCAGGCGAACGCCAAGGCGCTCGATACGCAGAGCCAGATCACCGAAACCATCTTCAACATCCGCAGCTGAGGCGAGGCTAGGTGGACAAGCTCATCTACACCGCCGCGTCGGGCCTTCGCGCGCGCTTGTCCGCGCAAGGGGCGATCGCCAACAACATGGCGAACGCGTCGACCACCGGCTTCCGCGCCGATCGCGCGGTGTTCGACCGCGTCGAGGTGCAGGGGCCGGGCTTCGCGTCGCGCGCGCCTGCCGGTGAAGAAGTCACCGATTGCGACCGGACGGCGGGCGCGGTGCAGCAGACCGGGCGCGCGCTCGACGTGGCGGTGACGGGCGATGCGTGGATCGCGGTGCAAGCCGCCGATGGCTCCGAAGCCTATACGCGGAGGGGAGATCTGGAGGTCGCGCCCTCGGGCGTGCTCCAGACCGGCGACGGCTATCCGGTGATGGGCGGCTCCGGCCCGATCACGGTGCCGCCGTACAGCTCGCTTTCGATCGCCGCCGACGGCACGATCAGCATCGTGCCGCAGGGGGGCGACCCCAAGAACCCGCAGACGCTCGACCAGATCAAGCTCGCGGACGCCAAGGGCTCGACGACCGTGAAGGGGCTCGACAACCTCTTGCGCGTCAAGGGCGGCGGCGCGTTGCCGCAGGACATGGACGCGAAGGTCCAGGGCGGCGCGCTGGAAGGCTCCAACGTCAACATGACGCAGGCGCTGGTCGACATGATCGACAACCAGCGCTCCTACGAAGTCGAAGCAAACATGATGAAGTCCGCCAAGGACATGGACGAAAGCGGCGCATCCGTGATGCGCCTCCCGGGATAAGGAAGCACAGCAATGACCTCCGCCGCCATGCACATCGCGCGCACCGGGCTCGACGCCCAGGACATGCGTATGCGGGTGATCTCGAACAACCTCGCCAACGTCAACACGACCGGCTTCAAGAAGGACCGGGCCGCGTTCGAGACGCTGGCCTACCAGACGGTGACCGCGCCCGGCGCGCCGTCCACCGCCGAGACGAAATACGCGACCGGGCTCAACCTCGGCACCGGCGTGCGCGTGCAGGGGACCGCCAAGATCGACACCGCGGGCTCGATGCAGACCACGGGCAACAGCCTCGACCTCGCGCTCGACGGCGACGGCTATTTCCAGGTGCAGTTGCCCGGCGGCCAGCTCGGCTACACCCGCGCAGGCAATTTCTCGCGCTCCGCCGAAGGCCTGCTCGTCACCAGCGAGGGGTATCAGGTGCAACCCGGCATCACCGTGCCGCAGGGCGCGAGCGCGATCACGATCGGCACCGACGGCACCGTCAGCGCGACCGTACCCGGCCAGACCGAGCCCGCGACGCTGGGGCAGATCCAGGTCGCGAGCTTTCCCAACTCGGCGGGCCTCAAGGCGACGGGCGACAATTACCTCGTCGAGACGGCGGCGAGCGGCGCGGTCAATCTCGGCGTTGCCGGACAGGACGGGCGCGGCAACGTCCGGCAGGGAATGCTGGAGGGCTCCAACGTCAATGTCGTCGAGGAGCTGGTCGACATGATCGAAACGCAGCGCGCCTATGAGGTGAACAGCAAGATGATCTCCGCGAGCGACGACATGCTCAAATACGTCAACCAGAACATCTGA
>CALMGC010000320.1 GCA_937863505.1 uncultured Sphingomonadales bacterium | reverse complement strand
GCTCGCGCCCGTCAGCCCGGTGCGCATCGCGCGGAGCCGCCGCAACTTTTCCTCCTGCGTGGCGGTCGAGTGGTCGGCCACATCGTCCGCCGCGCGCGCGAAACGGTAGAACGCCATGATCGGCGCGCGGTGACGCTTCGCCAGCAGCCAGCTCGCCACCGGGAAGTTCTCGTCGCGATGTCCCTTGCCCGAGGCGAGCTCGGCTGCCTCGGTCTCAACCGCTGCCATCATCGCCCCGCCGCCGCCTGCGCGCGTCCCTTCCACATCCCGCCGCGTCCCTGGCTATGCTGCCACGCCGATAGCAGCGTACACCCCGTGTAGAAAGCCGCGATTCCCGGCAGCAGCAACGCCCAGAGCGGGGATCGGCGGTAGAAGAGGGTGATCGGCAGGAACGTGAACACCATCGCCAGATAGGGCACCAGCCCGCCCGCGCCGTCCGGGCTCGCCAGCGCCATCGCGGGCGGGGCGACGAACACCAGCAGCAACGCGAGGATCGTCCCTGCCAGCGCGACCGGCGAATAGCCGAGCTGCGCGTAGGCCGAGCGCGCGATCATCGCCGCGACATCGCCGAACCGGGGGTAGGCGCGCAAGGAGACCGATCGCTCGGTCAGGCCGAGCCAGATCGGCCCCTCCTGCTTCATCATCGCCCCGAACGCGCAATCGTCGATCAGCGCGCCGCGGATCGCCGCGATCCCTCCGGCGCGTTCGAGCGCGTCGCGCCGCGCCAACATGCACCCGCCCGCCGCGCCCGCCGTCCGCCCGCGCCCGTTCACGCGGGCGAACGGGTAGACCATCGCGAAGAAATACACGAACGCCGGGACCAGCGCGCGCTCGGCGAGGCTCTCGCACCGCAGCTTCGCCATCAGCGACACGAGCACCCGGTCCTCGCCCACCGCGCGCGCGACCAGCGAGCGGAGCGTGTCGGGCGCGTGGGCGATGTCGGCGTCGGTCAGCCAAAGGTAATCGGGCGCGCCCGCCGCCGCGACCCCCTGCGACACCGCCCACAGCTTGCCCGTCCACCCGGCGGGGAGGGGCTTGCCATGGAGGATCGTGAGGCGGTCGGCGACCGGGTCAGTAATCCACTCCGCGCCTTCACCCTCCCCGGCGAAGGCCGGGGCCCAGTGCTGGCGTGAGAGCTGGGCCCCGGCCTGCGCCGGGGAGGGTAGGGGGGTGCGTACGCCGTCGAACACCGCCCGCGCGGCCTCCGCCGTGCCGTCCGTGCTGTTGTCGTCGACCAGGATGATGCGGAACCGCCCCGGATAGTCCTGCGCGGCGAGGCTGCCGAGCGAGCGCGCGATCACGTCCGCCTCGTCGCGCGCGGGGACGATGGCGGCGACCGAGGGCCAGCGCGCGGGCTCGGACGGCGGCGCGGAGGTGTCGCGCTCGCGGGTCGTCCAATAACCGCCATGCGCGAGCAGCAGCCCCGCCCATACCAGCGTGGCGGCAATGACGAGGAGGCTCACCGCGTAATCATCCCCGCATCACGAAACCACGCGACCGCATCGGCCAGCGCCTCCGCATGGGGCCGCGCGCGATAGCCGAGCTCGTCACGCGCCTTCGCAGAGGAATAGAACATCGCGTGGCGGCTCATCTTGAGCGCGTCGAGCGTCAGGAACGGTTCCCTGCCGGTGACACGGGCGAGGCGTTCGTTGGCCCAGGCGAGCGGCATCAGCGGCGCGACCGGCAGTTTCGCGCGCGGCGGCGTGCGCCCGACCAGCCGCGCGATCTCGGTCAGCATCTCGGCCAGCGTCACGTCCTCGCCGCCGAGGATGTAGCGCTCACCCACCCGCCCGCGCGCCATCGCGAGCAGGTGTCCCGCCGCGACATCGTCGACGTGGACGAGATTGAGCCCCGAATCGACGAACGCGGGCATGCGTCCGTTCGCCGCCTCGACGATGATCCGCCCGGTCGGCGTGGGCCTGACGTCGCGCGGGCCGACCGGGGTGGATGGGTTGACGATCACCGCGGGCAAGCCCCGGTCACGGACCATCGCCTCGACCAGCCGCTCGGCGACCACCTTGCTGCGCTTGTACGCGCCGACCACGTCCGCCTCGGTCGCCGCGTCCGCTTCGGTCGCGGGGCGGCCCTCGACCGGGGTCAGCGTCGCGACGCTGGAGGTATAGACCAGCCGCCGGGCCCCCGCGGCCAGCGCCGCCTCGCAGACGATGCGGGTGGTGTCGCGGTTGTTGCGGACGATCTCCTCCGGGTCGCGCGCCCAGAGCCGGTAGTCGGCGGCGACATGGTACACCCGCGACACGCCCGCCATCGCGCGCGCGACGGCGGCTTCGTCGCGCAGGTCACCCTCGACCAGCTCGCCCGGGAAGTCGTGGAGGTTCGCGCGCGCACTCGACGCCCGCGCCAGCCCGCGCACGGGCGCGCCAGCGGCGGCCACCGCGCGCGCCACCGCCGAGCCTACGAACCCGGACACGCCGGTTATCAACACCAAGTCGTTCACGCTGGCCGCCTAGCGGGTGGGGAAGGGCGCGTCATCATCGCCGTGCGCCGCACGAGGTCCGCGATGGCGATGTTGGATCGTGTCGGCACCTTCGTCACCTTTCACGACGGGGCCGAAGGGGATAGGCGGGCGCGATGAGCGCGGGAGCGATCGTCGGTTGGGTCCTCGTCGCGCTCGCGCTCGCGGCGATCGCTTATACGGTTCACGCGATCGTCGCCGTGCGCCGGTTCATGCGGCTTCCATGCCCCGCGCCCGCGCCGCCCGAGCCGGTGACGCTGCTTAAGCCGCTCCACGGCGCGGAGCCGCGCCTGGCGGAGAACCTGCGCACCTTTCTCGCACAGGACTGGCCCGCGCCGGTGCAGATGGTCGCGGGAACGAACCGCGCCGACGATCCCGCGCTGGCGGTCGCGCGCGCACTTGGCCCCGAGGTGACGGTTCGCGCCGGTGCCCCCATGCTCGGCGGCAACGCCAAGATCGCCAACCTAGCCCATCTGGAAGCCGCCGCCGACCACGACCTGCTTATTCTCAGCGACAGCGACATGGCCGTGCCGCCCGATCACCTCGCCCGCGTCGCCGCGGCGCTCGCGCAGCCCGGCGTCGGCGCGGTGACGTGCGTGTACCATGGTCGGGGCGACGCGGGCGCGTGGTCGCGCTTCGCCGCCGCCGCGATCGGGTGGCAGTTCACGCCGTCGGTGCTGGTGAGCCTCGCGCTCGGGGTCGAGCATCCGTGCATGGGCTCGACGATCGCGTTGCGCCGCGAGACGCTGGAGCGCGTCGGCGGCTTCGCGGCGTTCGCCGACCAGCTCGCGGACGATTATGCGATCGGCGCGGCGGTGCGCGCGCTGGGGCTGCGCGTCGTCGTCGCGCCGGGGCTGCTGATCGCGCATGGCTGCCTCGAGACGAGCGCGGGGGCGGTGTGGCGGCATGAAATGCGCTGGGCCAGCACATTGCGGGCGGTCAACGCCGCGGGCCATCTGGGCAGCGTCTTGACCCACCCCGTCCCGCTCGCGCTGCTGGCGACCGCGTTCCACCCGCTCGCGGGCGGCATCGCGCTCGCCGCCGCGCTCGCCGCCCGCGTGTTGCTCGCCAGCACCGCCGACCGCGCGGCGGGCCAGCGTGCCGCCCCTCTCTGGTGGCTCCCGGCACGCGACTTGTTCTCGTTTGCCGTGTTCCTCGCGAGCTTCGTCACGCGCTCGGTTGATTGGCGCGGGGCAAGGCTTAGAATGAGGGGGAACGGCCGCGTCACGGCCGACCGGTAAAGGCCACGCCCATGCTCCGCACCCTGTTCCTGCAAGCTCCCTCGTTCGACGGCTATGACGGCGGCGCGGGCGCGCGCTACCAGATGAAGCGCGAGGTGAAGAGCTTCTGGTATCCCACCTGGCTCGCGCAGCCCGCGGCGATGGTGCCCGGCTCCAGGCTGATCGACGCCCCCGCGCACGACCAGTCGTGGGAGGACATTGCGCACGAGTTCGACACCCGCGACCTCGTGATCCTCCACACCTCGACCCCGAGCTTCAACCAGGACATCCGCACCGCCGCGCTCATCAAGGCGCGTAATCCGAAGACGCTGATCGGTTTCGTCGGCGCGAAGGTCGCGGTGGAGCCCGACAAGAGCCTTGCCGCCAGCCCTGACATCGATTTCGTCGCGCGCGAGGAATACGACTATACGATCCAGGAGATCGCGGAAGGCAGGCCGCTCGCCGAGGTCGACGGCATCACCTGGCGCGCGCCCGACGGCCGGTTCGTCCGCAACCCCAACCGCGCGGTGATCGAGGATATGGACGCGCTGCCGATGGTGTCGCCCGTGTACAAACGCGACCTTCAGATCGAGAAGTATTTCGGCGGCTATCTCCGCCACCCCTATGTCAGCTTCTACACCGGGCGCGGGTGCAAGAGCCGCTGCACCTTCTGCCTGTGGCCGCAGACGATCGCGGGGCACCGTTACCGCTTCCGCTCGGTCCCCAAGGTGATCGAGGAGGTCGAGTATATCCTGACCGAGATCCCGCAGACCAAGGAAATCTTCTTCGACGACGACACGCTGACCGACAATCACGAGCGGGTCGAGGACCTCGCGCGCGCGCTGGGCAAACTCGGCTTCGGCAAGCCGGGGTTCCCCGTCTCGTGGAGCTGCAACGCCAAGGCGAACGTGCCCAGGAAGACGCTGGAGGTGCTGAAGGCGAACGGGCTCCGCTTGCTGCTGGTCGGCTATGAGTCGGGCAATCAGCAGATCCTGCACAACATCAAGAAGGGCCTGCGCGTCGATGTCGCCCGGCAGTTCACCAAGGACTGCCACGACCTCGGCATCGTCATCCACGGCACCTTCATCCTCGGCCTGCCCGGCGAGACGCTGGAGACGATCGAGGAGACGATCGAATACGCCAAGGATATCAACCCCTATACGATCCAGGTGTCGCTCGCCGCGCCCTATCCGGGGACGTTTCTCTACAAGCAGGCGACCGAGAATGGCTGGTTCGATAACAGCAACGAGTTGCTGACCGACGGTGGCAATCAGATCGCGCAGCTCTCCTACCCGCACCTCCACGCCAGTGTCATCTTCGACAAGGTGGAGGAGTTCTACAAGCGCTTCTACTTCCGCCCGCGCAAGATCGGCTCGATCGTCGGCGAGATGGTGCGCGATTTCGACATGATGAAGCGCCGCCTGCGCGAGGGCGTGGAGTTCTTCGACTTCCTGCGCCGGCGCAAGGAGGCGGCGTAACCAGCGGCGGGAGAGCGGCGATGGCCTTCGAGGAAGCGACGTTTCACGCCAAGGCCATCAACGGCGAGGTTGGCTTTACCGCCTATCTCGCCCATCATGCGCTGAAAACGCTGGCCGAAGCGGTGGAGAAGATTGCGGAACGCAGCGGCGTGGACGTCGAAGATCGGCTGCGTGTCGCGCGCGAGGACATCGAGCAGTTGAACGA
>CALMGC010000319.1 GCA_937863505.1 uncultured Sphingomonadales bacterium | reverse complement strand
GCGGTGATCGCGTCGACGCGGCGGCCGAACTCGGGGCTGTTGACGTCCTGCGCGACGAGGTCGGCGACGAACGCGTCGACCCGCTCGTCGAGCTTGGTCCGCGTCCCCGCATCGACCGGCACCAGTCCCGCCGCGGCGGCGGGCGCGACGGAGGGCACCGGATCGGGCGGGGTGAGCACCAGCGGCGCGGGCGCGGTGAGCGTGTCGGCGGTGGTGGCCATGCGTGTCTCCTCGCTCGACGGTTTACCGGTGAGCGATGAGCGGGCGCAAGCGTATTGTTGGGGTAATACGCAGCCGATGGATCGAAGCCGCTGCCCTTTTCCGCAACGCACAAATCTGCTAGGGCCTGCGTAACTTCTGCAAAAGCTCAGGAATCCCATGCGCCTCCGCAACGTGGCCATCATCGCGCACGTCGATCATGGCAAGACTACCCTCGTCGACCAGCTCTTCCGCCAGTCCGGCACGTTTCGCGACAACCAGCGCGTCGAGGAACGGGCGATGGACTCGAACGACCTCGAAAAGGAGCGCGGGATCACCATTCTCGCCAAATGCACCTCGATCGAGTGGCACGGGCTTGGCGAGACGACGCGGATCAACATCGTCGACACGCCCGGCCACGCCGATTTTGGCGGCGAGGTGGAGCGCATCCTGTCGATGGTCGACGGCGTCATCCTGCTGGTCGACGCGGCCGAGGGCGCGATGCCGCAGACCAAGTTCGTGACGGGCAAGGCGCTCGCGCTAGGCCTGCGTCCGATCGTCGTCGTCAACAAGATCGACCGCTCCGACGCGCGCGCGCAGGAGGTGCTCGACGAGGTGTTCGATCTGTTCGTCTCGCTCGACGCGAATGACGACCAGCTCGATTTTCCCGTGCTGTTCGCTAGCGGACGCAACGGCTATGCGGGCGACAACCCGGACGTGCGCGAGGGGACGCTCGCGCCGCTGTTCGACACCATCGTCAGCCACGTGCCGCGCCCCAAGGTCGACGTCGACGCGCCGTTCACCTTCCTTGCGACCCTGCTCGACCGCGACCCGTTCCTTGGCCGCATCCTCACCGGGCGGATCGCGTCGGGGACGCTCAAGACCAACATGCCGATCCACGCGCTCGATAACGACGGCAACATCGTCGAGGCCGGGCGCGCGTCCAAGGTGCTCGCGTTCCGCGGGCTGGAGCGCGTCGCGGTGGACGAGGCGCGCGCGGGCGACATCGTCAGCCTCGCGGGGCTGACCAACGCGACGGTGGCGAACACGATTGCCGACCCGTCGGTGTCCGAGCCGCTCCACGCGCAGCCGATCGACCCGCCGACGCTGTCGATGCGCTTCGCGGTCAACGATTCGCCGATGGCGGGGCGCGAGGGCACCAAGGTGACGAGCCGCATGATCCGCGACCGGCTGTTCCGCGAGAACGAATCCAACGTCGCGATCCGGGTAACGGAGGCGGCGGACAAGGACAGCTATGAGGTCGCCGGGCGCGGCGAGCTGCAGCTCGGCGTGCTGATCGAGACGATGCGCCGCGAAGGCTTCGAGCTCGGCATCAGCCGCCCGCGCGTGCTGTTCCAGGACGGCGAGGCTGGCCGCGAGGAGCCGTATGAGACGGTGGTGATCGACGTCGACGAGGAATATTCAGGGACGGTCGTCGAGAAAATGGCGAGCCGCAAGGGCGAGATGCTCGACATGCGCCCGTCGGGCGGCGGCAAGACCCGGATCACCTTCTCCGCGCCCAGCCGCGGCCTGATCGGCTACCATGGCGAGTTCCTGTCCGACACGCGCGGCACGGGGATCATGAACCGGCTGTTCGAGAAATACGGCCCGTACCGGGGCAATATCGAGGGCCGCAAGAATGGCGTGCTGATCTCCAACGGCGCGGGCGAGGCGAATGCCTATGCGCTGGGGCCGCTGGAGGAGCGCGGGGTGCTGATGGTCGCGCCGGGCGAGGCGCTGTACGAGGGGATGATCGTCGGCGAGAACGCCAAGACCGACGACCTCGAAGTCAATCCGATGAAGGCCAAGCAGCTCACCAACTTCCGCGCCAGCGGGGGCAAGGACGACGCGATCCGCCTGACCCCGCCGCGCCGGCTGACGCTGGAACAGGCGATCGCGTACATCGACGACGACGAGATGGTGGAGGTGACGCCCAAGTCGATCCGGCTGAGGAAGCGCTTCCTCGATCCGCATGAGCGCAAGCGCGCGAGCCGGGCAAAGGAAGCCGCGTAAACCCATGTTGTTCAGCGGCTTGACCTGAAGCAGGCCGCCGCTCGACACGCCTGCTAGGGGGAGACATGCGGCCTGACGTCATGTCTCCCCGGCTGGGGGCGGAGATCGGTCCCGCGCCGGTCGCGGTCGTCGCCGAGCGTTCGGCGCCGTTGAAGCCGGAAAGGCGCGACCCGCTCGCCGCGTTGCGCGTGGGCCTGTGTTACTGGTGGCGGCACGGGCGTTGGCCGGACCTGACGCACCCGCGGCTGTTCACCGAATGGGTGCAGTGGCGCAAGCTCCACGACCGCGACCCGCGCTATCCCGCGCTGGCGGACAAGGTCGCGGCCAAGGCGTTCGTCGCCGAAACGCTCGGCACCGAATGGGTGACGCCGACGCTCTGGCGCGGGCGCGCGCTGCCCGCGGAGCCGGTCTGGCCGCGCCCGTTCGTGGTCAAGTCGCGCCACGGCTGCAACCAGACCGCATTCGTGCATGACGAAGGCGCGGAGTGGGCCGGGCTGCGCCGCCGCGCGCGTGGCTGGATGCGACGGGGCTATGGCTGGTGGCTCGACGAATGGGCTTACCGGCGGATCGAGCGCGGGCTGTTGATCGAGCCGTTCCTCGGCGACGCGCGCACGTCGCCGCTCGACTACAAGCTGTTCGTGTTCGGCGGGCGGGTCGAGGCGGTGCAGGTTCATCTCGACCGCGACGGGCGGCACCGCTGGATCGTGTTCGACCGCTTGTGGCGGCGGGTGTCGGGCGCGAGCGCGGACGCGGACCCGCCGCGGCCGGCCTCGCTGTCCGCGATGATCGCGGCGGCGGAGGTGCTGGGGGCGGGGTTCGACTTCGTCCGCGTCGACTTTTACGAGGTCGCGGGGCGACCGGTGTTCGGCGAGATGACTTTCTATCCCGGATCGGGGCTGTACCGGCTCGACCCGCCCGACCTTGACGCTACATGGGGCGAGTGCTGGCGACGTGCGCGAGAGGCCTCCGCTACCCCAGTGTCAGCCGCGCTACGAACCCGATCAGCGTGACGGCGACGACCGGCGCGATCGCGAGGATCACGCGCGCTCGGCGCGGGCGCGCGCGGCGCAGGTCTTCGCCCGCGACCAGCGCGGCAACCAGCGCGGCGATTATTGTCCACAGGTGATAGCGCAGGTCGCTCGCAACGCTGAACACCAGATAGCCCGCGCCGTACAGCAGCGCGGACGCTGCGGAGAGGCGGGCGAGGGGCGAGACGGTTCGCCCGAGCAGCAGGACGCCGCCCGCGACCGCGATCCACCAGATCGGCCAGTCGAGCGGGGTGCGCGCGAGGAGTTCCGCCGCGCGGTCGATCGCGGCGCGCACGGCGTTGTGGGGCGGGGCAAAGCCGTACGGGTTGGGATCGGGATGCGGCGGGACAAGCTGCGGCGGGCGGCTCGCCACCCATAGCCGCGCGTTGCGGTTGAAATGCGCCAGGCGGTGCTCGGCATAAGCGAGCGGGTGCCGAGCGATCTGGTTTATCCACCAGCCATAGGGGCTGACCCGCTCGCGCGCGAACGCCTCGCGCACCGCGACGAAGCCGATCGGGCAGGGCGCGTCCACCCACCAGCTATACGGGTCCCACAGCTCGGGCGAGTAGCAATGCGCGTTGACCGCGACCGGGTCGTGAATCGGCAGCGGTGGGAAGGCGTCGACGCCGGAATAGTAGGTGACACCGCCGAGGTCGAAGACGATCTGCGACAGCTCCACCCCGCTCCGCGTCGCGCCGATCGCGCGGTTGGCGAGCGGGGTGATGGTTACGAGCAGGAACGCGGACGCGAAAGTCGTGACGACGAGGCGGCGACGGGTGTCACGCTCTTTCTGCCCGAAGGCGGCGACCAGCAGCGGCAGGCAGGCGAGAAAGGCGTTGAACCGAAGCGTCGCCGCGAACAGCAGGAGCAGGCGAGCGAGCAGGCGCGCCCCGCCGCGTCCGTCCGCGACCAGTCCCAGGGCGCACAGCACCGCCCCCGCCATCAGGCAGTCCTTGAGCACCGCGCCTTCAATCGCGAGCGGGATCGGGAACAGCGCCGCCGCCGCCAGCGCCCAAGCCAGCCCGCGCCGCCCTTGGTGCCATGCCCAGCGCACCAGCAGCGCGAAGCCGCCGAACAGCAGCGCGAGTTGCACCGCCAGCATCGGCCCCGGCCCGCGCGCGATCGGGAGCAGCGCGCGCCACAGCACGATCATCACCGGCGGGTGCCAGTCGTCGATCGCGCCGCCCCGCGCCATCCCGTACTCGCGCGCCGCGTCCCAGGTCATGACACCCGGCCAGTACGATGCCGCCTCGATCGCGAACGCCGCCGCCAGCGCGAGGGCGAGCAGCGCGCCGGACCGCCGCGCCCCCGTCAATGCGGCAGCTTGCCGAACGGCAGCAGGTCGGACGCGAGCGCTTGCGCGCGCGCCCCATCGCCCGCGCGCAGCGGCACCAGCTCCGCCGCCGCCGAGCGTTGCAGGATGCGGTCGAGCTGCGTCGAGGGCTCACCCCGCGCCGCCATCTCCACCAGTGCGCGCCCGCGCGGGTCGGCGGGGTCGAGCTCGAGCCGGAGCAACCCCGCGACCCCGGTGTACAACGGCTTGTTGCCGCCGAGCGTCACCGCGCGGTCGAGCGTGTCGAATCCCACCTGCTTGCGCGCGCCCAGCACCGCGCGGGCGATCAGCGCCCCGACCCCGTGGACCGCGCCGATATGCCACGCGCCCAGCGCGAGCGCCGCCTCCGCGTTGCGCGGCTCGCGCGCGATCAGCTCCTCCAGCAGCTTGCGCCCCAAGAGCGCGTCCGCGCGGCTGTGCGCGAGCTTCGCGCGGTAGCAGACCGCCATCGCGTCCATCAACGCCGCCTCGCGGTCGCCGGGCGCGGTGCGCAGCGTCGCCTCCGCCTGCGCGGCGGCGGCGTTGACCCGGGCGAGCGCGGGCTCCCTGGCGCGGTCGCCGAACGAGGCCTGCGTCAGCAGCTCGCGCGGGGTAGGGGGCGCGGCGGCGGCGGGGCCGGCGAGGCAGAGGACCGCCGCCGCCGAGATGATCCGTCGCCATCCGCTCATCCGAAACGGTCCCGAGATCAACGCCATACCCGCGAACCGTTCGGCGCGGCGGGCAGGCGCGTCAAGCCTCGCCCGCGAGCGTCATCAGCACGCGCCACTCCGCATCGCTCACCGGCGACACCGACAGCCGCGACTGGCGCAGCATCGCCATGCCGGCCAGGTCGCCTTCCGCCCTAATCGCCGCCAGCGTGACGGCGCGCGCGAGTGGCGCCACCGGTTCGACCCGCACCGACACCCAGCCCTCGTCGCCATCGGCGCGCGCGGCGCGGGTGACGGCGGCGATGCCCACCGCCGCCTTTTCCTTGCCGCTATGGTAGATGAGCGCGCGGTCGCCCGCCGTCATGCGCTTGAGGTGTCCGGCCGCCGCTGCGTTGCGCACCCCGTCCCACTCGGTCCCGCCGTCGCGGACCAGGTCCGGCCAGCCATAGCTGCCCGGTTCGGTCTTGAGCAGCCAATATGCCATCAAATCCTCCCTGCACGCCACGTTAACGCCGCATTCCGCCATCGTTCAGCGCGACTCGGCTAATCGCTGCAACATGCTTCGGGGCCGTGCGTTGGGAGCGGCATACGGGGCAAGGAGTTTTGAGGAGGCTTACCATGTCGATGCTGAAGAAGCTGGGTCTGGGCGCGGTGCTTGCCGCGACCACGCTGTCCGCCGCCGCCCCGGCGGACGCGCAATATTATCGTGGCTATCACGGCTATCGTGGCGGCGGGATCGGCGCGGGCGGCGCGGCGCTGCTCGGCGGGATCGTCGGCCTCGGCGTCGGCGCGGCGATCGCGGACAGCAACAACCGGCGCTATTACGACCGCGGCTATTACTATGACGCGCCGCCGCGCGTGATCTATCGCGAGCGCTATTACGCGCCGCCGCCCCGCGTGATCGTCCGCGAGCGCGTCTATGACGAGGGCGGCTATTACGGCGGCGGGTACGACCGCGGCTATTATGGGCGCGGTTACTACGGCTACTGAGCCCCGATAACGGGCTTGACGAACGGCGCGGGAGGGACGGTCCTTCCCGCGCCGTTTCGTTTTGGGCAAGATCGTTTTAGGCTGGCGCAGGAGGCGGGCTTGCGCCAGAGCCCGCCCGCCATGACCGACACGCCCCCCGACCGCCTGTCCTCCAACCCGCGCAGCCCGTTCTTCGACGAAACGCTGCTCGGCCGCGGCGTCGGCATCCGCTTCAAGGGCGCGGAACGCAACGACGTGGAGGAGTATAGCCTTAGTGAAGGCTGGATCCGCGTCGCGCTCGGCAAGAAGGTCGATCGGCATGGTCAGCCGCTGACACTTAAGCTGTCCGGCCCGGTGGAGGCCTGGTTCAGGGACGCGGGCGCGGCGGTGGAGGGGGACGCTGCCGAGGAAGGTTGAGACGAGCCTCAGCTTGCAAGCCAGGCGCGTCCGCCGCACATAGCGGCGGTGCGCCGACAAGAGGCCTTGAACCGACTGAAGCTGATGGAGCCGGACCTGCGCCGGCAAGGGCTGTCCGGGCTGTACCTGTTTGGCTCGGTCGCGCGTGACGAGGCCGGAGAGGAGTCCGATGTGGACGTCGCTTTCACGGTGCCTGACGGCGTCCCGTTCAGCCTGTTCGATCAGGCGGGCATCTTGAACGACCTCAGCGAGAAGCTCGGTGTGAAGGTCGACTTTGTGGAACTTCGCGCTTTCCGACCGCGCATCCGAGCGCGGGTGCAGGCGGATATGGTGCAGGTATTTTAATGCCCTTCGATCGCAATCAGGACCGGCTGGAGCTTATCCTCGAGCTGGTCGACCATCTGCAACGCCGGCTGTCCGACCTGACCTATAGCTCGTTCGTCGATGACGGAGACGAGCGCGACCTGACGGCCTTTCGGCTTTCCGTCATCGGCGAGAACGCCAACAAGCTGTCGGACGACTTGAAGGCGCGGCATCCGCATTTGCCGTGGAGGCAGATGTACGCGTTTCGAAACTTGGTCGCGCATGAGTACCGCGTCGTGCTGCCGTAACGTGTATGGGTCGCCGCGACGAGTTTGCAGCCCGTGCGCGAGATGTGCGTGGTCGAGCTCGCGGCATACCCTCCCGACCCTTATTCTCCCAACCGGCTCTAATGCACGAACCGCGCGACCACTTCCCTGTAACTCCGGCTCACCTTGACGCTCGCGCCTGAGCCCAGCACCAGGAAGCACTCGCCATTGGTGTGCGGCTTCACCTGCTTGACGAGGTCCAGGTTGACGATCGTCGAGCGGTGCACCCGCTGGAACCGGCGGGGGTCGAGGCGCTTTTCGAGGTCTTTCATGGTCTCGCGCAGGATCAGTGTCTGCTCGGCGGTGTAGATGCACATATAGTCGCCCGCGGCGTCGATCCGCTCGATCGTGTCGACATCGACGCGGAAGATCTGGCCCTGATCCTTGATGTTGATCATCCGCTCGAAACGGTTGGCCGCGTGCGTGCCGTCGCCACCCTCGGCGATGTCGGCGGCGGCCTCCGGCGCGACCTCCGTCAGCACCTCCTTCAGCTTCTCCGCCTCGCCGACGCTGCTCTTCTCGGCCATCCGTCGGCGGACGCGGTCGAGCGTGTCGGCAAGCCGCGCCTCCTCGACCGGTTTCATCAGATAGTCGACCGCCTGCGCCTCGAACGCGCGCAACGCGTGGTCGCCATAGGCGGTGACGAACACGAACAAGGGCGGCTCGACGTCCATCAGCCCCTGCACGACCGAGAATCCGTCGAACCCCGGCATCTGGATGTCCAGAAAGGCGAGGTCGGGCTTCAGCGTCTTGATCGCGCTGATCGCCTCGCGCCCGTTCTGGCACTTGGCGATGATCTCGACATCCTCGTGCGGCATCAACCTCAGTTCCAGCCCCTGGATCGCCAGCGGCTCGTCATCGACCAATATGGTGCGGATCGTCATGCAGTCTCTCTCGCCGGTTCCTCGAGCTGGAAGGGGATCTCGATCTCGACCGTGAACCCCCCGCCGGCGGCGGAACGTGTTTCGAATTTCTGGTCCGGCCCGTAGGCCTGCGCCAGCCTGTCCCTGATATTGGCGAGCCCCACGCCCGTGGAAAGGCTGACGCGGGGCTTTGCATCCTGCAAGCCCGGGCCGGTGTCGGACACGCCGATCCGCACCCGTTCCCCGGCGAGCCGTGCCTCCACGCAGATCTCCGCGCCGTCCTCCTGCGGGGTGACCGCGTATTTTATCGCGTTCTCCACCAAAGGCTGAAGCAGCAGCGACGGCAGCCGCGCGCGTGAAACGCGCGGGTCGATGTCGAACCGGGGCCGCAGCCGGTCCTCGAAACGCATCTTCTCGATCTCGAGGTAAAGCTTCAGCGTCTCCACCTCCTGCGCGACCGTGACATGCGCGGTGGGCTCGTTGGCGAGCGTGTAGCGGAGGAACGAGGATAATCGCGACAGCATCGCATTCGCCCGCTCGGTCTGCTTGAGCAGCACCAGCGTCGAGATCGAGTTCAACGTGTTGAACAGGAAATGCGGGTTGAGCTGATAGCGCAGCATCGCCAGTTGCGCGGACGAGGCCTGCAGCTCGAGCGCGATCATCTGATCCGCCTGTTCCTCGACGATCAGGTAGAAGTTG
>CALMGC010000318.1 GCA_937863505.1 uncultured Sphingomonadales bacterium | reverse complement strand
GCCTCGCGCGTCCGGTCGCGCAGCGTCGCACCGTCGACGAACCAGCCGACCAGCTCGAGCCGGTCGTTGACCGCACCCGCGTCGGTGAGCGGCCCGGCGAGATCGTCGGCGAGCAGCCGCGCGCCCGCGCCGGTGACGGTCAGATCGACCGCGTCGAGCAGGCTGCCCGCGCGGCTGCCGCTCGCCGAGCGCGCCAGTTCGAGGCTGGCGCGCGTCGCGGCGTCGATCGCCATTACGCCTGCCGGAGGACACGACCGCGGCGGCTGGAGCAGCGGCAGCTGGGTCACCGCGGTCGCCTCCAGGTACGCGAGCAATCCGCCCGCCGCCGCGATCTCGTCACGCCCGAAGCTGCCGAAGCTGTCGAGCGTCGCCACGCCGAAGCGCGCCTTGAGCCGCATCCCGGCCGCCGCCGAGGCAAACTCGGCGCGCGGACGCGGCGTCGCTGCGATGCCCGCCCCGTCCCAATCCTCGTGCGCGATAAGCTCGGCCGGAGTCAACCGCGCCAGCTCGGCTTCAAGGCCCGCCACAGTCGTCGACAGCGTCCGGAACACCCCTGTCGAAACGTCGCACCACGCCAGTCCGATACGGTCACCCACGGGAGCCGCCGCCGCCAGCCAGTTCGAAGCGCGCGCATCGAGCAGCGCCGCCTCGGTCAGCGTACCGGGCGTCACCACCCGGACGATGGCGCGCGCGACGACGCTCTTGCTGCCGCGTTTGCGAGCGTCCGCCGGGTTCTCGATCTGCTCGGCGATGGCGACGCGGTGCCCGCCGCGGATCAGCTTGGCGAGATAGGCTTCCGACGCATGCACCGGCACGCCGCACATCGGGATATCGGCCCCGTCATGCTGGCCGCGCTTCGTCAACGCGATGTCGAGCGTTGCGGCGGCAGCGACCGCATCGTCGAAGAACAGCTCGTAGAAGTCCCCCATCCGGTAGAATAGCAGGCAGTCGGCGACCCCGGCCTTCAGGCCGAGATACTGCGCCATCATCGGAGAAGCGTCGGACATGCGGAAAGGGTTGTAGCGGGTGGGGGAAGGGGCGTCATGTGGGGTGATGGTCGACCTTACTGCTCCCCTTCCTTACTGCTCCCCCTCTCCTCTTGGGGAGGGGGCTGGGGGGAGGGTGCTTAGCTCGACGTGGTCGGGTCTGTAACAGCAACCCTCCCCCAACCCCCTCCCCAAGAGGAGAGGGGGCTAAAAAGGGAGAGGGGCTTTTGCCTTGCTCCACCCCCTCACACCCCCCTAGAACACGTTCTTCGGGGAGCCCCACGCATGACCGACGACACCAGCGCGCTGCAGTTCTCCGACCGCGAGGCGCTGCTGTTCCATTCGAGCGGCCGCCCCGGCAAGATCGAGATCGTCGCGTCGAAGCCGATGGCGACGCAGCGCGACCTGAGCCTCGCGTACTCACCCGGTGTCGCGGTGCCGGTGCTGGCGATCGCCGCCGACCCAGACGCGGCGTACGACTATACGATCAAGGGCAACCTCGTCGCGGTGATCTCGAACGGCACCGCGATTCTCGGGCTCGGCAATTTGGGCGCGCTGGCGTCGAAGCCGGTGATGGAGGGCAAGGCGGTGCTGTTCAAGCGCTTCGCCGACATCGATTCGATCGACCTTGAGCTGAAGACCGAGGACGTCGACCGGCTGATCGATGCCATCGAGCTGATGGAGCCGAGCTTCGGCGGCATCAACCTCGAGGACATCAAGGCTCCCGAATGCTTCATCGTCGAGCAGACGTTGAAGGAGCGCATGAACATTCCGGTGTTCCACGACGACCAGCACGGCACCGCGATCATTGCCGCCGCCGGGCTGATCAACGCGCTGTTCCTGACCGGGCGCAACATCCGCGACGTCCGCATGGTGGTCAACGGCGCCGGTGCCGCGGCGATCGCCTGCACCGAGCTGATGAAGGCGATGGGCGTGCCCGGCGACCAGGTCGTCATGTGCGACACCAAAGGCGTCATCTACCAGGGCCGCACGTCGGGCATGAACCAGTGGAAGTCGGCGCACGCGACGATAACCGACGCGCGCACGCTCGAGGAGGCGATGCGCGGCGCGGACGTGTTCCTCGGGCTCAGCCAGAAGGGCGCGGTGACGCGCGCCATGGTCGCGAGCATGGCGGCCAAGCCCATCATCTTCGCGATGGCCAACCCCGACCCCGAGATCACGCCGGAGGAAGTGCTGGCGGTACGCTCCGACGCGATCATTGCCACGGGCCGCTCGGATTACCCCAACCAGGTCAACAATGTGCTGTGCTTCCCGTATCTGTTTCGCGGCGCGCTCGATGTGCGAGCCACGTCGATCAACGAGGAGATGAAGCTTGCCGCCGCGCAGGCGCTCGCCGACCTCGCGCGCCAGCAGGTTCCCGACGAGGTCGCCGCGGCCTACGGCGGCAAGGCGCGCAATTTCGGGCCCGAGTATATCATCCCGGCGCCGTTCGACCCGCGGCTGATCGAGGCCATACCGGTGGCGGTCGCCAAGGCGGCGATGGCGAGCGGCATCGCCAAGAAGCCGTTCTTCGATGAGGGCGCCTATCGCCTGCAGCTGCGCAGCCGGTTGAACCCGACCAACGCCGTTCTGGCAGGCAGCTTCGAGGCGGCGCGCGCCCGGCCGCGCCGGATGGTGTTCGCCGAGGGCGAGCAGGAGGTCGTGCTGCGCGCCGCGGTGTCGTACCGGTCGAGCGGCTACGGCGAGCCGATCCTGATCGGCCGCGACGAGCCGGTGCGCGACGGGCTGGCGCGCATTGGGGCGGACCCCGACGCGTACGAGATCCACAACAGCGCCAACTCGGCGCTGGTGCCGCGCATGGTCGAGATGCTCTACGCCCGCCTGCAGCGGCGCGGCGTACTGCTCCGCGATGCGCAGCGGCTGGTCAACCACGAGCGCAACGTTTTCGGCGCGATGCTGCTTGAGCTGGGCGAGGCCGACGGCATGGTCACCGGGGTGACGCGCAATTTCGCCGAAACCTACCGCCAGCTCCGCTATGCGCTCGATCCCGCCGCCGGCCACACGTCGTTCGGCATTCACATGTACGTCGGCCGCAGCGACACGATCTTCATCGCCGACACCACCGTCCACGAGCGCCCGACGGCGGTGCAGCTCGCCGATATCGCCGAGCAGACGGCGGGCGTCGCGCGCCGCCTCGGTATCGAGCCGCGCGTCGGGTTCCTCAGCTATTCGAACTTCGGCAACCCGGCGGGCGAGTTTCTCGGGCCGACGCGCGCCGCGATCCAGCTGCTCGACGAGCGCCGCGCCGGGTTCGAATATGAGGGCGAGATGTCGGCCGACGTCGCCCTCAATCCGCGCATGGCAAGCCGTTACCCGTTCTCGCGCCTGTCGGGACCGGCGAACATCCTGATCATGCCGGGGCTGCAATCGGCGAATATTTCCGCCAAGCTGCTGAAGGAGCTGGGCGGCGGCAAGATGATCGGGCCGCTGCTGGTCGGCATGTCGAGACCGGTGCAGATCGCGCCGATGACGAGCAGTGCGAGCGACCTGGTGACGATGGCGGTGCTGGCGGCGTCGGGAGTGGTGCTGTGAGCGGAGGCGGCTGATGCGTCCGCCGGTCTTGCTTATCCACGGCATGTGGGCGACGCCCGCCACCTTCGCGCCTCTGCGTCAGCACCTCGAAGCCGCCGGGCATGTCACTTACGCGCCCGCGCTGCCGTTCCACGAGCGCAGCCCCGACGCGCCGCCGCCGCCCGAGCTCGGGCGGCTGAGCGTCGCCGGCTACGTCGACTACCTCGTCGGCGAGGTCGCAAAACTGCCCGAAGTCCCGGTCATCGCCGGACACTCGATGGGCGGCTTCCTCGCGCAGGCGGTCGCCGCGCGCGTTCGGCCGCCCGGCCTGATGCTGTTTGCGCCCGCCGCAACGGCGTCGACCAACGTCGCGTCGCTCGACCCGCTGCGGACGCTCGCGCGCGTCACGACGCGCGGTAACTGGTGGAAATCACCAACCAGGATCGATGCCGACCACGCACGCTGGGGCATCTACAACGAGGTGCCGCCCGCCGTCGCCGATGCCGAGATCGCTGCCTTGGTCTGGGACTCGGGACGCGTGCTGTTCGAAATGGCGCTGCCATGGCTGGCGCGCACCGGTTCGACTCAGGTCGACTACGCCCGGCTGAAGTGCCCCGCGCTCGTCATCGTCGGCGACCGCGACCGCATCACCCCCGCTGGCATCGCGCGCGCCACGGCGCGGCAGCTCGGCGGTCCGGTCGACTATCATGAGCTGCCCGGCGTCGGGCATTGGCTGTGGTGGGGCAGCACCGGCGAACGCGTCGCCGTGCTCGCCGAGCA
>CALMGC010000317.1 GCA_937863505.1 uncultured Sphingomonadales bacterium | reverse complement strand
CCGTTCGCCCGAGCGCGGTTCAGGACCTGGCGATCTACGAGAAGTTCAACCAGGCGCATGTGGAAGGGCTGGCGGAGCTGATCCCGGCGTTCAGGACACTGTACGCCACGATGTCTCCGTCCCAGCAAACCGCCGCGGACGACATGTTCCGTCATTTCGGGCGTGGCGGCGCGACACCGCAAGGTTGACGCGCTTGCTCCCTTTTCAGCCACGAAAGTCAGGACAGACCATGCCAACCAACATCGTTCGCCGAGCGCAATCACCTAGCTCTGCCCGTCGCCTCCCGATCGCGGCGTTGGTCGGGTTGTTGTTCCTGTCCGTCCCCGTATCCGCGCAGCGGGGCGGTGGCGGCCATGGCGGGGGCGGAGGCCATGGCGGCGGTGGCGGTGGCGGTAGCCACGGCGGTGGCTTTGGCGGCGGAGGCTTTGGCGGGGCACATGCGGGCGGGGGATTTGGCGGTAGCCGTGGCGGGGGCGGGTTCGGTTCGGGACATGGAAGCGGCGGGCGAGGCCATGGGGGCGGCTTTGGCGGCGGCGCGCGGTGGGGCGGCGGATATTACGACGAGCCCGGCCTCGATTTCGACTACCTGCCTTATTGCTCACCCGCCCTCATCTACCAATACGGCTATCGCGATCATTGCAGGTAGGATCGCCAGATTGCTTCTGCGCCGCGGTGAAAGCAGCAGCTCCATGCTGATCGCAAGCATCGAGCCGGGCGGGACTACCAAAGCGCTACGACGACCGGTGCCCAAGCCGCACGGCTGGCGCTTGCATATGTCGGAGAAGAGGCGACTTGCCGGTAAGGGCCTTGCCGACATCCGTCGGCAGATCACGCCACGCGGCAACCTGGGACGGCGATCCTGCGGATCAGGTGCGGCAACGCCCTGACGCTCCGCTGGGCGGTTTCGTTGATCTCAGGTTTGTGGACGGCGACCGCGCTGGACCGCTCTTTTCCCATCGATCGACACACTCGCGATCTCAACATTGATCCAGATTAACGGTCTGGCGGATCGCTTTTTAAGGTTGTTTCACTGCGAGGAGCCCACATTGGATCAGTCGAACGACCACGGCTATCGCCTCGCACACGCCGAGCTCGCGCGTGGTTTCGCTTGAAAGCTTGTCGATGGTCGTTGAACAGGCACCCAGGCCAGATTGGAACACGGTTGACTTGCATCGCGCCATCGATGCGGCGGGCGTCGCCCTATGGTCATGGGACGTCGGCACCGATCGTTTGACCATGGACGAACGCGGTCTGGCCCTGTGGGACTTGGGTGGGGAAGGCGAGACGAGTTTCGGCTGCCTTTCCAGCCGGATTCACCCTGCCGACCGCGACCGGGTGCGCGCGGCGTTCTCAGCGACCCGTGCGGTGATCGGCGCGTACGAGACGGATTTCCGCATCCTGTGCGGAGACGAGCTGCGCTGGATCTCCGCGCGTGGTCGAGGCCACGACGCGGGCATGGTGGGCTCGGTCATCTTCGGCATCTTCCTGGACGTCACCGGCCGCAAGCAGGCGGAGGAAGCGCACGAATTGCTGGCGGGCGAGATGAGCCATCGGGTGAAGAACCTGCTGGCCATCGCATCGGGCCTCACCTCCATCACGTCCCGCGCGACAACAAGCGCGTCGGAAATGGCGCAGGACCTCACCGCGCGCCTGGCCGCGCTGGGGCGCGCGCACGACCTTGTCCGCTCCAGCGCGAGCAAGGCGGGCCAGACGGCGCTTGTCGGCGACCTCGTCTCGATCCTGCTCGCCCCTTATGGCGATGGGGGAGCGTTCAGCGGCAGGATACGCGTATCGGTTCCGAAGATGGCCGCAGGCGAGGCCGCCGCGACCAACCTCGCGCTGATCCTCCACGAACTGGCGACCAACTCGGTGAAGTACGGCTCGTTGTCGGTCGACACCGGCACGCTCGACGTCAGCTGCACCGCCAACGGCGACGAGGTGACATTGATCTGGACCGAACGCGGCGGCCCCGTCGTCGAGCGGCCCGCCGAGGCGGGGTTCGGCAGCACCCTGATTACCCGGATGGCGGCGCGGCTGGGAGGTTCGTTCGCGTCGGAGTGGTCGACAGGGGGCGTGATCGTGCGATTGACCATGCGAAAGGATCGCCTCGCCGTTTGACCGCTCAAACCCGCTCGGGCGTGGGGTCGACCGGCTTGACCTATGGTTTGGGCTTGCCTTTCAGCGTCCCGGTCTCCACGCCTCAATCTCCGGCCTGATTGGCACCGCGCATCAGGCTGTCCGCGGTCAGACGTGCCGCATTCGGCGTGAACGCAATGGTTTCCTCGCTAGGCCCCTCCATCCGGACTTGGCCGTCCACTGCGACGACCTTGCTTGGTTGGTCACGCACGGCGTGCGGGTCCTCGGCGTCGTGAGCCAGGCCGTCATAGGCGTTTGCAAGCGTGGTGTGGATGCCGGTCGAGCCGGCATAATGGGCGTCCGCCGCCGCCAGCCGCGACTCCTTTGCGCGCTTCGTGAAATACTCGGTGTCCGTCGGATCAGGCATGATCTTTCCTTTTCCCACGAGGGGACGCCACCATGGCCATAAATGGCTGGCAAAATTTCAATGGTAAAACCACTCAAGGCCTGTTTGGCCGCATGACAAATGCGAGCAACAGAATAATTCGGACGGTCGTATTGATCACGATCAATTCGGCAACATCGATCGGCGGTAAAGCACCTCCTCTATACGGAGGATACGTCATGGTGAACCGCGGCGACATCGACTATTTCAAGTCGCGCGAACGGACCAGCTTGGAGATGGCGGCAATCGCGACCGATCGCGCGGCCCGCTTCAGCCACCTGGAACTCGCGCGACATTATCGCCTGCGCGGTGACATGGCCCCGGTCGGCCTCAAACCTGCGTGATCGTGGCGACCGTTTCGAAGAAGTCGAAGGACGTGATCCGCCGATCGCGCAATGCGGCGCGCCCGCGCCCGCGGGGAGCCCTGGCGCTTGCCATGCTTGTTCTCGCCGGTTGCGCGGCGAAGAAGCCTCCGCCGCCCCCGCCGGGTCCGGCCGAGGTCGGCGTCGTCGTGCTGCGCGCCGAGCCCGTCGCGCTGCAGACGCAATTGCCAGCGCGGCTCTCGCCATTCGCCGTGTCGGAAGTGCGGCCGCAGGTTGCCGGCATCGTCCAGCGCCGGCTGTTCGAGGAAGGCAGCGTCGTCCGCGCGGGCCAGGTGCTCTACCAGATCGACCCGGCCCCTTACGCGGCGACGGTCGAGCAGTCCGCCGCCGCATTGCAAAGCGCACAGGCGAATGTCGAGACCAACCGGCTGAAATCGGAACGGTACGGCAACCTGCTGAAGACCAACGCCGTAAGCCGCCAAGACGCCAACGATGCGAGTGCGGCTTACCACCAGTCGACCGCGCTGGTCAGCCAGCAGTTCGCGGCCCGGCGCAGCGCGCAAATCAATTTGAACTACACCACCGTGCGCGCGCCCATTTCCGGGCGGATCGGGCGTTCTGCCTTCACGCAGGGCGCGCTCGTCACGACGGGCCAGGCGGACGCGCTCACTTCCATCCAGACGCTTGATCCGATCTATGTCGATATCACCCAAACCAGCACCGATCTGCTGACCCTCCACAAGGCGCTCGCAAACGGGCAGCGCGGGCGCGGCGGCAAGGCGTTTCTGCGCGTGAGTCTGGTGCTGGAGGACGGCTCCGCCTATCCGCTGACCGGGCAGCTCACCGCCAGCGAAGTGACCGTCGACCAGACCACCGGCGGTGTGATCCTGCGCGCGATCTTCCGCAACCCGGACGGTCTGTTGATGCCGGGCATGTTCGTGCGCGCGACCCTGTCGCAAGGCGTGCCGCGGTCGGGCGTGCTGGTGCCGCAAAGCGCGGTCGCGCGCGACGTGAAGGGCGCGGCCACCGTGATGGTCGTGGACGCGAGGAACAAGGCCGAGCAGCGCCCGGTGGAGACCGCGGACGCGGTCGGCAACCGCTGGCTCGTCACCTCGGGGCTCGCCCCCGGAGACAAGGTGATCGTCGAAGGGCTGGCGAACGCCAAGCCGGGCGCCGCCGTGCACGCGGTGCCAGCGGGCTCCAAGCCAAAGCCTGCTGCTCCGGCCAAGCCGACCGGGAAGTAACCCGGTGATCTCCACCTTCTTCATCACCCGACCCATTTTCGCGTGGGTCGTCGCGATCATGATCATGCTGGCGGGCGTCATCGGCATCGAGGTGCTGCCGATCGCGCAATATCCGTCCATCGCCCCGCCGGCGGTGCAGATCACCGCGACCTATCCGGGCGCTTCGGCCGACACGCTCCAGACCTCCGTCACCGAGGTGATCGAGCAGCAGCTGATCGGCCTCGATCACCTGATGTACTTCTCCTCCAACGGCACCTCCAGCGGCGCGGTGACGATCACGGCGACGTTCGAGGCGGGGACCAACCCCGACATCGCGCAGGTGCAGGTCCAGAACAAGGTTCAGCAGGCGACCCCGCTGCTCCCCACCGAGGTGCAGGTGCAGGGGCTGGGCGTGCAGAAATCGCAGGCGTCGTTCCTGCTCGTGGTGGTGCTGTTCGACCGCACCGACCACCAGACCACCGGCGACGTGGGCGACATCATCACCGACAAGCTGCTCGACCCGATCAGCCATGTGAACGGCGTCGGGCAGACGCAGGTGTTCGGCGGCCAGTATGCGATGCGGATCTGGCTCGACCCGTACAAGCTCAACAGCTTCAAGCTGACACCCGCCGACGTGCGCACGGCCGTCACCGCGCAGAA
This sequence comes from uncultured Sphingomonadales bacterium, assembly GCA_937863505.1. Taxonomy (GTDB): domain Bacteria; phylum Pseudomonadota; class Alphaproteobacteria; order Sphingomonadales; family Sphingomonadaceae; genus Sphingomonas. The sequence goes on along the minus strand of CALMGC010000317.1, from coordinate 5,056 downwards.
TATCGAGGTTTCGGGCGGCCAGATCGGCGCGCTGCCCGCTATCCATGGCCAGGAGCTCAACGCCAACGTCAACGTCCGCTCGCGGCTGCAGACGCCCGAGCAGTTCCGCAACATCGTGCTGTTCACCAGCCAGACGGGCGCGCGGGTCCTGCTGCGCGATGTGGCGCGGGTCGAGCTGGGCGCGGACAGCTATGACTTCACCGCGCGGTTGAACCGCCATCCGGCGGCCGGGCTGGGCATCCAGCTGACACCCGGTGCCGACGCGCTGAAGACGATCGAGGCGGTCAAGGCCGTGGTCACCAAGCTTCAGCCCGGTCTGCCCGCCGGCGTGGACGTCAACTACGCGGTGGATAACTCCACCTTCGTCCGCCTGTCGATCAAGGACGTGATCGTCACCCTGATCGAGGCGATCGGGCTGGTCGTGGTGGTGATGTTCCTGTTTCTGCAGAACTGGCGCGCGATCCTGATCCCCGCGATCGCGGTGCCGGTGGTGCTGCTGGGCACGTTCGGCGTGCTGGCGGCGGCGGGCATGTCGATCAACACGCTGACCCTGTTCGCGCTGGTGCTGGCCATCGGCCTCCTCGTCGACGACGCGATCGTGGTGGTGGAGAATGTCGAGCGGATCCTGGAGGAGGATGCTCAGATCACGCCCCATGACGCGACGATCAAGTCGATGGGAGAGATCACGCCCGCGCTGGTCGGCATCACCACCGTGCTGATCGCGGTCTTCCTGCCGCTGGCGTTCTTCTCCGGCTCGACCGGCGTCATCTACCGGCAGTTCTCGATCTCGATGATCTCGGCGATGAGCCTGTCGTTGTTCGTCGCGCTGGTGCTGACGCCCGCGTTGTGCTCCACGTTGCTCAAGCGCCGGAAGCCGGCCGGCAAGGACGGCAAGCCCGCCAAGGGCTTCTTCGCCGCGTTCAACCGCGTGTTCGACGCCGGGCGCGAGCGGTACGGCAGCGGGCTGGGCGTCCTCATCGGCCACCGCTGGGCGACGATGATCGCCTATCTGGCGGTATCCGCCGTCATGGTCGCGCTTTACCTGCACATGCCCACCGGCTTCCTGCCCGAGGAGGACCAGGGCTCGGTCTTGGCGCAGTTCACGCTGCCGCCCGGCGCGGCCGCGTCGCGCACTGCCGCGATCGGCCAACAGATCGAAGACCATTTCCTTGATGGCGAAAAGGCCGATGTCGACGTTATCTTCACCGTCACGGGGTTCAGCTTTTCGGGTGCCGGCCAGAATACCGGCATCGCCTTTATCAAGCTGACCGATTGGGCGAAGCGCAAGGGCGCGGCGAACCGCGCGCCCGCGATCGTCGAGCGCGCGATGGGAGCGTTTCACGCAATCCGCGACGCACAGGTGTTCGCCTTCGTGCCGCCCGCCGTGCAGGAACTGGGGAACGCCAACGGCTTCGACTTCGAGCTGACCGATGTCGGCGGCGTCGGCCATGAGAAGCTGATCGCCGCCCGCAACCAGCTGCTGGCCCTCGCGGCGGCGGACAAGTCGCTGTTGGCGGTGCGTCCCAACGGCGAGGAGGACAGCGCGCAGCTCGACGTCGACATCGACCAGGCGCGCGCGGGTGCGATGGGGCTGCAGCAAGCCGACATCAACGACACGCTGAGCACCATCTACGGCGTCAGCTACATTGACCAGTTCACCGATCGCGGGCGGGTGAAGCGTGTCTATATGCAGGGCGACGCGCCCTACCGCATGTCTCCCGCCGCGCTCGACGCCTGGCATGTCCGCACCGCCAGCGGCACCATGGCGGCGGTGTCCGCTTTCACCGACGCGCACTGGACCTACGGGGCCAACCGGCTGGAGCGGTACAACGGCGCGCCCTCCGTCGAGATGTTGGGCCAGGGCTCGGGCGCGGTGAGCTCGGGCGCGGCGATGGCCGCGATGGAGGCGCTGACCGCGAAGCTCCCGCCCGGCATCGGTCACGACTGGACGGGGCTGTCCTACCAGGAGCGGCTCGCGGGGTCGCAGGCGTACCTGCTATATGTGCTGGCGCTCGTGGTCGTCTTCCTATGCTTGGCCGCGCTGTATGAAAGCTGGTCGGTCCCGGTCGCGGTGCTGATGGTCGTGCCGATCGGGGTCGTCGGTGCGCTGATCGCCTCGACGCTGCGCGGTCTCGACAACAACATCTATTTCCAGGTCGGGCTGCTGACCACCATCGGGCTCGCCGCCAAGAACGCGATCCTGATCATCCAGTACGCGATCGCCGAGGAGGCGGGCGGGGCCAAGCCGATCGACGCCGCGATCACCGCCGCCAAGCTCAGAATGCGTCCGATCCTGATGACCTCGCTCGCGTTCGTCACCGGCTGCATCCCGTTGATGATCGCGACGGGGGCCGGGTCGGGGAGCCAGCAGGCGATCGGCACCGCGGTGGTCGGCGGGATGCTGGCGGCGACGATCCTGGCGATCTTCTTCGTGCCGGTGTTCTTTGTGATCATCCAGGCGCTGTTCCATGGCGGCGAGAAGAAGCCTGGGGCTGAACCCGCCGGCGCACCGGCCCCGGCGGCGGCCGGCTGACATGCGCCGCAGCCCGATCCTTTGCCTGCTCGCGCTGTCCGGGTGCGCGACGATGGAGCCGCACTACCTGCGACCCGACCACGCCGTGCCCGCCGCCTTCCCGATCGGTCCCGCCAGCCCCGCGCCCGGCACCGGGCAACCCTGGGCCGATATCGGCTGGCACGACTTCTTCGTCGATCCGCGCTTGGAGCAGGTCATCGCAGCCTCGCTCCAATATAATCGCAACCTGCGCATCGCCATCGCCAATGTCGAGGTCGCGCGCGCACAATACCGCATCCAGCGCTCGGCGCTGGTGCCGCAGATCGGCGGCGCGGGCGAGGCGGCCTATGGCCGCGGCACCGCCGGCCCGACTGGCGGTCATCCCGACCTGCAAGGCTATTCGCTCAGCGTCGGGGTCAGCAGTTACGAACTCGACCTGTGGGGCCGTGTCCGCAGCCTCAACAAGGAGGCACTCGAACAATATCTCGCCACCGACGAGGCGCGGCGGTCGACCGAGATCGGGCTTGTCTCCGAAGTGGCGACCGCTTGGCTTACCCTGGGCGCGGACCGTGCGTCGCTCCAGGTGTCGCGCACCACCGCGGTCAGTGCGGGCGCGTCGCTCGCGCTCGCCCGGCAACGCTTCGCGGGCGGGATCACGTCGGAGCTCGACGTCCGCCAGGCCGAGACGCTGGTGGAGCAAGTACGCGGCGATATCGCCGATCTCGTCACGCTCGTCGACCAGGACCGCAACGCGCTCACGCTGCTAGTCGGCGCGCCGGTGCCGGATGCGCTGTTGCCCGGCGGAGTCGACGAGACCCCGCCGCTCAGCGCCAGCCTGCCCGCAAATCTCGGCTCGGAGGTGTTGACCACGCGCCCCGATGTGCTGGCCGCCGAGCACCGCCTGCGCGCCAGCAATTTCGACATCGGCGCGGCGCGGGCCGCGTTCTTTCCGACGATCTCGCTGACCGGGGCAGCAGGTCTCGCCAGCGCCTCGCTCGGCAAGCTGTTCACCGGCGGCGCGTTCAACTGGAGCGTCGGCCCGAGCATCTCCTTGCCCTTTCTGGACGGTGGTCGGCGGCGGGCGACGCTGGATCAGGCCCGGGCCCAGAAGAACGTGGAGGTCGCGACCTATGAAGGCACCGTGCAGACCGCGTTCCGGGAGGTGGCCGACGCGCTCGCGCGGCGCGGCACGATCGACGAGAAGGTGGCCGCTGCCGATGCGCTGGTCGCCACCGCGCGGAGCAGCCTCAGCCTATCGACCGATCGTTACCAGAACGGCACCGACAGCTATCTGACGGTGCTGGTCGCGCAGCAGACCCTGTACGGCGCGCAAGGCACGCTGATCACCGCCCGGCTGACCCGGTCCACCAACACGGTGACGCTGTACCAGGTGCTCGGCGGCGGACTGCGGCCATGACGCAGTCCTCGCCCAAGCCCGCCGACTATCGGTTCGAGACTCGCGACGGGGTGCAAGTGGTGACGCCGTCGGGCGACTGGACCGTTCTGTGCCTCGGCGACGCGCCCGTCAGGCTGGCGGGACAGGTCAAGTCCGGCAAGCGCCGGTTCGAGGCCGCCGACCTGGGCCGGATCGACACCGCGGGGGCCTTCGCGCTGGTGCGCCTGCTGCACCCTACGCGGAAGGGCGACGCGATCGACCTCGACGTCGCGGGCCGCGACGATCTGGGTCGGCTGGCGGACATGGTAAGCCCCGCGCTCGACCTGAAGCCCGCGCCGCCCGCCCGGCATATGGGCGGGTTCGAGCGGATCGGCCGCGGGCTGGTCAACACGGGTCGCGAGCTTCTGCTCGGCCAGGCGTTCCTCGGCCAGCTCATCATCGCGCTGGCGCGCACGGCCCGACACCCGTCGCGGTTGCGCCTGACCCCGCTCGCGGCGACGATGGAGCAGGCCGGGGTCGGGGCGCTGCCGATCGTGGCGGCGATGTGTTTCTTCATCGGCGCGGTGCTGGCGCTGGTCGGCAGCACCATGCTGGAGACGCTTGGGGTCAAGGTCTACAGCGTCGAGCTGGTCGGGCTGGGCGTGATGCGCGAGTTCGGCGCGGTGATCGCGGCCATCCTGTTCGCGGGCCGCTCGGCGTCCGCCTTCGCCGCGCAGCTCGGCTCCATGGTGCTGAACCAGGAAATCGACGCGATGCGGGTGATGGGGGTCGACCGCTTCAGCGCGCTGGTCGTGCCCCGCGTGGTGGCGGCGGTGCTGATGCTGCCGCTGCTCACCTTTGTCGCGGACCTGGGCGGGATCGTCGGCGGCATGCTGGTGTCGTGGGCGATGATGGATATCCAGCCCGCCTTTTTCCTGGAGCGCTTGGTGCAGGAGGTGGGCGCGCAGCAGTTCTGGATCGGGATGAGCAAGACCCCGTTCTTCGCGGTGGTGATCGCCGCCACCGGGTGCCGCCAGGGTCTGTCCGCCAGCGGGGACGTCGAGAGCCTGGGCCGCTGTGTCACCGCGGCGGTGGTGCAGTCGATCTTCCTGGTCATCATGTTCGACGCGCTGTTCGCGGTTATGTACCGGGCGCTCGGGCTATGAGCG
>CALMGC010000316.1:7762-22016 GCA_937863505.1 uncultured Sphingomonadales bacterium | reverse complement strand
ACCGCGCCGGACGCGATCGCCTGCTCGAGCTCGTTGCTGTTGTCCGCGATCGAGCGGAGGGACACGGACAGGCTGCCCACCGTCTGCGCGACCGCGAGATCCTCGGCGATCTTGGGCGTCGCCTCGACCGTGACGGTGCCGAAGGTGCTGACCTTGGTCTTGCCGTCCTCGCCGACGAGGTTGTCGGTGCGCTGGTCGGTGGCGAGCACGCGGATGTTGCGCATGATCGTCTCCGACACCTTGAGCGGTGGGCCGTCGCCGCCGCCCGGCACCGACTGCGTCAGCACTAGGTCGATGCGGTCGCCCGGAAACACGAAGCCTGCGACCGAGCTCTGCGCGCTTACGGGAAAGGTGACCGCGCGCATGCCCGGCCCCAGCGCGGCGGCGAGGAAGCCGCGGTCGCCCGGCTTGACCAGCGCGCCCTGCGTCACCGGCTGGCCGGCGGTGATCGCGTTGCGAACCACCGTGCCCTGTAACTGCTTGAGGTCGGTCGCGCCCTGGATGAAATAAGCGCCGTCGACCAGCTCCTTGGGCCAGGGCTGAAACTTCAGCGCGGTGGCGTCGAGGATGGTGCCGACCGGCAGCGCGCGGGTCGCGACCAGTACCTGCGGCCCGTCGACGGGCGCGGGCGCCATCACGGCGGCTCCTGCGCGCGGTACGGCCGAGCCCTGCATCAGGCTGCGCGCGAAGAAAGCGGTGATCGCCGCGACCACCAGCGCGCCGACCAGCAATGCGACCTTGCGAGTATCCATCGAGCGTCGTACCTTTGTATCGGGAAGCGATGGCCGGTTGATCCGGCGCTAACCATCGCGCCGTTCGGTTAAGATATCGTTCGGGGCAGGAAGATGAGCGCGGCGACGACGATCGCTACGCCGTAGGGTATCTCGATCTCGCCGCCGCGCCGCCACGCGCGCTCGGCCATCATGACCAGCGTCAGCACGCCGCCGCCGATCGACATGGCGACCAGCATCCCGAGCAGCGGGTGGAACGGCATCCACAGCGCGAGCGCGCCGATCAGCTTGACGTCGCCGCCCCCCATCTGCCCAAGCGCGAACGCGCCCACGAACAGCGCGAACACGACCGCCGCGAGCGACAGCTGCGCCGCGACGTCGGGCCAGAGCGCATAGCCGCTCGCCCACCACCAAACCGGGGCAAGCAGCGCGACGGCGGCGTTCTTCCAATTGGCGATGTTGCGGGCGCGCGCGTCCTCGATACCCGCCGAGACGAGCAATCCCGCGAGCACCGCAGGCAATGCGACCGATAAAACCCACCCCATCGCACAGCCTCTAGACGGCGCGGCTTTCCAAACCGTAACCACGCTGCGCGATGCCGCCGACGCTCAGCCCCGCCCCCTACCGCCGCGCGTTGCCCGCCGAGGCGCGGGTGGCGACGTGGCGCGCGGCGGACGGGTGGGAGCTGAGGCGCTTCGACTGGCCGGGCGGGGGATGCGGCTCCATATTGTTTCAGGTCGGGCGGGGCGACCTGTTCGAGAAGTATCTGGAGGCGTTCGCGCATTGGCACGCGCTGGGGTGGAGCGTGACCTCGCTCGACTGGCGCGGGCAGGGCGGGTCGGGGCGACTCGGGCGCGACCGCCATGTCGGGCATTGCGACGACTTCGGCGGTCTGGTGCGCGATCTGGAAGCGTTCTACGCCGAGTGGAGCGCGGCCGCGGCGGGGCCGCGCGTGCTTATAGGGCATTCGATGGGCGGGCACCTCGTGCTGCGCGCGATGCTCGACGGGCGGGTGCGGCCCGACGCGGCGGTGCTGTCCGCGCCGATGCTCGGGTTGAAGAGCCCGGTCGGGGCGAGGGTGGGGGAGTGGGCGGCGCGGCTGATGACCCGCCTCGGCGACCCGGCGCGCGCTGCGTGGAAGGCGGGGGAGCGACCGGGGCCGGTGAACCGCCAGGCGCTGCTGACGCACGACCACGCGCGCTACGCGGACGAGCTGTGGTGGCACGCGGCGCGTCCCGAGCTGAAGCTCGGCCCGCCGAGCTGGGCGTGGTTGCACACCAGCTTCGTCTCGACGCGAGAGCAGCAGGCGGATGCGCGGCTGGCGACGCTCGACCTGCCGGTGCTGATGCTGGTCCCGCTCGCCGACGCGCTGGTCGACCCGCAGGCGGCGCTGCGGGTGGCGAAGGCGCTGCCCGACGCCCGGGTGGTGACCTGGGGCGGGGAGGCGCGGCATGAGCTGCTGCGCGAGGCGGACCTTGTGCGCGACGCCGCGCTCGCGGCGGTGGACGCGTTCCTCGACGAGCGGGTGCGATGACGTACGACATCGCCATCGTCGGCGCGGGCATTGCGGGCGCGAGCCTTGCCGCCGCGATCGGCGACCGGGCGCGGGTGTTGCTGCTCGAGGCGGAGGACCAACCGGGCTATCACGCGACCGGGCGATCGGCGGCGTTCTGGTCGGAGACCTATGGCGGCCCGGGCATCCAGCCGCTGACCAGCGCGTCGGGCGCGGCGCTGCGCGACGGCGGCTATCTCCAGCCGCTCGGTTCGCTCCACATCGGCCGCGCGGAGGATGAGCGACGGGCGGAGGCGCTGCTGGCCGAGTTCGCGGGAACGGCGGTCGAGCTGTCGCGCGTCGACCCGGCGGCGCGGGTGCCGGGGTTGCGCGAGGGCTGGACGGTGGGCGTGTGGGAGCCGAGCTGCGCGTATATCGACGTGGGCAACCTCCACGGCGACTATCTCGCTGCCGTCCGGCGAGCGGGCGCGACAGTGGTGACGCGCGCCGGGCTGGAGCGGACGACGCGTGAGGATGGCGTGTGGCGGATCGAGACGCGGGCGGGGGCGTTCGCCGCGCGCCTGCTCGTCAACGCCGCCGGAGCGTGGGCGGATGCGGTGGCGAGGATCGCGGGGGCCGCGCCGCTCGGCATCGCCGCGTATCGCCGCACGGTGGTGCAGCTGCGCCCCGACCCGCTCGCGCCCGCCGGTCTCCCGCATGTCGCCGACCTTCGGGGCGGGTTCTACTTCAAGCCGGAGGCGGGAGGGCGGTTGTGGCTCAGCCCGCATGACGAGATCGCCACAGACCCGTGCGACGCCGCGCCGGAGGAGCTTGACGTCGCGCTGGCGGTGGATCGGTTCGAGGGCGTGGTGGATTGGCGCGTTGCGGCGGTGGAGCGACGCTGGGCGGGGCTGAGGAGCTTCGCGCCCGACCGGCTGCCGGTCTACGGCTTCGACGTAAAGGTGCCCGGGTTTTTCTGGTTCGCGGGGCAGGGCGGCTTCGGCATTCAGACCGCGCCCGCTGCCGCCGTGATCGGGGCGGCGCTGGTATTGGGGGAGGGGATGCGAGGCGAGGTTGCCGGGATCGATGTGGAACGGTATGCTGCGGCGCGGTTCTGACCTCTCGCAAATCGACTCAGCCGCACTGAGCCGATCCTTTCGTTCTCAGTGACGGCTTAGGCTTAGTCAGGACGGCGTCGCCAAGGTTGCGGCTCATCTGCTGCGACCATCACCCGTGGGGGGACAAGGGTCGATGGAGCAGATGGAACAAAGCATGTCGAACGCCGCAAAGCGGGTAGCAGGTGGCGCCGCGGAAATTTCCGGTCTTCATCAGCCGATCGGCTAGTTGGCGTTACGCGCGCGAGCGGCACTGGCCACCCCGGAGTTGGAACAACTGGAGGGACGCGAGCGGGCCGAAATCAGACTAGCCTGTGAAATCAGGGCGGAAGCGCTCGACCGCTGCGAAATCCTCGTGTCAAACAACGTGATTATGCTGGAGACGCTCGGTGTGATCTCGTTGACGAGATACGTATTTGAACTGCTGGTGTGGATGAAATCCATAGAACGTAAACCTCTCAGGTCGCTTTATTTCCTGATATTGGCGCTCGACGACGGCGAAGCCCATACGCGCCAGCATCTGGAGCAGTTGAACACCGAAGCTGCTTATTTTACCGAGATGTCGGAACGGGACGATCCCATGCCGACGCTGCTGGCCCTGCAGGCCGAGCACGGGGATGCCCTGACCCCGGATATCGTCCGAGCCGCGGAAAGGGTCCGAATGGACGCAATCGACACGGAAGCGCGCCGACATTTCAGCGTCTACGCCGCATAAGCGCGCATCGATGGGTACGGCTTCAAGGCTAGCCTGATCAAAAACCAGGCCGTGGCCGCGGCGCAGGATGATCTTCACCGTCGTATGGCGGCTCGAACGGACTTTGTGCGACGTTTCGGTCAGGCGCTGATAGAAAAAACGGACGGCGCTGCCCGATGGAATTGGTTCGATGCTGCAAAGGCGGTAGGGATGGAAGGGAATACCACCTTATTCACTGTTACACCTCTCGATTGCTTCATGCGACGCCGACCAGCTTCTATACGACTTCGAAGAACCTCGAATCGAGGGAGATGCGGGTTTGTCTCGAGTTTGTCCATGTTCGCCTTCTTGACGTGATCGACGTCGTGACCCGGTTCGTCCAGGGCGCCGAGGCACGTGCCGGACAGGCTCCGCTTACCGCGGCATAGCTGTGGGTAGAATGGCTACGTATGTCTGGGTACAAAGGCGAGCATGACGACCTCTGTTTCCATTCTCCAGTGACGGGTCACATTGTCCAATCTTCACGAACTTGCTCGCAACTTCATTCCGGTGACAACTGGGATGCGTCACTTGCCCGCCGCCTTGGCCGCATCGCTCGCCAGCTTGTCGACCCGCTCGTTGTCCGGGTGTCCGGCATGCCCCTTCACCCATTCCCACTCGATCCGGTGCCGCGCCGCCGCGTCGATCAGCGCCTGCCACAGTTCCGCGTTCTTGACCGGCTTCTTGTCCGCGGTGCGCCACCCGTTGCGTTGCCAGCCTTTGATCCACTTGGTCAGCCCGTCCATCACGTAGCGGCTGTCGGTCGAGAGCTTGACCCGGCACGGACGGGTAAGCGCGTTCAGCGCCTCCACCGCCGCGGTCAACTCCATGCGGTTGTTGGTGGTCATCGCCTCGCCGCCGGATAGTTCCTTCTCGCGCTCGCCGCTGCGGATCAGCGCGCCCCAGCCGCCGGGGCCGGGATTACCCTTGCACGCGCCATCGGTGGCGATGGAGACGGGGGTGAGCTCAGTCATGCGAACAGGTCGGGATGGGCATCGTAAAAAGCGAGGCGGCGCATGTAGGCGAGCGGGTCCTTGCGGGTGACGAGCGCGTCGGCGGGGGTGTTGAGCCAGTCCCACGCGCGGGTTAGCGCGAAGCGGACGCACGCGCCCTTGGCGAGAACGGGCATGAACGACCGCTCGCGCGAGGACAAGCGGGATGCCGCTTGGTAGCCTTCCAGCAACGCCCGCCCGATCGCAGGTTCCGCTGGCATCCCGTCGCTGCCGAACGCCCAGGCGCTGTGCATGACCGCGAGGTCATAAGCGCGCGTGTCGGTGCAGGCGAAGTAGAAGTCGATCAGTCCCGACACTGCGTTACCGCGCATCAGGACGTTATCGGGAAACAGGTCGGCGTGGATCGCTCCTCGCGGCAGGTCGGTCGCGTCCGGAAAGCCAGCACCGGTGTAGTCGGCTGGCCAACCTGCTAACACCCCGTCCAACGCGACCGCCAGGTCGAAATGCAAACCGGGCGCGATCCGGTCGAGGTCCGCACCGCAACGATCGAGCAGTTCCCGCCAGCTGTCGACGCCAAGACTATTCGGCCGTTCCAACGTGAAATCCGCAAGCCCCGCGTGCATCCGCCCCAGCGCCGCTCCCGCCGCGTGCGCCTGCGCAGGTGTGGGGTGCGAGACGGACACCCCGGGCAGGAACTCGATCAGGCAGGCAGGGCGGCCCTCCAGCTCGTGCAGCCATTCGCCCTCGCGATCGGCGATCATGCGCGGGACCGGATTGCCCTTGGCGGCGAGGTGGTCGGTGAGCGCGCGGAAGAAGGGCAGGTCCGCCGCCGCGACCCGCTTTTCGTATAGGGTCAGGATGAACCGCCCGCCGGTGGTGTCGACGAGGTAGTTCGAGTTCTCCACCCCCTCCGCGATGCCCTTGGCGGAAACAAGTTCGCCGACATCGAAGCGGGCGAGAAAGGCGGCGAGCGCCTCGGCGGGAACGTGCGTGTAGACTGCCATCAGCGCGACCCGTCGAAGGTGACAAAGGTGACGGGACGGTGTCGGGGAGCGTCGGTGAGTTGATGGGCCGGCACGACGAACCGAAACGGCTGAAACGGGATCGGGCGCGCTGTCATCTCATCGAGCATAGCCGGAGAGGAGTGATGTAGGAAAGGTGGTGCCTGGTCGGGCGGGGATGGTCTAAGCCTATCAGTCACTCGTCACCCCGGCCTTGAGCCGGGGTCCCCTTTTCTCCAGTGCTTAGAAGGAGGAAGCGGGACCCCGGGTCAAGGGTGCCCAGCAAAGTATTTCTTTGCTGGGACCCTCAAGCCCGGGGTGACGAAGTTGCGGCAACCTCACCTGTCTTCACGCCGCCTCCAGCGCCCTCGGCAGTTTGAACGCGATCGTCTCGCGGCTGGTCTCCACCTCCGTCTCGCGGACGGCGTAACGCTCGGCCAGCCGATCGACCAGTTCGCGCACCAGCAGCTCGGGTGCGCTCGCCCCGGCGGTGATGCCGAGCGTGCCGACGCCGTCGAGCCAGCGCCAGTCGAGCTCGTCCGCGCGTTGCAGCAGGTGCGCGGCGGTGCCTTCGCGCTCCGCGACTTCGACCAGCCGAAGCGAATTGGACGAATTGGGCGCGCCGATCACCAGCAGCAGGTCGCATCGCGCGGCGATCGCCTTGACCGCGATCTGGCGATTGGAGGTCGCGTAGCAGATGTCCTCGCCACGCGGGCCCTGGATCAGCGGAAAGCGCCGCTCCAGCGTCCTAACGATCTCGGCGGTGTCGTCGACCGACAGGGTGGTCTGGGTCAGGAAGGCGAGGTTGGCCGGGTCGGCGGGTTCGACCACCATGGCATCGCCCGCGGTCTCGACCAGCGTCATCGCGCCCGGCGGAACCTGGCCGAAGGTGCCGATCACCTCCGGGTGGCCGTGATGGCCGATGAACAGGATATGGCGGCCAGCGGCGACCAGCCGCTCGGCCTGGCGATGCACCTTGCTGACGAGCGGGCAGGTCGCGTCGAGATAGTCTAGCCCGCGCCCCTGCGCCTCCGCCGGCACCGCCTTGGGCACACCATGCGCGGAGAACACCACAGGCGCGCCGTCGGGCACCTCGTCCAGCTCCTCCACGAAGACCGCGCCCTTGGTCCGCAGCGCGTCGACGACGAAGCGGTTGTGGACGATCTCGTGCCGGACGAACACGGGCGCGCCGTGCTTCTCCAGCGCCAGCTCGACGATGCGGATCGCGCGGTCGACGCCCGCGCAGAACCCGCGCGGGGCGGCGATCAGCAGCTCGAGCGGCGGCTTCAGGGCGACGGTGGGCATGCGCCGCTGCCTACCCCATCGCTTGCGCGCGCGAAAGCCGGTTCCTATGACGCGCGCTGCCCCGTTCGCGTCCCGAAGGTAGCCCAAGTGTCCCGATTTTGCCTCCTCGTCCCCGCCTTGCTGCTCGTCGCGGGAGGGTGCGCGGAGAAGGGGGAGCTAGACGAGACGGGCGGGGTCAGCGCGGTGCGCTCCGCCTGCCCCAGTGTCGGCGTGCCCGCGGGGACGGGCGACGTGACGCTGTTCGACCCGCCGGGCGCGCGGACCGCGGACGCGATCGACGTCGCGGCGCTGATGACCAATGTCCGCTCGACCTGCGACAGCAGCGGGGCGCAGGTGAACACGGCTGTGACGTTCGAGATTGACGCGCGTCGCCGCGATACCAGCGCGCCGCGTGACGTGGTGCTGCCCTATTTCATCACGGTGGTCCAGGGCGGCAATGCGGTGGTCGCCAAGCGGGTCAGCCGGCTGTCAGTCCACTTCGATGCCGGACAAGCGCGCGTGCGAGCGACGGGCACGGCGAGCGCCAGCGTCGACCGCGCCGCCGCGACGCTCCCCGACGACGTTCGCAAGCGGCTGACCCAGAAGCGGAAGGCGGGCGGTGAGGATGCGGCGGTCGACCCGCTCAGCCGCCCCGACGTCCGCCAGGCGGTGCTGCGCGCGACATTCGAGGCGCTGGTGGGATTTCAGCTGACCGAAGACCAGCTCCGGTACAATGCGACTCGTTGACTTGGGCGGCGCGCGCCCCCACACCTTTACCGTCTAGGCCGGGCGACCGGCCAGGGCTCTCGCGGGAGAGCGCTTCTTGTAGAAGCCGCCGAAGGAGCAACCGCCCCGGAAACTCTCAGGCACCAGGGACCGCGAGGGATTTGACACTCTGGAAAGCGTCACCGCTGCGGCGGTGGCCACCGAAGGGGTAAGCGGGCGAGCGCCCGCGAAAACTCTCAGGTTCCCGTTACAGAGGGGGCGGCGGTATGGCGACCGGATCATCCGGCCAGCTTGCCCGTTGCACCTCGGCGGGAGCCTCGAATGAGCGAAGCGGTTCACAGCGGCGCGGATGACGACAAGCACGCGCGCGGGCAGGTGCTGAGGGGCGACCTCGACCCGGACACCGATGCCGAGCCCGGCCCGGAACTGCTTCCGCTCGACGCGTGGCACCGCGCGCGGGGCGGGCGAATGGTGCCGTTCGCAGGCTACGAGATGCCGGTCCAATATGAAGGCATCATGGCCGAGCATCTGTGGGTGCGTGAGTCGGCGGGGCTGTTCGACGTCAGCCATATGGGGCAGCTGATCTTCACCGGCGAGATGCCCGACGTGGACGTCGCGGCGGCGCTGGAGGCGCTGTTGCCGGGCGATGTGAAGGGGCTGGGCGAAGGGCGGATGCGCTATTCGCTGCTGCTCAACGACAGCGGCGGCGTGCTTGATGACCTCATGGTGACGCGGCGCGAGGACGGCTTCTACATGGTCGTCAATGGCGCGACGAAGTATGACGATATCGCTCACCTTCGCGAGCACCTGCCCGATGCGGTGACGATCAACCATCTCGACGAGCAGGCGCTGCTGGCGTTGCAAGGCCCGCGCGCGGTGGACGCGCTCGCCCGCGTGGTGCCGGGTATCGAGCGGCTGGTGTTCATGACCGCGGGCGCGTTCGAATGGCGGGGCGCGCCGCTGTGGATCAGCCGGTCGGGTTATACGGGCGAGGACGGGTTCGAGATTTCGCTCCTCGCCGAAATCGCATTCGCCTTCGCCGACGCGCTCGCCGCCGAGCCGAAGGTGAAGCCGATCGGGCTGGGCGCGCGCGACTCGCTGCGGCTTGAGGCGGGGCTGCCGCTCTATGGGCATGACCTTGACCCGGAGACGACGCCGGTCATGGCCGATCTCGGCTTCGCGCTGGCGAAGCGACGGCGCGAGGCGGGCGACTTTCCCGGCGCGGCGCGCATCCTGCTGGAGCGCGAGCAACGCCCGATCACTAAGCGCGTCGGCTTGCTTGTCGAGGGTCGCCAGCCGGTGCGCGAGGGCGCTGCGGTGGTCGATGACGAGGGTAGCGAGGTCGGCCGCGTCACCTCCGGCGGCTTCGCGCCTAGCGTCGGCCAGCCGATCGCGATGGCGTACGTTCCCCTAGCGATGGCCGCGCCCGGCACCGTCGTCACGCTGGCGCAGCGCGGCAAGGTCCACCGCGCGACCGTCACACCGATGCCCTTCGTTCCCCACCGCTACGTCCGCAAAGGAGCCGCCTGATGCGTTACTTCACCGAAGACCATGAGTGGATCGACGTCGATGGCGATGTCGGCACGGTCGGCATCTCCGAATATGCACAGGGCCAGCTCGGCGACATCGTGTTCGTCGAGGTGCCTGCCGAGGGCAAGACGCTCGACAAGGGCGACGAGGCGGCGGTGGTCGAATCGGTCAAGGCGGCGAGCGACGTCTACTCGCCCGCGTCCGGCACGGTGCTGGAGGCCAACGACGCGCTCGCAGACGAGCCTGCGCTGGTCAACACCGACCCGGAGGGCGAGGGCTGGTTCTACAAGCTGACGCTGTCCGACCCGGATGAGCTGTCCGAGCTGATGGACGAGACGGCTTATGCGAGCTTCGTCAAGAAGCTATGAGCGTCAACGCCGCCTCGCGCTGGGATCCCGCGGCTTATGCCAGCACCGCCGCGTTCGTGCCCGCGTTGGGCGCGCCGGTGCTGGCGTTGCTGGCACCGCGCGAAGGCGAGCGTATCCTTGATGTGGGCTGCGGCGACGGGGTGCTGACCGAGCGGCTGGTCGCGGCGGGGGCGAGCGTTGTGGGCGTGGACGCTTCGCCTGAGATGATTGCCGCCGCGACGGCGCGCGGGCTCGATGCGCGGATGGCGGACGCGCAGGCGCTAGCGTTCGAGGCCGAGTTCGATGCGGCGTTCTCCAATGCGGCGCTGCACTGGATGCTCGACCCGCCAGCGGTCGCGCGGGGCGTATTCGCGGCGCTGAAGCCCGGTGCGCGGTTCGTCGGCGAGATGGGCGGCGAGGGCAACATCGCCACGCTCCGCCGCGCGTTGCGCGCGACCGTGGCGGAGATGGGGTACGCGCCGCCCGCCGACGACCCGCAATGGTATCCGTCTTTGCGCGAGTTCACTGGCGTGTACGCCGACGCCGGGTTCGAGGCGATCAAGGCGGAACTGATCGAGCGCCCGACCCCGCTCCCGTCCGGCGTGCGCGAGTGGTTCCGCACCTTCCGCGTCGGCTTCCTCGATGCCGCGGGCGTGCCCGAGGCCGAGCGCGACGAGCGCGACGAGCTCGCCAGCCGCGCCGCCGCCCGCGCCGAAGCGGCGCTGCCCCGCGACGCGAGCGGGGTCGTGCTCGCCGACTATGTCCGCCTCCGCTTCCAGATGAGAAAGCCCGCTTGATGCGCTACCTTCCCCTGACCCAGCCCGACCGCGACGCGATGTTGCGCGTCATCGGCGCGGAGTCGATCGACGCGTTGTTCGTCGACGTGCCCGAACACGCCCGCCTCGCCGGCCCGATCGAGGGCTTGCCGGGCCGCGCGTCCGAGCTCGCGGTCGAGCGGCACATGACCGCGCTCGCGAGGCAGAATACCGTCGCGGGCGAGGTGCCGTTCTTCCTCGGCTGCGGCGCGTACCGCCACCACGTTCCCGCCAGCGTCGACCACCTGATTCAGCGCGGCGAGTTCCTGACCGCCTACACCCCCTATCAGCCCGAGATTGCGCAGGGCACGCTGCAGATGCTGTTCGAGTTCCAGACGCAGGTCGCGCGGCTGCTCGGGACCGATGTCGCCAACGCCAGCATGTATGACGGCTCGACCGCCTGCTGGGAGGCGATCGGCATGGCGCGTCGCATCACGCGGCGGGACAAGGCGATCCTGTCGTCGGGGCTCCACCCGCATTATGTCGAGGTCGCGCGGACGATGGCGCGCTATACGGGCGACGTGCTCGAGACGAACGCGCCCGAGCTGACGGCGGAGACCGACATCGACCGGCTGATCGCGGCGGTGAACGGCGACACGAGCTGCGTCGTCGTCCAATATCCCGACATCCTCGGCCGCATCGCCGACCTGACCCCGCTCGCCGAGGCGTGCCATGCCAAGAAGGCGCTGCTGATCGCGGTCGTGACCGAGCCGGTGGCGCTGGGCGCGATCCGCTCGCCGGGCGAGATGGATGCGGACATCGTCGTGGGCGAGGGGCAGTCGCTCGGCGTGGGCTTGCAGTTCGGCGGCCCTTATGTGGGGCTGTTCGGGTGCAAGGAGCGGTATGTCCGCCAGCTGCCCGGGCGGCTGTGCGGCGAGACGGTCGACGCGGACGGGAAGCGCGGGTTCGTGCTGACGCTGTCGACCCGCGAGCAGCATATCCGGCGCGAAAAGGCGACCAGCAACATCTGCACCAATTCGGGGCTGTGCGCGCTGGCGTTCTCGATCCACATGACGTTGCTGGGCGAGGCGGGGCTGCGCGGGCTGGCGGAGATCAACCACCAAGGCGCGTGCGCGGCGGCGGAGCGGCTGGCGCGGGTGCCGGGGGTGAGCCTGGTCAACGAGACGTTCTTCAACGAGTTCACGCTGCGGCTGCCGGTCGAGGCGCGACCGGTGGTGCGGACCTTGGCGGAGCGGGGCATCCTCGCGGGCGTGTCGCTGGGGCGGCTGTACCCGGGCGAGGGGGCGCTCGCGAACGGGCTGGTGGTCGCGGTGACCGAGACGACGGCGGCGGACGATGTGGAAGCGCTGGCGACGGCGCTGGAGGATGTGTTGTGATGAACCAGAGCGGATGGCGGCCCGAGCGGCCGCAAGCGGGCGAGGGCGGGGCGGTGACGTACACCGGCAACCGGGCGCTGATGCTGGAGGAACCGCTGATCTTCGAGATCGGCGACGAGCGCACGACGGGCGTGGACTTGGCCGAGCGAAGCGCGGTTCCGTCGCGGCTCGGCAGCCTTGTCCGCAGCCGGCCCATCGGCCTTCCTGGTCTCTCCGAGCCTGAGACCATTCGCCACTACACACGCCTGTCGCGGCAGAATTACGCGATCGACCTCGGGCTGTTCCCGCTCGGCTCGTGCACGATGAAGCACAATCCGCGGCTCAACGAGAAGCTCGCGCGGCTGCCCGGCTTCGCGGACATTCACCCGCTCCAGCCGGTCGACACGGTACAGGGCGCGCTCGGCGTCATCAATGAGCTCGCGGTGTGGCTCATCAAGCTGACCGGGATGCACGGCGTCGCGATGAGCCCCAAGGCGGGCGCGCATGGCGAGCTGTGCGGGATGCTGTGCATCAAGGCGGCGCTGGAGGCGCGAGGCGAGGGGCATCGCAAGGTCGTACTCGTGCCCGAATCCGCGCACGGCACCAACCCAGCGACTGCGGCGTTTGCGGGCTTCACGGTCGAGAACATCCCCGCCAATGCCGAGGGCCGGGTCGACACCGCCGCGCTGGAGGCTCGGTTGGGCCCGGACGTGGCGGCGGTGATGATCACCAACCCAAACACCTGCGGCCTGTTCGAGCGCGACATGAAGCGCATCTCGGACGCTGTCCACGCGGCGGGCGGCTATGTTTACTGCGACGGCGCGAACTTCAACGCGATCGTCGGCAAGGTGCGCCCCGGCGACCTCGGCATCGACGCGATGCACATCAACCTGCACAAGACCTTCTCGACGCCCCATGGCGGCGGCGGGCCGGGGTCCGGGCCGGTGGTGCTGTCAGAAGCGCTGAGCCCGTTCGGGCCGCTTCCCTATACGGCGCGCACGGACGACGGGCATGTCCACCTGGTCGAGGAGGGCAATGCGGAGGCGTTCTCGCGCGAACACTTCGACGGCGCGGTGACGAGCTTCGGGCGGATGACCGCGTTTCATGGCCAGATGGGCATGTTTACGCGCGCGCTGACCTACATCCTCAGCCATGGCGCGGACGGGTTGCGGCAGGTGGCGGAGGATGCGGTGCTTAACGCCAACTATGTCCTGCGCTCGCTGGAGGACGTGCTCGACGCGCCGTTCGCGGGGAGCGGCCCGTGTATGCACGAGGCTTTGTTCAGCGACGACGGCCTGCCCGAGGGTTTCTCGACGCTGGACATCGCCAAGGGGCTGATCGACGAGGGCTATCATCCGATGACGGTGTACTTCCCGCTCGTGGTCCACGGCGCGATGCTGGTCGAGCCGACTGAGACGGAGAGCAAGGCGGCGCTCGACCAATTCATCGGCGCGCTGCGTTCGGTCGCCGAGCGCGCGCGGGCGGGGGACGCAGGCCTCAAGACCGCGCCCCACTTCGCGCCGCGCCGCCGGCTCGACGAGACGCAAGCGGCGAGGAAGCCGGTGTTGGTGTGGAAGGAGGCGCCGCTCGCCGAGGCAGCCGAATGATCGTTGCTTGCCCGTGCCGACCCGCTAGGATCGGCGCGGGGCAAGCGAAAGGGGCGACATGCAGCATGGTGAAGTAGTCCAGCCGGGCGGGTTGATCCAGTACGCGATCCCGGTCGCGGTGTTTCTGGTGATATTCGCGTTTCGCGCGCGGCGGATGACGCGCGCGCGGCCATTAAAGCTGTGGCAGCTGTGGATCGTGCCGGGGATATTGGCGCTGGCGACGGCGGTGACCTTCGCCACGATGCCGCCGAGCGGGACGGGCTGGCTGATCGCGGGCGCGGCGCTGCTGGTCGGCGCGGGGCTGGGTTGGCAGCGCGGGCGGATGATGCACATCGAGGTCGACCGCGCGACCGGCACGCTGTTGCAGCGCGCGTCACCGGTGGCGCTCCTGTTCCTGCTTGGGCTGTTCGTGGTGCGCAGTGGGATGCGCTACGAGGGCCGGGCGCTGGGCATGAATGTCGCGACGCTGACCGATGCGCTGCTCACGCTGGCGCTGGGCATGTTCGGGGTGATGCGGGTGGAGATGTTCCTGCGCGCGCGGCGGTTGCTGGGCGAGCATCGGGCGGGGGCGGCGTTCTCGTGATCTGATCCTCCCCCGGAGGGG
>CALMGC010000316.1:0-7752 GCA_937863505.1 uncultured Sphingomonadales bacterium | reverse complement strand
GGGGGGTTTCGTGTGTCTTCCCCCCCCCCGGAGGGGAGGGGGGGGGGGGACCGCCGCCGAAGGCGGTGGGGGAGGGGTACTTACCCGCGAGGATACCGTATCCGTGTCGAGACGTACCCCTCCACCATGCATAGCATGGTCCCGCTCCCCCTCTGGGGGGAGGAGTGGCGAACGGTAAACCTAAGTCGTTCCCGCCCGGTTCGCGGCGCTGAGCACCGCGCGGACGCTGGCGGTCGCCACGTCTGCGTCGACGCCCACGCCGAACACCGTCCGCCCCTCCGCCATGCGACATTCCACATAGGCCGCCGCCTGCGCGTCCGCGCCGTGGCCGATCGCGTGCTCCTGATAGTCGAGCACGTCGAGCGCGCACCCCGCTTCCGCCAGCGCGGCGACCACGCCCGAGATGAGCCCGTTGCCCCGCCCGCTGATCGAACGCTCCTCACCGTCGATCGCGACCCGGCCGACGAACACCCGGTTCCCCGCCGCCCCCGTCTCGGCGAAGTCGCGCAGTTCATAACGATTGCCCTCGCGCGCGAGGTAGGTGGCGTCGAACAGCGCGCCGATGTCGCCCGCGTCGAGCTCGCGCCCCAGCTCGTCGGCGAGCGCTTGCACATGCCGGCTGAAGTCCGCCTGCAACCGCTTGGGCAGCTTGAAGCCGCGATCCTGTTCGAGCACCCAGGCGACCCCGCCCTTGCCCGACTGCGAGTTGACGCGGATCACCGCCTCATAACTGCGCCCGAGATCAGCGGGGTCGATCGGCAGGTAGGGCACTTCCCAATACTCGTCGTTGCGCGCCGCCTGCGCTGCGAAACCCTTGCGGATCGCGTCCTGATGCGAGCCGCTGAACGCGGTGAACACCAGCTCGCCCGCATAGGGCGTGCGCGGGTGGACGGGCAGGTTGGTGCAATAGCTGACCGTGTTCACCACCGCGTCCAAGTCCGACAGGTCGAGCCCGGGCGAAACGCCCTGCGTGTAGAGGTTGAGCGCCACCGTCACGAGGTCGCAATTGCCGGTCCGCTCGCCATTGCCGAGCAGGCACCCTTCCAGCCGGTCCGCCCCTGCCATCAGTCCCAGCTCCGCCGCCGCGACCCCGGTGCCGCGGTCGTTGTGCGGGTGGAGGCTGATGACGACGCTGTCGCGGTCGCGGATATGCCGCCCGAACCATTCGATCTGGTCGGCATAGATGTTGGGGGTCGCCGCCTCGACCGTCGCGGGGAGGTTGAGGATCAACGGCGCGTCCGGCGTCGGGCGCAGCACGTCCATCACCGCCTCGCAGACCTCGACCGAGAAATCGAGCTCGGCGGTGGAGAAGGTCTCGGGGCTGTATTCGAAGCGCCAGTCGGTGCCGGGGCGCTTCGCCGCTTCGTCGCGCAGCACCTTGGCGCCCTTGACCGCGATCGCCTTCACCTCCGCGCGCGACATGCCGAACACGATCCGCCGCCACGCGGGACTGACCGCGTTATAAAGGTGGACGATGGCGGTGCGCGCGCCCTCCAGGCTGGCGAACGTCGTCTCGATCAGGTCGCGGCGTGACTGCGTAAGCACCTGCACCGTCACGTCGTCGGGGACGCGTCCGGAGCGGACCAGCCCGGCGATGAAGTCGAACTCGGTCGCGCCCGCGCTGGGAAAGCCGACCTCGATCTCCTTGAGGCCGACCTTGGTCAGCAGGTCGAACAGCCGCGTTTTCTTCTCCGCCCCCATCGGGTCGATCAGCGCCTGGTTGCCGTCGCGAAGGTCGGTCGACAGCCAGCGCGGCGGGCGGGTGATGGTTTGTGAGGGCCAGCGCCGGTCGGGCAGGTCGACGGGTGGGAAAGGGCGATATTTGGTTGAGGGATCGGCGAGCATGACGACGGCCTTGCGAGGGGAGCGATGGACGGGCGAGGGAGCCTCAGGGCAGCCGCCGCGCGCACCCGCGCCGCCGCCCTAAGGGCGCGTAAGTCGAAGGCGAAGCGTCGTGCCGATCACGAGCAGGGCTATGCCGCCCCTACCGCCGCCTGTCCAGCGCCGCCGGGATCGGGCGCGATGTTGATCGAGATCAAGCTCGATTTCACGCTTGTTTCAGCCTTCGCGGGTACTTCGCCGCGTGAAGGAGCAGCGATGCTACAGCTCGTTTATATCAGCAGCGCGGTGGACAAGCCGGACATCGCCGCGATCCTCGCGGTATCGCGGCGCAACAATGCGCGCGATGGCGTCACCGGGCTGCTTTACGCCGATGGGGTGCGGTTCCTCCAGGCGCTGGAAGGCCCGGCGGACAGGGTCGAAGCGGCATTCGCGCGGATCGGCCGCGACCCGCGGCACCGCGCCGTCGTGGTGTTGTCGCGTCGGACGGTGGACGAGCGCGAGTTCGGGCCGTGGCAGATGGCGCATCGTGCGCCCGGCGCGGACGGGGCCATGGTAATGGGGCAGGTGGCGCCGCTGCTCAGCCGCACCCACGCCAACGTCCGCGCGACGTTCGACGGGTTCATGCGGATCAACCGCGCGGCTTGAACTAACAAAGGTCGTTTGCGAACGCGCGCCGCTACGGTTAGGCGGCGACCATGCGGCAGATCATCTACGCCAGCGAGGCGCGCGAGCAGTCGGCCACGGCACTTGCGCCTGCGATCCTGCGCCAGTCGCGCGTTCAGAACGGCATGGACGGCATCACCGGACTGCTCTGCGCGTGCGACAACCGCTTTCTGCAAGTGCTCGAAGGGCCGAAGGAGAGCGTGGCCCTGGCCTGGGCGCGCATCCAGGCGGACCCGCGCCATCACCGCATCGAGATATTGGAGGATCAGGCCATCGCCGAACGCGGATTCGCGGACTGGACCATGGCGTATCGCGATGTCGGGCAGCCGGAGGACATTCTCGACGAGCGGCTGCGGCGGCTGTTCACGCGGGTGCCCGCGGCGATCGCGGACCGCTTCCGCGCGTTCACGGGCGTATAGTCAAGCACCCGGGGCGGCGCTGCCGTCCCAGTCGCGGCGGCGCAGGTTCGCGCTCAGCATCCCGCGCGCGCGGAAGCGGCGGGACAGGAAGCGGTAGAAGAACCAGTCCTTCGCGCGGTATATCGTCGCATGGTAAAGCACTCGCTCGAACACCGTCCAGCGGACATGCGCGCAGGACCGACGACGTTGCGAGGGCAGGCACCAGAAATCGGGATGGTAGCGCGAGCGACCGAGCCGGAACACGCGGTGCATCAGCTCATGGTCGTCGAGCACCCATGGCCAAGCGTCCGACCGCGGGCCTCCGGCTGCGCGCAGTGCTTGCGTTCGGAAGCATTGCCCGAAGGTGCCGGTATGGGCCTGCCAGCGGAGCACGCGGCTGGTGACAAACTTGCGGTAGCGCTGCCAGCGACCGATCAGCGAGCGGGGCGGAGCGTCGAGCCCGACCGCCATCGCCGCGACCACGCCCTCGCGCGCGAGCAGCGCCTCCGCGCGCTGGAGGTAGTCGGGCGGGTAGGTCGTGTCCGCGTTCCAGAAGCTGACGAACGGCGTGTCGACGCGCGCGAACCCGGCGGCGAGCGCGTGGACGGGGCCGGGCCGCTCCTCCCACACATACTCCACCGCCAGCCCCGGCGCGCCCGCCAGCAGGCGGCGGCACACCGCCTCCGTCGCGTCGGTCGAGGCGTTGTCGACAAGGATCAGCCGAACCGGCCCGCCCTCCAGCGCCATCGCCGAGCGCAACGTGTCGGCGATGAAGCCCTCTTCATTGTAGAAGGGCAGCACGATCGACCAGCGCGGGGCGGATAGCGACATGCCGCTATCCTAGCCCAGTTCGCCTTTCACCTACATTGCTGAATAGCAACAATCAGTTTCGATCGCGGTCGACCAGCTTGTTGGCGCCGATCCACGGCATCATCGCGCGCAGCCGAGCGCCGACCTGTTCGATCGGGTGCGCGGCTGCGAGCTTGCGCGCAGCCTTGAGCTCCGGCTGACCCGCGCGGTTGTCGAGCACGAACTTCGACACGAACCGCCCGCCCTGGATATCGGCGAGCACGCGGCGCATCTCCGCTTTGGTTTCATCGGTGATGATGCGGGGGCCGGTGGCGATGTCGCCATATTCGGCGGTGTTGCTGATCGAATAGCGCATGTTGGCGATGCCGCCTTCGTACATCAGGTCGACGATCAGCTTCACCTCGTGGAGGCATTCGAAATACGCCATCTCGGGGGCATAACCGGCTTCGGTCAGCGTCTCGAACCCGGCCTGGATCAGGTGGGACAGGCCGCCGCACAGCACCGCCTGCTCGCCGAA
Source organism: uncultured Sphingomonadales bacterium (assembly GCA_937863505.1). Classification (GTDB taxonomy): domain Bacteria; phylum Pseudomonadota; class Alphaproteobacteria; order Sphingomonadales; family Sphingomonadaceae; genus Sphingomonas. The sequence continues at coordinate 3,522 of CALMGC010000316.1, read as the reverse complement.
TAGGTCGGTCTCGCATTCCTCGCGGAAGGTCGTCTCGATCACGCCCGCGCGTCCACCGCCGATCGCGCTGGCGTAGCTGAGACACAGGTCGTGCGCATTGCCGCTCGCGTCCTGCGCGATCGCGAGCAGGCAGGGCACGCCGCCGCCGCGCTGGTACTCGGAGCGGACGGTGTGGCCGGGGCCCTTGGGCGCGATCATCACCACGTCGAGGTCGGCGCGCGGCTCGATCAGCCCGAAATGGATGTTGAGCCCGTGCGCGAAGGCGAGCGCCGCGCCTTGCTTCATGTTCTGGGCGAGGTCGTCGGCGTAGATCGCCGCCTGATGCTCGTCGGGGGCGAGCATCATCACCATGTCCGCCCAGGCCGCGGCTTCGGCGTTGGTCATCACCTTGAAGCCGGCGGCCTCCGCCTTCTTCGCGCTGGCCGAGCCGGGGCGCAGCGCGATCGCGACCTCGGGCACGCCCGAATCGCGCAGGTTCTGCGCGTGCGCGTGACCCTGGCTGCCATAACCGACGATGGCGATCTTCTTGCCGGTGATGAGGTTCGCGTCGGCATCGGCGTCGTAGTAAACTCGCATTCGGTGTTCCCCTTCTATGTCACCCCGGCCCTGAGCCGGGGTCCCGCTTCGTCCCGCCGGTGGAAAGGAGAAGCGGGACCCCGGATCAAGTCCGGGGTGACGGGATTGGTTGGTGGTTGGTTCTGAGCATCGCTAAACCGCCTCGCGCCCCCGCGCGATGGCGACGATGCCGGTGCGGGCGACCTCGACCAGGCCCACCTCGCTCATCAATTCCACGAACTTGTCGATCTTGTCGCGACCGCCCGTCACCTCGAACACGAAGCTGCCGGTGGTCGCGTCGACCACGCGCCCGCGATAGACTTCGGCCAGCCGCATCGCCTCGATTCGCCTGTCGCCGACACCGGCCACCTTCACCAGCGCCAGCTCGCGCTCGACATGGTCGCCGAGCATTGTCAGGTCGGTAACGCGGTGGACGGGCACCAGCCGGTCGAGCTGCGCGATGATCTGCTCCATCACCGGCGCGCTCGCGGACGTGACGATGGTGACGCGGCTGACCGTGTGATCGTCGCTGACCTCCGACACGGTGAGCGACTCGATGTTGTAGCCGCGCGCGGTGAACAGCCCCGCGATGCGCGCGAGGATGCCCGGCTCGTTGTCGACGATAACGGCGAGCGTGTGGCGCTCGGTCGGGTCCACTTTCAGTTTCAAGAGCGTAATGCCTTGCCGTCGAGGTTTACGCTCGTTGCCCATTGCCAAGGAGAGTGTAGGAATTCCTCGCCCCCCGCCATATAACTCAGCTTGACCTTCACATTGAAACGCGTTCCCAACGGATATAGAATCGTATTCCGAAACGCTTCATTGCAGCGCATGTTAAGGTCACAGGCGAACACCTGGCCGGCGATCGGTCGAATCTTTACGGCTTTCTGATTCGTCACTTGATAGCTTTCGGCGACGATCCATTGATAGCCAAGAGGCGGCTTACCAACCATCACACCAGCGCCTTTGCGTGGTCGTCCATCTCTCCGACCACCTCGTCCGACCAGAGCAGCATTTCGGTATGCGCCTTGCCCGACGGGATCATCGGGAAGCAGTTGGCGAGCTTCGACACCCGGCAATCGACCAGCACCGGGCCGTCATGCGCGAGCATCTGGGCGATGCCGTCCTCCAGCTCGCCCCGCTTCTCGATGCGGATGCCGCGCCAGCCATAGGCTTCGGCGAGCTTGACGAAGTCGGGCAGGCTCTCGCTGTAACTCTCCGCATAGCGCGAGGAATAGGTCAGCTCCTGCCACTGGCGGACCATGCCCATATATTCGTTGTTGAGGATGAAGATCTTTACCGGCAGCCGGTATTGGTGCGCGGTGGCGAGCTCTTGGATGTTCATCTGGATCGACGCCTCGCCCGCGATGTCGATGACGAGCGCCCCCGGGTTGCCGAGCTGCGCGCCGATCGCGGCAGGAAGGCCATAGCCCATCGTGCCGAGCCCGCCGCTGGTCAGCCACTTGTTCGGGCGCTCGAAGCCGAAGAACTGCGCCGCCCACATCTGATGCTGACCGACCTCGGTGGTGATGATCGGGGAGCGGTCGCGGGTCGCGTCGTACAGCGCCTTGACCGCGCGTTGCGGCATGATCTCGTTACCGTCTTCCGGAAAGCCGAGGCAATCCTTCGCGCGCCATTCCGCGATCCGCGCCCACCAGTTGGACAGGTCGGGCCGGGGATGCTGACGCGCCTTCCAGACATGGACCATGTCCTCGAGCGCGTGGCCCGCATCGGCGACGATGGCGAGGTCGACGCGGACGTTCTTGTTGATGCTCGACCGGTCGATGTCGATGTGCACCTTGCGGCTGGTCGGGCTGAATGCGTCGAGCCGTCCCGTCACCCGGTCGTCGAACCTGGCCCCGATTGCGAGGATCAGGTCTGCCTGGTTCATCGCGTGGTTCGCCTCATAGGTCCCGTGCATCCCCAACATGCCGAGGAACTGCGGCGAGGAGGACGGGAACGCGCCGAGGCCCATCAGCGTCGAGGTGACCGGCGCGCCCGACACGCGCGCGAGCTCGGCCAGCAGCTGCGACGCGCCCGGCCCGGCGTTGATGACGCCGCCGCCGGTGTAGAGCACCGGGCGCTCGGCGGCGGCGAGCATGTCCACCGCCGCCTCGACCGCGGAGCGCTCCGCCTTGACCATGGGGCGATAGGTCTTGTGCTGGATCGGGCCGGGCTTGCTGTAGCGCGCGGTCGCGACCTGGACGTCCTTCGGGATGTCGACCACCACGGGACCGGGGCGGCCGGTGGTGGCGATGTGGAACGCCTCGTGGACCACCGCGCCGAGCCGGGCCGGGTCCTTCACCAGGTAATTGTGCTTGGAGCAGTGGCGGGTGATGCCGACCGTATCGGCTTCCTGAAACGCGTCGGAGCCGATCAGGCTGGTCGGCACCTGGCCGGTGATGACCACCATCGGGATCGAGTCCATCAGCGCGTCGGTGATGCCCGTCACCGCATTGGTCGCGCCGGGGCCGCTGGTGACGAGCACCACGCCCGGCTTGCCGGTCGAGCGCGCATAGCCCTCCGCCGCGTGCGTCGCGGCCTGTTCGTGGCGGACGAGGATGTGGCGGATCCGGGTCTGCTTGTGCAGCGCGTCATAGATCGGCAGCACCGCCCCGCCGGGATAGCCGAACACGAACTCGACGCCGAGATCGGTCAGCGCCTCGACCAGGATATCCGCTCCGCTTTGCTCGACCATGACCGACCCTTGCTGACCGGAGCGCGCCTACTCACACGAAACTTGCGCGTCAACACCAATCGCTGTTATTAAATTGCGTATTGCCGTTGTGGTGTCGGCGACGCGGGGCCAGTTAGCAGGGGGTTGGCGGCGAAACCATGTATATTGCCGCTTGGCGTATTGCCGCGTGGCGAGCTGCGCGCGGGCGAGCGCCTCCGCGCGGGTGAGCTGGCCGGAGAGGTGGGCGGCGATCTCGGGCACGCCGATCGCGCGGAGCACGGGCGCGTCGGGCG
>CALMGC010000315.1 GCA_937863505.1 uncultured Sphingomonadales bacterium | reverse complement strand
GTCGCGGACCCCGCCGACACCGTCGCGGCGCTGGCGGCGGCGACGCGGCTCGCCAACGACCCCGCCGAGCGCGAGGCGATGGGCCGGCGCGGCCGCGCCTATGCCGAGCGCGCGTTCGATATCACCCGCATCGCGGACCGGTTCGAGGCGGAAGTCCTCGCGTCCCCCATTTAGAGAAGGCAGCATGAAGACGGCATTGGTGTGCGGCGCGGGCGGCTTCATCGGCGGCCATCTCGTCCGGCAGCTGAAGAGCCAAGGCTTCTGGGTGCGCGGCGTCGACCTTAAGTTCAACGAGTTCAGCGAGACGGAGGCGGACGACTTCGTCATCGGCGACCTGCGTAACCAGGAAGTGTGCGACCGCGTTATCGACCGGCGCTTCGACGAAGTGTACCAGCTCGCCGCCGACATGGGCGGCGCGGGTTATATCTTCACCGGCGAACATGACGCGGACATCATGCACAACAGCGCCACCATCAATCTCAACATCGCCGACCGTTGCCACAAGCGCAACATCAAGCGGGTATTCTATTCCTCCTCCGCTTGCATGTACCCGGCGTATAATCAGGAGGACCCCGACAACCCGAATTGCGCCGAGGAGTCCGCTTATCCCGCCGCGCCCGACAGCGAATATGGCTGGGAGAAGCTGTTCTCCGAGCGGTTGTTCCTCGCGTACAACCGCAACCACGGGATGCAGAACCGCGTCGCGCGCTACCACAATATCTTCGGGCCGCAAGGCACTTGGCGCGGCGGCAAGGAAAAGGCGCCCGCCGCCGTGTGCCGCAAGATCGCGACCGCGAGCAGCGGGGACGCGATCGAGATCTGGGGCGACGGCTCGCAGACCCGGTCGTTCCTGTATGTCGACGAGTGCGTCGAGGGGACGATCCTCTTGACCCGCTCCGCCTTTTCCGGCCCGGTCAATATCGGCTCGGAGGAGATGGTGACGATCAACCAGCTGGTCGACCTCGTCGCCGACATCGCGGGCAAGCGCGTCGAGAAGAACCATATCGACGGCCCGCTCGGCGTGCGCGGGCGCAATTCGGACAACCGGTTGATCGAGGAGAAGCTCGGCTGGAGACCGTCGCAGCCGCTCCGCGCCGGGCTGGAGCGCACCTATGAATGGATCGAGCAGCAGGTGATGCGCAATGCGGCGTGAAGGTTAGTCCCGCATCACCCGGTCGCGGATCGGGCGGGCGGGGTTGCCCGAGTACACCGTCCAGGCTTCCGCATCGGTGAACAGGCACCCGCGCGCGCCGAGCACCACGCCGTCGGGCACGCGCACGCCCGGGCCGACGAACGCCTCGGCGGCGATCCATACCCGGTCGCCGATCGTGATCGGGCGGATCTGGAGCTGAAACGCGGGGTCGCGATGGTCGTGCGTGCCGCTGCACAGATGCACGCGCTGCGAGATGATGCTGTTCTCGCCGATGGTGATCGCGCCCTGGTTATAGACGATCGCGCCCGCGCCGATGGTCGAGCCCCTGCCGATCCACAGATTGGACGGCAGCCAGATGCGCGCGCTGCCGTACACGACCGCCCCCGGCGCGACGGTCGCGCCGAACGCGCGCAGGATCAGTCGCCGCCATCCGTTCAGCTGACGCGGCGTCCAGCGCGCGAAGAGCATCCACACGACCGCGAACAGCAGCCGCGTGACGCGGTTGCGGAGCGAAAAGCTCGGCCCGCCCTCGGTCGAGCGATGCGCGCGGGCGTCGAGGACGGTCATGCCGGGTGCTGCCTATCAACGCGCCGCGCGAACGGCCACACATATGTCAAGCCGCCTCGCCCAGGCCGTCGAACATCCGTAGCGCCAGTGTCGCCTGCGTCCGGTTGAGCACCTCCAGCTTGCGGAAGATGGTGGCGAGGTGCGACTTCACCGTCGGCTCGGCGAGTGGCAGGTCCCATGCGATCTGCTTGTTCTGCCGCCCGTCCGCCATCGCGCGGAGCACGCGCAGCTGCGCGGACGACAGCTCCCCGACGCGGGCCGCCGCCCGACCCTCCGCGCTCGGCTCGACCGGCTCGAGCAGGGCGGGCGGCAGCCACCGCTCGCCCGCCAGCAGCACCCCGATCGCGGACACCATGTCGCCCAGCGGCGCGGTCTTGGACAGGAACCCGCGCGCGCCCATCGCGATCGCGCGGCGGATCACCGCCGGGTCGTCGCGGCTCGACACCACCGCCACGCTGGTCCGCGGTCGCACGGCGCGGATCGCCGCCAGCCCTTCCAGCCCTTGCGCGTCTGGCAGCATGAGGTCGAGCAGGATGAGGTCGGGCGTCCGCCCCTCGCCCCGCTCACCGCTTGCCTCAAGGCCTAGCCGCGCGGTGGTGAACGAACCGGTAACGCTGTCCCTGCCGCGGGAACCACCGCCGCCCTCGCGGACTTGTCCTGTTCGTTGGCGAGCCGTACCGACCGGGTACGCGGCAGGAGTATGATGCGATGGCGCTTTCCGATCTGTTCGGCATGATCAACAACGGGCTGAAGGACGTGTTCGACCGCACCGCCCCCGACCCGGCCAAGGCGCGCCGCCCGCTGCTGAGGGGTATCGACAGCACAGCCGAGCAGTTCCGCGCGGGCAAGTCGGGGCCGCGCAGCTGGTGGCGGGTGAAGAACGGCGTGGTCGCGCTGACGGTCAAGGTGAACGGCGACACGTTCGACATCAACGGCGTCGCCACCAACCACATGCCCGCCGACCGCTTCGCCGAGTTCCTGGACAAGATGCGCGACGCGGTGAACGCGGGCGCGTTCGATGCCGAGCTCGCCAACAAGGGCAATGGCGACGCGCGGGTCCGCATCGGCAAGCGCCCGCGCAACATCTCGCCCGAGGCGGCCAAGGCGCGCGGGCAGAAGGCGGCCGCGACCCGCCGCGCGAACCGCGCCGCGCGGGAAGCGGGCTGAACGGGACTCGACCACGCGGCCCGTTGCTGTATTAAAGCAGCATGACAGCAAATAGCGAGGACGGGCCGGTCTACCTGCGCCTACGCACTACGGTGGCGGCGGCGATCCTGCGCGGCGAGATCCGCGCGGGCGACCAGCTCCCGTCCGTCCGCGCGCTCGCCGCCGAACACGGCGCGAACCCGCTGACGGTCGCCAAGGCGTACCAGAGCTTTCAGGACGAGGGCTATGTGGAGGTGCGGCGCGGGGTCGGCATGTTCGTGTTGCCCGGCGCGGCCGAGCGGCTGCGATCGAGCGAGCGCGACCGCTTCGTGCGCCAGACATGGCCGCGCATCCGCGACCAGATCGACCTGCTCGGGCTGACCCCGGGCGACTTGCTGGAGGAACGGGCATGAGAGCATGGGCATTGGGCGCGGCGCTGCTGGCGTCGCCGCTGGCCGCGCAGGGGATCGACCGCTCGCCCGCCGCTGCGCGCGCGGTGGTCGTGCGCTATTATGCCGAGATCGACCGCGGCGATTACCGCGCCGCCTATGCGCTCTGGGGCGGGGCGGCGCCGCAAACCTATCCCGTGTTCGTGAACGGCTATGCCAGCACCGCGCACACCCGGGTGACGGCGGGCGCGCCGACGGACGTGGAGGGCGCGGCAGGGTCGGTGTTCATCACCGTTCCGGTGCAGGTCCATGCGACGCTCAAGAACGGCGCGCACCAGCATTTTGTCGGGAGCTATGTCCTGCGCCGCGTCAACGACGTCGATGGCGCGACGCCCGCGGACCTGCGCTGGCACATCTTCTCCGCCAGGCTGCACGCGGCGGGCTAGGCGAACAGCCCCAGGGCCGCGACCTCCTCCCTGCTGAGGTCGATCCCGAACATCAGGCTGAGCCGCATCCGGTAGACGCGCGGGTCGGTGA
>CALMGC010000314.1 GCA_937863505.1 uncultured Sphingomonadales bacterium | reverse complement strand
GCCTTGATGATCCAGAACGGCGCGTAGATGTTGGTCTTCATCGTCCGGTCGAACTCCTCGGTGGTGAGGTCGGCGAGCGACGGAATGGACTGCTGGCGCGCGGCGTTGGAGACAAGGATGTCGAGCCCGCCGAGCCCACTCACCGCCCGCTCGACGAGCTGGCGGCAGAACGCTTCGGAGCGGATGTCGCCCGGGATGCTCACCGCCTTACGGCCCTCGCGGCGGATCAGGTCCATCACCTCGCGCGCGTCCGGCTCTTCCTCGGGCAGGTAGCTGATCGCGACGTCCGCGCCCTCGCGCGCATAGGCGATCGCGGCGGCGCGGCCCATGCCGCTGTCACCACCGGTGATCAGCGCCTTGCGCCCGCGCAAGCGGCCCGAGCCGACATAGCTGGTCTCGCCATGGTCGGGGCGCGGGTCCATGCGGCTGGCGAGCCCCGGCCAGGGCTGCGATTGCGACTTGAACGGCGGCTTGGCGTATTTGTCGCGCGGATTCTGCTTGCCGCCGCGCGCCTGCCCCGCCATCGGTTCCTGCGCCGCCGCCGGAGCGGCCACTGCCGCCGCCGCGCCCAGCGTCGCCGCCTTCATCACCTGACGCCGCGTCGTGTCGCCCATGTCCATCTCGCTCTTCCAGCCTGTGCTTCGGTAACCACAACGGCCAAGCCGCATTGAGGTTGCCGCGCGCGACGCCGCCTCGCGCACGAACGCCGGGCGAGGCGAGATCGTGACCTAACGACTGCGTCGGCCCCGAGCCCGAGCCTGAGCCCGAGCCGGTCTCGAAGGCGTGGCCAGCCTTATCTGTCGAGAACTCCTCCGCTCCCGATGCGGAGGCGGCTGTGGTCCCGATCGGGAACTGGAGCGAGTGGATCATCACCGCGCTGGCCAGCGGGCGGGTCGGGCTTGCGCTCCACCTTGCCGATGCGCGGGACCAGGTGGGTGGACGCGGCGCAGGCTTGCCGTCGGCGGTGATCGAGGGGCTGCTCCATGGCCGGGCCGCGCGGGCGGCGTATGACGGCGCATGGCACCGGTACGAGGCGCTCCGCCCCGCACTGGTGGACTCGGCGAGTTCGGGCGGCGAGGACGGGGTGGCGCACGCGCGCACGCTGATGCTGCTGGCGGGCGCGCTCCGGCCCGCCCTGTTGCAGAGCCAGGCGGCGGTGGATGTGGCGGAAACGCTGGGGGCGACCTTGCCGGGCGGCTCAACCCGCTCGTCAGGCTGCTCGCCGAACTGCGCGGCTCGGGGATCGCCACCGTTGCGGACATCGCCGCGCCCGCGGGCGAGACCGAGCGTCGCGCGCGCGTCAGGGCGGCCCGAAGCGCCTTGAAGGAATGGCGTATGACGGCGCCGTCCCGAACGCCCAAGTTCCAAGGGGCGATCGCGGTCTGGCAGACGCTGGTCGCGCATGATGGCGCAATCGGTCGCGTGGTGGCCCTGGCGGCGTCGGGGGCACCTAACGCCGTCGACGAGGCCCAGCGCTTGATGCCGAGGCTGAGGGACGAAGCGGACCTGTTGATTGATGAATCGGACGAAGCGAGGTCGGGGCGTTGGCGGCGCAGTCCCGTGCAGGGAGGCGCGCGCAAGCAGCTCCGCTACCTGTTCGCGAGCCCGGCGGACTTGCTGGATGAGTGGCTGCGCGCCGAACGCGCGCGGGGCGGGGGCGACGACCGCCATCGGCAGCGGCGCGGCGAGCTGGTGCGCGTGCTGGCGGCGGCGGGCGAGGCCGCGGTCGCCGCCGCGCCGCGAAGCGCGCTGGAGGCGGCAACCGCTTCCGTGTTCCGCGACGTGGCGGACGGCCTTGCCGCCGAGCTGCAAGGACGGCTCGACCCGAGCCCGGCGATGTCGCCTAACGACGAGTTGGCGCTTCTGCCCGCCTTTCCGTTGAACGCGCGTCGCGATGTGCGCGTGGACGCGGTTGACGCGCCCGCGCTGGCCGATGCCGCGACCGAGGCGCTCGCGGGCGGTACGACGCCGGGTCCGCTCGCGGCGTTCGACCGGGCGGTCGAGCTGGGCGCGATCAGCTCGGCCAGGCGCCTGTTGCCCTATCTGCCGACCGAAGCGCGCGCCGCCGCAGAGCATCGACTGGAGCCGAAGACGGTTGACCAGCGCCGTAGGCTCGGCGACCGCGCCCGCGATCTGCGTCAGCGGCTCGATGACTTGCAGATCGCCCTGACCGAGCGCGACCAGCTGCCCGAACTGATCGAGCGCGACATGAGCGCCTTTGAAGGCGCGGCGATCGGCGCGCTACCGCTCGACGTCGCCGAGCGCGGCGACCTCGCCGACTTCCCGGCCGCGCACCGACGGCTCGACCTGATCGAGGAGCTGCTCGACCAGGCGCGCGCGCCCGTGGCGGCGCGGCTGGAGGCCCGGATCGTGGCGCAGGAGGCGCGGCTCGGGCGGCTCGACGAATGCCGCGCGCTGTTGACCAAGGGCGATCTGGGCACCCTTACCGAATATGTGTCGCAGGTGGAGCGGCACGGGTCGCCGGGTATCGTCGGCGAGCCATCCGTGGAGCTGTTGCATCGGTTCGTGTCGCTTGTGGGCGCGCTCGGCGACCGGCCGGGACTGGATCTGGCGCGGCTCGCGCGCGCGGCGAAGAACGGCGTCGCCGAAGGAGAGTTCGACTTCGCCGCCCTGCCCGGCGACGACCGCGCGCGGGCGGAGTCGTTGCTTCACGCCTGGCTGGAGCTGAGGCGCGCGGTCGTCGCGTCCGCCCGCGCCGAACCGCCCAAGCTGCGCGAGAAGGTCGCCGAGGTTTTGGTCGCGCTGGGCTTCACGGGTGTGCGCGTGGAGGACGCGCGCCGCGAAAAGGCGTGGTTCCGGCTGACGGTCGCCACCGATCCGCTGCGCGCGCGGGAACGCTGTCTCGCACCCGCCTTCGGCAGCGAGGCGGACGGGCGATACGCGGTGATCGTGATCCTCGACGGCGAGGAGCGGTCGGCGCTCAGCCTGTTCGCGTGTTGCTGTTCGCGCCCGCGTCGTTGTCGCCCCGGCTCCGGCGGGATTTTCAGCGGGCGGCGCGCGCGGGCGCGCGTTCGGTGGCGCTCGCCGACGCGCTCACCGCGACCGTGCTGGCCACCGAGCCGGAGGCGGGCACACGTGCCTTCTTCGACCTGGCGCTGCCGTTTCGGCGAGAGCATGCCCGTCGCGGAAGTCTGGGACCGGATCGCGGAGCGGCTGCGCGAGCGCAAGGTGGCGCTCCCCGAAGGCGCGACGCTCGCCGATCGCCTGCGCGGCTGGGCGCAGGCCGCGCCCGGCCGCTACCTGCTGGTGCTGCTTGACGAGGCCGATGCGTTTCTCGACGCGGAGATGGGGGCCGACTTCCCCGTGATCGGCCGGATGAAGGCGTTGATGGAGGAAACGGGGCGGGGCGTGAAGTTCGTCTTCGCGGGGCTGCACAACGTCCAGCGGTTCCACCGCGCGCCCAATAGCCCGTTGCTTCATTTCGGCAGCTCGATCAATGTCGGCCCGCTGCTGGGCGGTGACCGCGAGGCCGCGCGCCAGATGGCGTTCGAGCCGATGGCGGCGCTGGGCGCGACGTTCGACCAGCCGGTCGACGCCTATCACCTGCTGTCGCTGGTCGGCTTCTACCCGTCACTGGTGCAGAGTTTCGGCAAGGCGATCGTGCAGGCGGTGGGCGATCAGCTCAAGCGCGCGGGCGAGGGGCCGGAACTGCCCGTCCGTATCTCGCGGGCGCTGATCGAGGAGTGTTTCGGGCAGCAGGCGTTCCGCACCGGCGTGGTGGAACGGTTCCAGAAGACCCTGCAACTCGACCAGCGCTACGAGCTGATCACCTATGCCGTCTGGCAGCAGGCGCAGCAGGACGCGAAGAGCGGTCGGCAGGGCGCGCGCGGCTACCCGGCGTCCGAGATTCGCCACATGGCGGATTTCTGGTGGGCCGCGGGCTTCCGCGACACCGACTCGCCCGACAGCTTCGCCGCCATCCTGGACGAGATGGTGGAGATGGGCGTGCTCGCGCGCGAGGGGGAGCGCTATGGCCTTCGCTCGCAGCGTATCGCCGCCATGCTCGGCACCGAGGGCGAGATCGAGGACCGGCTGCAAAGCTTCAGCGAGCGCGTGCCCAAGCGGCGCGCCGATCCGCTGACCAGCCACCGGCGGATCGGCGGGGTCTGGTCGCCGTTGTCGCTGCGGCAGGAGGCGGCGCTCGGCGAGCGGCTCGCGCGACGCACCGATCCGGCGCTCGTCCTGCTGCTGGGCGCGACCCCGGCCACCGGCGCGGATGATCTGCCGGAAGCGCTCGCCACCCTCACCCAGAGCCTGCGATGGCCCGAACCGCGGCGCTTGTCCGCGCAGCGCGCGTCGGTGATCCTGGACGTGGCGCGCGCCGCCAAGCGGGAGGCGAGCCCGGGCAAGCCCAAGCTGGTCGTGGTGTCCGGCGGCTGGCCGACGGCGGCCGACCTCGGCGAGCTTCGCCGCCACCGCGTGTTGCGCGACCCCCAGCAACCCGTGCGGCTGGTCTTTTGCGGGATGCCCGGTCCGGACCTGCTCGATGGGGAGGACGCGCCCGACTGTATGCGGGTCGTCCTGGGGCCGTTGCCGGTCGAGACCATGGTCCACTGGATGCACCGCGAGCGGCTGACCTTCGCCGAAGAGGAGGAGGTGCAGGTCAAGCTGCGGAGCGCGACCGGCGGGGAAACGACCGGCCCCGGCCGATCGCGGCGACGCCGCGCGGTTGATCGAGCGGGCGGAGGCCGCCGCCGCGGCGATCACCCCCGCCGAACTGGGCCTTGACGGCGCGGTCGAGCTGTTTGCGCGGACGCTGGGCGAGGCCGTGGGCGCGAGCGACTTCGCGGGCGACGAGCTGGACGACTGGGCGCGGGGGCATGGCGGGACGGCGGGCGTTCGGGAATTGCGCCGACTACAGGCGCTGGGCGTGATCGAAATCGTGCCCGGCGCGACCGCCGCGCGACGCTGGGCGTTCAATCCGGCGGCGTTGCGCGTTCTCGCGTGAGCGCCGGGCTCCTGGAACAGCTCGCGGCGGCGCGGTTCGACGCGTTGCTGGCC
>CALMGC010000313.1 GCA_937863505.1 uncultured Sphingomonadales bacterium | reverse complement strand
CGTCAGGCGGCGGCGGCGGCGGCGGCGGCGCCACGTCGAATGTGTTCAGCTTCTGGGCCTGGTGCTTGATGAAATTCATCGCAAGGCCGGTGACAAAGGCATAGCCAGTGACCACGATGATGAGGACGACGATAACGCCCGCCACCACACGGCTCCCAGTTGCGCTGCGATCAGCGTAAGCCATTCGGCGATCACACTCCTTGAACATTGCGGCTCGGGAGAGTGGAGTCGGGGTCGACAGCCGGTAGCGGTCGCCTCGATCCCCGGCACTCCCTTGCCGAGGCCCAAATCTCTACCGTCACGTTAACAGCGACGCAAACGCTTTTGGGCGCAATAATCGAACAAAGCCTGGCGGATGCGATTTCCTGTAGCCCTGACGCGGGCGGAAAGAGTATCGCGATGGCCATGTCGCCCCCTCCCCTGTTGCCGGGCGCGCTCGCGTTGCTGGTCGCGACCGCACCGGTGACGGCCCAGCGCGCGCCCGCTGCCGCGCCCGTGGCGGCGACCGCCGCGCCCCTTCCCTACGCTTTCCATGCCGACCTGGTGCTCGCCGCGCCGGTGATCGCGGACGTGGTCGTGCACAGCGCCGCCCGGATCAAGGGCGCGGAGGCGGCGGGCGTCGCCCCGGGCGCGACCCGCTTCTATGTCACCGTCGACGTCCGCGCGCTGATCCGCGCGCCCGGTACGCTGCCGGCGCGTGTCGACTATCTCGTTGACGTACCTTCAGGGCCAGACGGACGCGTGCCCAAGCTGCGTGACGCGCGCCTGCTGCTGTTCGCGCGCCCCGCGCCGACCGGCGCGGACCAGCTTCAGCTCGTCTCTTCGCAAGCGCAACTCGACTGGTCGCCGGAGCGCGACGCGCTGGTCCGCCGCATCACGCGCGAGGTGCTCGCCGCCGATGCGCCGGCCCGGGTCACGGGCGTGGGCAGCGCTTTCCACGTTCCCGGCTCGCTCCCGGGCGAGGGCGAGACGCAGATCTTTCTTCAGACCGCCGACGCGCGCCCGGTGTCCTTGTCCGTGCTGCGCCGCCCGGGCGAGGAGCCGCGCTGGGCGGTGGCGCTGAGCGAGATCGTCGACGAGGCGGCCGCCCCGCCCGCGCGCGACACCTTGCTCTGGTATCGGCTCGCCTGCTTCCTGCCCGCGACCCTGCCCGAGGCGAGCACCGCGTCGCTGGCGGACGCGGACGCGGCGCAGGCGCGCGAGGATTACCGCTTCGTGCTCACCCGGCTCGGCGACTGCGGCGCGCGGGCGCGGTTCTAGCCGAGGCGGAGCACCTGCCCGGTGACGGCAACCGCGCTCGCCAGATAGCATGTCGCTGCCTCGACCGAGGCTACCTCCTCCCCAATGACGAGCGCGTTGACCCGCTGCCCCGGCGCACGCTCCAGCGCGAGCGGGGACAGCGCGGCCAGCATCGCCGCCTCCTCGACCCCGCCGAGCCCCGGTTCGATCACGACCAGCACCGCATCCCCCGCCGCCGCGCGCACGCCGTCCACTAGCGCGGGCAAGTCGCGCGGTCGTAGCTCGATCATCGCCGGTGCCGCACCAGCGTGACCCCGATCGACTCGCCCGCTTCCGCTATGGCGAGCTTGACCAGCTTCACCCGCACCCGCCGCACCCGCCGGTCCTGGAGGAACAGCGTCTCGCAGATATGGTCCGCCACCGCCTCGATCAGCTTGAAATGCCGCCCCTCCGGCAGGGCCGCAGTCGCTGCATGCTTGAGGTCGAGATAGTTCTTCGACGCCGACAACGGCGTGTCGGGGCCGTAGTGCGGCAGGCAATCGAGATCGGCGGTGATCGACACGCGCAGCGGCTGCGGCAAGTGCGTCTCCTCCGAGTAGATGCCGGTCAGCACCATCACTTCGAGGTCGTGGACCTCCAGCTGGAGCAGGTCCTGCATCTCAGGCCCCCGCGCTCGGGCGCGCGCTCGCGCAGGCGTGCCAGCGGGTAAGCGCGGCGAAGCGCTCCGCCACGTCCAGCTTCGCCGCGCGCGCGAAGTCGAGCGTGACCAGCAGGGTGATGTCGGCGAAGCTGTACCCTTCGGTCGCCAGCCACTCGCGCCCGGTGAGGTGCGCGTCGACCGCCTCAATGAACGCGCCCCACATGATCTGCGCGCGTTGGGCCAGCTCCGGTATCTGCGCGATCGCGGGCCAGTTCCCCACCGCGGCGCGATCCGCGAAGCTGGGGCGGGTGTTACGCATCGCGTACACCGCCGCCGCATAGCCGTCGCTTTCCACCCGCCGCGTCCACGACTCGACGCGCGCGATGTCGAGCGGCGACGCGCCGAACAGCGCGGGCTCGGGGTGCAACGCCTCGAAATAGCGGCAGATCGCGGCCGATTCGGTGATCACATCACCGTCGTCGAGCTCCAGCGCGGGCACCATGCCGCGCGGGTTGCGCCCGAGATACGCCGCGCCGAGCTGTTCGTTTGCGCGCAGGTCGACCGCGACCCGCTCCACCTCCACGCCCTTCTCGGCGAGGAACAGGCGGACGCGGCGCGGGGATGGTGCCCAGTCGGCGTCGTACAGCTTCACCCCGGCTCCCTTGGTTGCGTTCGGTCGCGACCCCGCTAGAGCGCGCGCTCCCCGAAGGAAAGGACCTGCGCGTTGCTCGATTTCGTGCCGCTGGCGACCGTCGACGCCGAGCGGGTGGAGCGCCTGCTCGACCGCGCGTTCGAGCCCGGTCGTCACGCGCGCACCGCCTACGCGATCCGTGCGGGGACGGCGGCGATCCCCGAGCTGAGCTTCGCGGCGCTCGACGAAGGCACGCTGGCGGGGACGATCCATTGCTGGCCCGCCCGCCTGACCCGCGATGATGGCGGCGCGGACCCGCTCGTGATGGTCGGCCCGGTCGCGGTCGAGCCCGCGCGCCAGGGGCAGGGCGTCGGCGGCGCGCTGATGACGCACGCGCTCGCGGCGGCGTCGGCGAAACGGCTCGACGGCGCGCTGTTCCTGATTGGTGACCCTGAATATTACGGTCGCTTCGGCTTCACCGCCGAGCGCACGGTCAAGTGGCGGGTACCCGGCCCGGTCGAGCGCCGTCGCCTGCTCGCACGGGGGAACGACGTGCCCGGGGGCGAGGGGATGCTCGGTCCCTGCCCGCGCTGACTAGACCCGCGCGCCTCCCGCCCCTACCTCAGCCCCATGCCGATGGACGCGCTTCCCGATCTTGCCGCCATGTCGCTCGCCGAGGTGGCGCAGGCGCTGGCGGACCAGCGGTTGCCGCCCGTGGAGCGATGGAACCCCGTGCATTGCGGCGACAGCGGGATGCGGATCGCGCGCGACGGGACGTGGTGGCACGAGGGCGCGCCGATCGGGCGCGAAGCGATGGTGCGGTTGTTCTCCACCATTCTCCGCCGCGAGCCGGACGGCGCGTATGTGCTCGTCACCCCGGTCGAGAAACTCGACATCGCGGTCGAGGACGCGGCGTTTCAGGCGGTGGAGATGAAGGTGGAGGGCGCGGGAGCCGAGGCGCGCCTCGTCTTCCGGCTCAACACCGGCGACCTTGTCACCGCCGGGCCCGGCCACGCGCTTCGCTTCGCGGCGAAGGAGGAGGGCCCCCGCCCCTATCTGCATGTGCGCGGCGGCATGGAAGCGCTGGTCGTGCGCGCGATCTATTATGAGCTTGCCGAGCTGGCGCTCGCCAACGACCCGCCAGGCGTCTGGAGCGACGGCGCGTTCTTCCCGGTCGAGCCGCGCGAGTGACACTCCGCGAACGGCTGCGCGACGGGCTGGCGCGCGCGACGGAGGGCACGACGTTGCTCGCGGGCGATCACGACGACCTCGCCCTGCTTGAAACGGTGACGCCCGCCGCCGTGCTGGTCGCGGTGACCGACCGTGCGGAGCCGGGCGTGATCCTTACCGAGCGCGCGGCAGGGCTGCGTCGCCACGCGGGGCAGATCGCCTTTCCGGGCGGGCGCATTGATCCGGGCGAGGACGCCGTCGCCGCCGCGCTGCGCGAGGCGGAGGAGGAGGTGGCGATCCCGCGCGAAGCGGTCGAGGTGGTCGGGGTCGCGGACCGCTATCGCACGGTCACCCATTACGAGGTGACGCCGGTTATCGCCATCGTCCCGCCCGACCTGCCGCTCGTGCCCAGCGAGGCGGAGGTCGCGAGCGTGTTCGAGGCCCCGCTGGCGTTCCTGCTCGACCATGCCAACCATCGGCGGGCGACCCGCGACTGGCAGGGGCGCGAGCGGCGCTATTACGAGATCATCTGGGGCGACCGGCGCATCTGGGGCGCGACCGCGGCGATGATCGTCAACCTCGCGCGGCGGCTCCGGTGAAGCTGAGCGCGCCGCCCTGGCGTGGGCGCGAGGGAGTGGACGCGCTGGTCGCGACGCTCGGCGCGGGGGAGGTCCGCTTCGTCGGCGGCGCGGTGCGCGACGCATTACTGGGATTGAAGGCCGACGATCTGGACCTCGCCACGGTGCATGAGCCCGGGGAGGTGCTGCGACGCCTGCGCGCGGCGGGGATCAGGGCGGTGCCGACCGGGCTCGCGCACGGTACGGTGACGGCGGTGCTCGCGTCCGGCCCGGTCGAGGTGACGACCTTGCGCCGCGATGTCGCGACCGACGGGCGACATGCGGTGGTGGCGTTCACCGCCGACTGGCGCGCGGACGCGGCGCGGCGGGATTTCACGATGAACGCGCTCTACGCCGACCCGGTGAGCGGCGCGGTCAGTGATTATTTCGGCGGTTTGGACGATCTCGAAGCGCGGCGGGTGCGCTTCATCGGCGACCCGCTCCAGCGCATCGCGGAAGATCATCTCCGCATCCTGCGCTTTTTCCGCTTCCACGCGCGGTTCGGCGACGCGGTGGACCGCGAGGGACTGGACGCCTGCATCGGGCGCGCGAACGACCTCATGGCCCTGTCGCGCGAGCGGATCGCCGCCGAGCTGCTCAAGCTGCTCGTCGCGCGCGGCGCGGTGGCGGTAGCTGCGCTGATGCTGGACCGCGGCATCCTAGCCCCCGTGCTGCCCGAGATCACCGGAACCGCCGCGCTTGCCCGGCTCGCCGCGACCGAGGCGGAGGCAGGGCAAGCTCCCGACCCGATCCGCCGCCTCGCCGCGCTGCTCCCGCGCGAGCCCGCCGTCGCGGATGTGGTCGCGGCGCGGCTCAAGCTGTCCAAGGCGCAGCGGCAACGGCTGACAACCGCCGCAACGGACCGCGCGGGCTCGCCGCGTGAGGATGCGTACCGTTCGGGTCGTGAGTACGCGGTTGACCGTGCGTTGCTTGCCGGCGACGCGGCCACCGCGCGTGATCTCGCCAGCTGGCCTGTCCCGCCCTTACCGCTGACTGGCGGCGCGCTGGTCGCGCGCGGTCTCCGCAAAGGACCCGATGTCGCGGCGACGCTGAAGCGCGTGGAGGCACGATGGATCGCGGAAGGCTTTCCCGATCAGCGCCGCGTCGAGTCGCTCGCCGACGAGGAGGTCGCGGCCATATTGCGCTCCGCCAGCAATTCGAACGCCGCCTCCGCCTCGAGCGGGCGGGAGAAATGATAGCCCTGCCCGTAGGTGCAGCCGAGCGAGGCCAGCATCTGCGCCGACTCGGCGGTCTCGATCCCCTCCGCCACCGTCCGCATTCCCAGCGCCTCCGCGAGGCTCAGGATCGCGCATACGATCGCCAGCTTGTCGCGGTCCGCCAGCATCCCGGTCACGAAACTGCGATCAATCTTGAGCACGTCGATCGGTAGTTTCTGGAGATAGGCCAGGCTCGAATAGCCGGTGCCGAAATCGTCCATCGCCAGCGTCGCGCCGAGCGCCTTCAGCGCTTCGGTCGTGCGCCCGATCCGCTC
>CALMGC010000312.1:6011-6347 GCA_937863505.1 uncultured Sphingomonadales bacterium | reverse complement strand
CAGTTCGAGCGCGGCATAGGCGTGAAACTTCTCCCCGTCGCGCCCCGCGAAGCTCGGACCCGCCGATGCGAGCAGGGCGAAGGGCCCGTGGAGCTTGTATGTCGCGCCCACGCCGAGCGTGGTCGTCACCCGCGTGTCGACCGCGTCGCGCCCGTGCCGCGTCGCCTCCGCACCGACCGACAGCCGCTCGCCGAGCGCGCGCGTCGCAGCCAGCCCCGCGAACCAGTAGTCGCGGTTGCCCGCGCCCGGATTGAGCGCCCGCCCGCCGCCGCCGAACAGCGACCAGCGTTTCCAGTCCTTCTCCGCCCAGACCGGGAACAGTGCGCCCACCTTGCC
>CALMGC010000312.1:0-6001 GCA_937863505.1 uncultured Sphingomonadales bacterium | reverse complement strand
CCTTGCCGTTGCTGGCGTATCCGGTCGGCAGGATCGCGCGTGGGAAAGCGGCGACCGACAAGCCGCGCTTTTCATTGTGGTAGAAGCGGTACTTCACGCCGAACTCGACGTCGCCGAATCCCGCGCCGCCGCGCTGCCCGCGCACGAAGTCGACCGGCACCGTCGCGGTCAGCTGCACGTCCCTGAACCCGCCATAGTTGAGGTCGACCCCGAACGCGCCATCGAACTCGCCCCGCTCGCGGGCGCCGCCGACGAAGTTGTAGATTTCCCAATGGTGGAAGTCGGTCGGGACCGGGTCGTCGGTGTCGTAAGGTGGCCCGGCGATCGCGGGAGTGGGCAGCAGAAAGAGGGCAAGCAGGACCGATCCTCCCCGTTTACGCGGAGGGGGACCGCCGCGAAGCGGTGGTGGAGGGGGTTCTGGGAGTACGCACCCGGCGAGATCCCCTCCACCATCGGGGTGCGCCCGGCGGTCCCTCTCCCCGTGAACGGGGAGGAGCTTGGATGGAACCATCCTCATGCTGAACCGTGAGACAAGCTGAGGTACGCCTCCGACCGCATCTCCTCCAACCGGCTTGCCGTGCGCGCGAATTCGAACGCGCCGTCGCCCGCCGGGTAGAGCGCGTCCGGCTCCGCGTCCGCCGCCGCGAGCAGCTTGACCTTGTGCTCGTACAGCTGGTCGACCAGTGCCACGAACCGCGCCGCCTCGTTCCGCATGTCGGGGCCGAGCTTGGGAATGCCGACCAGGATCACCGTGTGGAACCGCCGCGCGACCGCGAGGTAATCGGGCGTCCCCCGCGCCTCGCCGCACAAGCGCTTGAACGAGAACACCGCCACGCCCTTCAGGCATTTGGGAACATGCAGCCGCCGCCCGCCGCCGACATCCATGTCGCAAGCGGGCACCGCCGCGCGGTCCTCGACCGGATAGTCGGTGAGCCGGAAAAAGGCGGCGGACAGCTCGGCGGTCGCTTGCGCGCCGTTGGGGACCAGCCATGTCTCCTGCCGCCCCAGCCGGTCGCGGCGGTAATCGACCGGGCCGTTGAGCGCGAGCACGTCCATCCGCGCCTCGATCAGCGCGATGAAGGGCAGGAAATGCTCGCGGTTGAGCCCGTTGCGATAGAGCTCCCCCGGCGGGCGGTTGGACGTCGTGACCACCGTCACCCCCGTCCCAATCAGCGCGGTGAACAACCGTGACAGGATCATCGCGTCCGGCGAGTTGGTGACCATCATCTCGTCGAACGCGAGGAGACTTGTTTCGTGCGCGATCGCCGCCGCGACCGGTGCCACGGGGTCGCCCTGCTCCTTCGCGCGCTCGCGAGCGAGGCGGGCGTGGACCTCCAGCATGAACGCGCCGAAATGGACGCGGCGCTTGGCCGGGATCGCGACCGCCTCATAGAACAGGTCCATCAGCATCGACTTGCCGCGCCCGACATCGCCCCACAGGTACGCGCCGCGCGGGGGCTCGACGTGGCGGCGGGTGAGTTTGGCGAGCAGTCCGGCCTTGGTCGGCGTCTCCAGCCGGGTCGCGAGCGCGTCGAGCACTCGCGCGGCGGCGAGCTGCTGCGGGTCGGCGCGAAGCTCGCCTCCTACGATTAGCGCCTGGTAGCGGGCGAGGACGGTGCTCATGGGGTGGAACAGAAGAAGAGTGGCTCACGCAAAAACGCAAAAACGCAAAGAAGAAGAAACCGCCGCGAAGCGGCTATCGATCTCGCATATGGCCGTGCCATTAGCTCAATTGCTCGCCAGCGCGAGCCTTTCTTCTTGCTTTGCGATCCGCACGCGCGCGGTGACGGTCGCGTTTCGGCTCGGCTTTCGCGGCAACGGTTCGCTCGCGCTTGCACCCGGCGCGGGCGACACGCGCTGGCATGTGGTGTCGCCCTGGCCGGATCCCAGCTTCGGCGGCGGCTTTCTGCCCGCTAGCCATGCCGCGGGCGCAAGCGGGTTCGACGCCGACTGGCGCGTCGGCAATCTCGCGCTTGGCCGCCCGCTGATCAGCACCGGCGCGAGTTCGGCTGACGGCGATGCTTCGCGATCCGAGACCAGCGGGAGCACGGGTGAGTTCTATCAGGCGAGCGTCGACCTGGTCTCGCCGGTGGGGCGGCTATATCGCGGGGCTGCTCGTCGCGCTCTACGGTGTGCTTTATGTGCTGCTCAGCTTGGAGGCCTATTCGCTGCTGATCGGCTCGCTGCTGCTGTTCGCGGCGCTCGCCGGGATCATGTATCTGACCCGCCGCCTCGACTGGAGCGGCCTGCGCGCCGCGCCCGCGCCGACTGTCCCGTAAGGAGACTGGTGCGTAAAGAGACTGGGGCGTGAGCGGGCGCGCAAGGGCGACGACGGGTCAGACCGTCAGGCCGCCGTCGACGTCGATCGTCGTGCCGGTGATGAAGGTCGCGTCCTCACCCGCCAAGAACGAGACCACGCCCGCGACCTCCTCGGTGCGACCGTAGCGTGCCAGCGGGATCAGCGGCAGCAGCACCTTCGAGAACTCGCCGTCGATCGGGTTGAGGTCGGTGGCGATCGGCCCGGGCTGGACGACGTTGACCAAGATGCCGCGCGGCGCGAGGTCGCGCGCCCAGCCGCGCGCCAGCCCGGCGACCGCCGCCTTGGTCGCGCCATAGGTGGCGCTGCCCGGAAACATCGCGGAATGGCCGCTGACGCTGCCGACGATGATGATGCGACCGCCATCGCTCAGCCGCTCGACCGCCGCGCGCGTCCCTTCCGCGACGCCGCCGACATTGACCGCGAACACGCGGGCGAAGTCCTCGCGCGGCTCCGCCCCGATCGGGGCCATGCGCGCGATCCCCGCATTATGGACCAGGATGTCGAGCCCGCCCAGCGCCTCGACGGCGTTGCCGACCGCCTGAGCCTGTTCGTCCGCATCACCCGCGTCCGCCTTGAACGTGAAGCTCTTGCGGCCCGTTGCCTCGATCGACTGCGCCACCTCGCGTGCGGCGTCATCGCGTCCCGCATAGGTGATCGCCACGTCCGCGCCGTCCGCCGCCAATCGTTTGGCGATCGCCGCCCCGATCCCGCGCGCGCCGCCGGTGACGAGCGCTTTCTTGCCCGAAAGGTCTGCCATGTCATGATTTCCTCGTGCCGCTTGCGGGAGGTCCGCCGGTACGTGCGTCAAGGTGGGGCATCGTTGACTAGGGTTAACCCGGCTCCCGCGTCATCTTCTCTGCGGTGTCGGCAACAAAAGCTATCGGCGGGGTCGCATGGGATTTGCGGGAAGCGGGTACGCTCGCTATTTATAGGAGATGCCGCGTCGTCGCGCGACCCCGCACAGGACCTGCACCATGGCCGAGTTCCGCCTGCCCAAGAACAGCGTCGTCCGGAAGGGCAGGGCGCACGCGCCCGTCAGCGCCGCCGACCCCAAGCGGGTGAAGCGCTTCACCGTGTACCGCTACGACCCCGACACCGGCGAGAATCCGCGTTACGACAAGTTCGAGATCAACCTCGACGAATGCGGGCCGATGGTGCTCGACGCGCTGATCAAGCTGAAGTCGGAGCAGGACCCGACGCTCACCTTCCGCCGCTCGTGCCGCGAGGGGATTTGCGGCTCGTGCTCGATGAACATCGACGGGCGCAACGGCCTCGCCTGCACGACCGCGATCGAGGATGTGAAGGGCGAGGTGAAGATCACCCCGCTCCCGCATATGGACGTGATCAAGGACCTCGTCCCCGACTTCACGCGCTTCTATGCGCAATATGCCTCGATCAAGCCGTGGTTGCAGACCGTCACCACCGCGCCGTCGGGCAAGGAGCGGCTGCAATCGCCGCAGCAGCGCGAGAAGCTCGACGGGCTGTACGAGTGCATTCTGTGCGCCTGCTGCTCGACCTCATGCCCGAGCTATTGGTGGAACTCGGACAAGTTCCTCGGCCCCGCGATCCTGCTCCAGGCCTATCGCTGGCTCGCGGACAGCCGCGACGAGATGACGGGCGAGCGGCTTGACCAGCTCGAGGACCCGTTCCGGCTGTATCGCTGCCACACGATCATGAATTGCGCGAACACCTGTCCCAAGGGGCTGAACCCCGCCAAGGCGATTGCGGAGATCAAGAAGCTGGAAGCCGAGCGGGTGATGTAGCGCAGCTGGCACGCCAGCAGCGTAGCTGCGGGCGAGACCAGCAAGCCCGGACGACAGGTCGGCACAGCCGAACCTGATCGACGCGGCTTTGCCGCGGCGCGGCGGCGGAGACTGGTTCGGGCTTCGGCGCGACGAGGCGATATCCGGGGCTGGACCCACGCCGCCGCGCGGCTACACACGCGGGGATGACCGACCACCCCGCCATTATAGACGAGCCGCTTCCCGATCAGCCCGGCTGGCGGCGCTGGGCGTTTCGGGACACGACACGGTTCAACGCGTTTCTCGGGCCGATGAGCTATCGCATCGACGGCGACGTCGCGCGCGTGCGGATGACGCCGGGGACGCAGCATTCCAACCTCAGCGGCGCGATGCACGGCGGCGCGCTGCTCGGCTTCATCGACGTGGCGCTGTTCGCGGCCAGCCGGGCGTTCGGGGTGATCGAGGCAGGGTCAGCGGTGACGCTGGACCTTAGCACGCAGTTCATCGGCGGCGGCCGCGTGGGCCAGCCAATCGAGGCGCGGGTCGAACTGCTGCGCGAGACGGGGCGGCTGCTGTTCCTGCGCGGGCTAGTGGTGCAGGGGGCGGAGGAGGTCAAGGTGGCGGCGTTTAGCGGGACGATCCGCAAGCCGTCCCAGCGGTGAGCTGACTTATGTTAGACAGGGTGGAAGGGGGCAAGAAGGTAATCTCACGCAAAGACGCAAAATCGCGCCCGCGTCGAGATAGGCGAAGAACCCGGACCCACTCGTCTCGTTCGGCCCATGCCCCGGCTGCAGCCGAAGCGCCTGCCCGTCGACCGACAGCGCGGGCGGGCGACCGAACAACCCGCGCGCATCGCTCAGCCCCACGCGCAGTTCCGCGCGGTCGTAGCGGATCTGCTCGGGCTTCACCCCCGAGCGCGACAGATCGGCGGGGAGTGAAAAGCGTTCGGTGCCGCCCGCGGCGGCTTCGTAGACCACCGCCTCATAGATCGACTTGCGCCGCGTCTGCGGGACAATGGCCGTGCGGACATCGGCGGTGTCGGGCGAAACGACCAGCTCGCGGTCGACGGTGTTGGTGTGCTGCACCTGTTTGCCGTTCTCGTTCACCGTTTCCGTCACCTGCTCCTGATAGGGCAGGACCAGCACCGGCGCGGCGAGCACCTGCGCGCCGCCCCAGCCCTGCGCGATCTCGGTACGCGCGGTTTCCGACTGGGTTCGCCGGTCATAGACCATCAGGTACATCGCGAAGAGCGGGATCGCGAGCAGCGCCCCCGACAACAGCGCGAACAACAGCTTCAGGCCAGGCGAACGGGTGGCGGCGGGCATGAGCGGGCTCCCTTGCAGACAAGAGAAGCGTAGCGCGGGGCAGGCCCGGCGGCCAAGGGCGTCCCGGTCAAGAGTAGGTGCGGGTTTGGTGCAGGCCCGTTCAGATCACGTCGAGCACCAGCCCCAGGTCGCGCGCTTCCTCCGCCTCGATGTACCAATTGGCGGTCGCCTTGGCACGCAGCTGCTCGAACGACACGCCCGATCCCGCGACGATGTCGCGAAAGCCTTCTTCCTGGATCATGATCGAATGTTCGATCTCGTGCAGCTTTGCCTTCAATGTCCCCGACAACGTCGACAGCGGGCCGGACAGCTGGATCGTGCTCGTCATTGACCGCTCGTCGAGCATCAGCCGGGTGTTGCGGGTGAGGAACCGCTTGTCGTTCGGAAAGGCGGACATGAACGTCGCTCCCGCCGAATAGACCGCGACCTTGCCGAGGAACAGCGTCTCACGCCCGCTATATTCGCGCAACAGGCGGATATCATCGCCCATCGCGCGCCCCATCTCGGGGTCGCCGCCCAGCGTGGTGATCGCGATCACCAGCGGGCCTTCGGTGGGCGCGTTGAACAGCTGGCCCTTGAAGTTCGTGTACATCGCGTCGTCGACGGTGCCGTGC
>CALMGC010000311.1 GCA_937863505.1 uncultured Sphingomonadales bacterium | reverse complement strand
GTCGTGAGCAGATGCGCAACCTGCGCATCTTCGCCGGGACGGAGCACCCGCATGGGGCGCAGGACCCGCAAATCCTCAACATCGCGGGCATGAACCGCAAGAACAAGGTGGGCGCCTAATGTCCGACAATCGCCAGTCTCTCGCCGATCTCGGCGCCGCGCTCAACCAGCAGCGCGAGGCCGTGGTCGCCCAGTCCGACGCGCGCGCCGAGGATTATCTCGCCGGCACTATCGACGCGCCGGTGCAGCGCGCGCCGTTGCGCGAGCAGGAACTCGACAAGCAGGGCCGCGCCTATGCCACCGGTCGCCGCAAGGACGCGGTCGCGCGCGTGTGGCTCAAGCCCGGCTCGGGCAAGATCACCGTCAACGGTCGCGACAGCGAAATCTACTTCGCGCGCCCGACGCTGCGGCTCGTCATCAACCAGGTGTTCGGCATCACCGAGCGTACCGGCCAGTATGACGTGGTCTGTACCGTCAAGGGCGGCGGCCTGTCGGGCCAGGCGGGCGCGGTGAAGCACGGCATCAGCCAGGCGATCACCAAATACGAGCCGATCCTGCGCGCGCCGGTCAAGGCGGCGGGCTTCCTCACCCGCGACAGCCGCACGGTGGAGCGGAAGAAATACGGCCGGGCCAAGGCGCGGCGCAGCTTCCAGTTCTCCAAGCGTTAAGCGAGCTTGGAATAGCTACCGCTATTACAAGACTCGCAGCGCCGGCCGGCGGAGGCGCTTAGCGCCTCCGTTCGACGTCACGGATTTACTCCGTGACGACGCTCCCAACCCAAGCCGATACGTCCACCAAAGGCGGCCCCGCACCCGCGGGGCCGCCCTTTTCGCATCCTCCGTTGATCCAGGTTCCCGTCCCTCGGAACCACACCGCCCCCGTCGGATTGTCGCGCCGTCTCCCAACCAAAGGACCCAAGCGCATGGCCACCGACCTCCAAGCGATCTACCAGGGCTCGCTTTCCGCCACCCACGCCGCCGAGCAGCAGGGGTTGCAGCAGCTGCGGACGCAGCTGTCCGGGCTCGACGACTATCCCGACTACGCCGCGCTGGTCAGTCGGCATATCACCGTCACCGAAGGCCAGATCGCGCGGATCGAACACGCGATGACGGACGCGGGCACCAGCCCGTCGGCAATCAAGGAAGCGGTGACCAACGCAGCGGGCGCGGTCGGCGCGGCGGTGCATGGCGCGTTCCCCGACACGCAGCTCAAGAACCTGTACGCGGGCTATGCCTATCAGCACGAGCAGATCGCGGCCTATGAGTCGCTGGCGATCATCGCCGAGCAGGCCGGGTTCGCGGGGCACCGCAGCTGGATCGAGCAGACGCTCACCGAGGAGCGTAAGGGCGCGGCCGCGGCGGAGAAGCTGATCGAGCCGGTGACGCGCAAGTACCTCCAGCTCGCGACGGCGGGCTGAAGCCTGTTCGTTACCTGAACGAAAACTAGTTTCGCGTTCAGGCAACCCGCGCGGGACCAGGCACGTTTTTGCGACACTGATCCACAGCAAGGGAGTGTTTCATGCGTAACCTGGTCCTGGCGCTCAGCGCCGCGTCGCTCGTCATCCCCGCCACGATGGCGCTGCCCGTCAGCAAGGCGGAGGCGCGGCGGCATTATCACTATTACGGGCGCAGTTATGGCGCGCGGAAGGTGTGCCGCCACTCGAGCGGGACCACCGGGCTGGTCGCGGGCGGCGTCGGCGGGGCGCTGCTCGGCCAGTCGGTGTTCGGCCACGGCGCGCTCGGCACGATCGCGGGCGGGGTCGGCGGCGCGTTCGGCGGCCGCGCGATCGACCGGACGCTGACCGCGCGGCAGCGGTGTTATTATCGTTGATAGGTCGCGGGTCTCGGTTCGCGGTTCAATACACGTCACCCCGGGCTTGACCCGGGGTCCCGCTTTGTCCTGCCGTCGGCAAAGGAGAAGCGGGACCCCGGCTCAAGGCCGGGGTGACGGGCGTCTTGTTGTGGCCGAAATGTGCTCCTTCGTTACTCCTCCTCATCCTCGCCCGCCTCGCGTCCGCGCGTCGACCAATGCTGTTCCCCTTCCGCCTCGTCTGCCACCGGGCGGCCCGTCCCGTCGCGCGCGGGGGCGAAGCGGAAGCGTTGGGTGATCAGGCGGCAGGTGGTCGCGTCGAGCTCCGCATTGCCGCTCGACGCGGTGACGACGCAGCCGCTCACCCGCCCATTGATGCCGACGACGAAGCGCGTCCGCACGGTCCCGCTCGCACCCGCGCGGAGCGCACCCTTGGGGTAATCGCGGTTGCTAATCTCGCCACGAACCAGTTCGGGCCCGTCGCCATCGCCGTCGCCCGAACCGTTCCCGGCGACGCCGCTGCTCGAGCCGTTCCCCTGCCCGCCCGCGCCGGTTCCGAATCCCGGACGGTCGCTCGCGCCCGTGTTCGCAGCAGTGCCGGTTTCAGGTTTCGGCGCGGCGATCACCGGCGAGGGCTTGGGCGGCAGCGGCGGTGCGACGACCGGGGTGGCGACCGCGCGCAGGTTTGCTGGCGAGGCCGCGCCGTTCGGGCGGTGGCGATGCGCCGGCTCGGGCCGGGGTCGCTCGACCGGCGGCAGCTGCGGGGCGACCGCGAACAGTTTGAGCGCATCACCCGCTACCGCGCGTACGTCGCCCGCCAGCGCCCGCGCCAGCCCCCAGCCGAGTGCGCCGACGATCAGCGCCGAAGCTAGTGCCGCCTTGACCCGGTCCTCGCGGGACCGCGCTAGCCTCGCCCCGCTCACATCCTCACCAGATGCGTCCCGAGCCGCGCTGCCTCACCCTCGTCGTGCGTGACCATGAGGATCGGCAGCCCCGCCTCGTCGCGCACTCGCTCTAATGCGCGCATCACCTCCTCGCGCCGCGCGCGGTCGAGCGAGGACAGCGGCTCGTCGAGCAGCAGGAAGGCAGGCTCGCTCAGCAGCGCGCGCCCGATCGCGACGCGCCGCGCTTCCCCGCCCGACAAGTGACGCGGACGCCGCGCGAGCAACGGCGCGAGGCCCAGCACCGCCACCCACTCGTCGAACCGCGCCGGAACGCCGCGCGCGCCATAGAGCAGGTTGGCGCGGACGCTCAGGTGCGGGAAAAGTCGCGCGTCCTGGAACACATAGCCCGCGCGCCGCTCGCGCGCGGGCACGTCGATGCGCGCGAACGTGTCGAACAATGTCTCCCCGCCGACGCGCACATGCCCGGCGTTCGGGCGGAGGAGCCCCGCGATCATGTGCAGCACGCTGGTCTTCCCCGCGCCCGAGGGGCCGAGGAGCACCGTCACGCCCGCGCCCGTGCGAAAGGCGAGCGCCACCTCCGTGTCCCCGACTCGCCGCCGGACATCGACATCAAAGCCCATGCCGCCCCATCCGCCGCGCGAGCAGCTCGGCCGCGAACAGCGCTAGCAGGCTGAGCGCGACCGAGATCGCCGCCAGCCGCCACACCGCCGCCTCCCCGCCCGGTCGCTGAAGCGCGGCGTAGATAGCAAGCGGCAACGTCTCGGTCTCGCCCGGCACGTCGGACACGAAGGTGATGGTCGCGCCGAACTCGCCCAGCGCGCGCGCGAAGCCGAGCACCGCGCCCGCGACGACGCCCGGCAGGCTGAGCGGCAGCGTGATCGTCCGGAACACGCGTGCGCGGCCAGCGCTCAGCGTCGTCGCCGCCTCCTCCAGCCGCCGGTCGACCGCCTCGATCGACAGCCGCATCGTCCGCACCATCAGCGGCAACGCCATCACCCCCGCCGCGATCGCCGCGCCCGTCCAGCGGAACATGACGGTTACGCCGAGGCTCGCCAGCACCCGCCCGACGACCCCGGCGGGCGCAAAGGCGAGCAGCAGCAGCCAGCCGGTCACCACGGGCGGCAGCACCAGCGGCAGGTGGACGAGGCCATCGAGCAGCAACCTGCCCGGAAACCGCCCGCGCGCCAGCGCCCAGGCGAGCGCGAAGGCGACCGGCAGTGTCGCCGCGACCGCGACGCCGCCGACGAGGAGCGACAGGCGAACGATCGCCCATTCGTCGGATGAGAGCATCCTACTCCCTCCCCCAAAAACGGAGAGGGATAGCGCCCTTGTTCACGGCCTCGTGAACCCAAACCGTGCAAACACCGCCCGCGCCTCCGGCCCGAGCAGGTAGCGCCGGAAATCCTCCCCGCCCCCACCCTTCAGCCGCGCGATCGGATAGCGGATCGGCGGGTGCGAGCCCGTCGGAAAAACTCCCACCACACGCACCGCCGCCGAGGCGCGCGCGTCCGTCGCGTACACCACTCCTAACGGCGCGGCCCCACGCTCGACCAGCGCCAACGCGGCGCGGACATTCTCCGCACGCACCACATGCGGCGCGACCGCGGACCACGCGCCGAGCCGCGTCAGCGCAGCCTTCCCGTACAAGCCGGCGGGCACCGCGCCCGGGTCCGCCATCGCCACCGGACCGCGCGCAAGCGGGGCGAGCCCGGCGGCGGTGAACGTCACCCGCGCCCGGCTCGAGCTCGGGGCGACCAGCACCAGCGCGTTCCCCGCCACATCCGCGCGCGTGCCGGGCGCGAGCAGGCCATGGCGGGCGAGGTCGTCTATCCATTCCTCGTCCGCCGATACGAACAGGTCCGCGGGCGCGCCCGCCTCGATCTGGCGCGCGGCGGCGGACGAGGCGGCGAAGGAGAGCAGCGG
>CALMGC010000310.1:2351-11139 GCA_937863505.1 uncultured Sphingomonadales bacterium | reverse complement strand
AACGGGCCCGCCCGCCAGGGACGGTCGACCCGCCGGCCGTGCCGGGCGATCGCGCGGGGCGCGACCGGTCGCGGCGTGGCGCGGCCTTCGCCCGTCAATACACCCGCTTCTTCGGCTTGATGTACTCCGCATCGTCCGTTAGCGTATAGTCGTGCACCGGGCGGTAGCCGATCTCGACCTTGCCGCCCTCGCCGCCCCATCCCTCGAACGTCGCGGTGGTGTGCTTCATCCACTCGGCGTCGTTGCGGTCGGGATAGTCCTCGTTGACGTGCGCGCCGCGGCTTTCGGTGCGGTTGGCGGCGCTTTCCATCGTCACCACCGCCTGCGCGAGCAGATTGTCGAGCTCGAGCGTCTCCACCAAGTCGGTGTTCCAGATCATCGAGCGGTCCTGGATCGACACGTCGCCCAGCCGCCGGTACGTCGCGGCGATCTGACGCTGCCCCTCGGTCAACAGCTCGTTGTCGCGGAACACCGCGCAATGCTTTTGCATCGTGCGCTGCATTTCCAGCCGGATCTGCGCGGTGGGCGAGCCGCCCTTGGCATGGCGGAAGCGGTCGAGCCGTCCCAGCGCGAGCGCTTCGGAGTCCTTGGGCAGCGGGTTGTGCGGCGTTCCGGGCTTCAGCGTCTCGCGGACTCGCAAGCCGGTCGCGCGGCCGAAGACCACCAAGTCGATCAGCGAGTTGGATCCCAGCCGGTTCGCGCCGTGAACAGACACGCACGCCGCCTCGCCGACCGCGAACAGCCCAGG
Organism: uncultured Sphingomonadales bacterium; assembly: GCA_937863505.1. Taxonomy (GTDB): domain Bacteria; phylum Pseudomonadota; class Alphaproteobacteria; order Sphingomonadales; family Sphingomonadaceae; genus Sphingomonas. The sequence continues at coordinate 10,391 of CALMGC010000310.1, read as the reverse complement.
CACTACCGCGTCCGGGTCGCCGTCGCGGTTGTGGACCACCTCGCCATGATAGTTGGTCGGGATGCCGCCCATGTTGTAATGCACCGTCGGCGTGACTGGCAGCGGCTGGCGCGTCAGGTCCACGCCCGCGAAGATTTTCCCCGTCTCGGTGATGCCCGGCAGCCGCTCGTGGAGCACCTTGGGGTCGATATGGTCGAGGTGGAGGAAGATGTGATCCTTGTGCTCGCCGACGCCGCGGCCCTCGCGCATCTCCATCGCCATCGAGCGTGACACCACGTCACGCGATGCCAAGTCCTTCGCGCTCGGGGCGTAGCGCTCCATGAACCGCTCGCCCTCGGAGTTGGTGAGATACCCGCCCTCGCCGCGCGCGCCCTCGGTGATGAGCACGCCCGCACCGTAGATGCCGGTCGGGTGGAACTGAACGAACTCCATGTCCTGCAACGGCAGCCCCGCGCGCAGCACCATCGCGTTCCCGTCGCCGGTGCAGGTGTGCGCGGACGTGGCGGAGAAATAGCACCGCCCGTACCCGCCAGTTGCCAGCACCACGCGGTGCGCGCGGAAGCGGTGGATCGACCCGTCCTCCATGCAGAGCGCGATCACGCCCCGGCAGACCCCGTTCTCCATGATCAGGTCGAGCGCGAAATACTCGATGTAGAAGTCGGCGTCATACTTGAGCGACTGCTGGTAGAGCGAATGCAGCATCGCATGGCCGGTGCGGTCGGCGGCGGCGCAGGTGCGCTGCACCGGCGGCCCCTCGCCCATGTTCTGCATGTGGCCGCCGAACGGGCGCTGATAGATGGTGCCGTCGTCGTTGCGGCTGAACGGCACGCCCGCATGTTCGAGTTCGACCACGGCGGCGGGCGCCTCGCGCACCATATACTCGATCGCGTCCTGGTCGCCGAGCCAGTCGGAACCCTTGACCGTGTCGTACATATGCCACGACCAATGGTCGGGCGAGTTGTTGCCGAGCGACGCGGCGATGCCGCCCTGCGCCGCGACGGTGTGCGAGCGGGTCGGGAACACCTTGGTGATGCACGCGGTCTTGAGCCCACTCTCGGCGATGCCCATCGTCGCGCGCAGGCCCGATCCGCCCGCGCCGACCACCACCGCGTCATAGGTGTGGTCGATGATCTTGTACGCGGCAGGCATCAGGCGACGGCTCCAAAAGCTATCTTCAAGATGGAGAAGATCGCCAGCCCGGCAAGGCCGACGACGAGCAGGTTGAGCAGAACCATCGCCACGACGCGACTTTCGTTATGTTGGTAATCCTCGATCACCACCTGCAACCCGAGCCGGAAATGGTAGAACACCGAAGCGACGAGCAGCAGCAGCGGCACCGCCGCCCAGCCCGAGTGGAGCCAGCCATGGACGCTGGCATAATCATAGCCGGGCAGCCGCGCGAGGCTGAGCATGAACCACAGCATCAAGAGGAAGTTGGACCCCGCGGTCAGCCGCTGGCGCCACCAGTGATGCGTGCCCTCATGCGCCGCGCCGAGCCCGCGAACGCGGCCGAGTTCCGTCCCCGTGCCCATCAGCGCGCCACCACGATGTAAAGCCAGTACAACAGCGTCAGCACCGGCCCGCCGATCAGCACCATCAGCGAAGTGCGCTTGTTGCCGCGCAGCTCGTAATTCGCGCCCGTGTCCATCACCAGGTGGCGGATACCGTTGCTCATGTGCAGGAAGAACACGAGGCTGAAGCCGACGCCGAACAGCCAGCCGATGATGTTCAAACGCCCGGTCGAGGTGGTGAACACGTCGAGGAACACCGCATACGCCTCCGGCCCGGCGGCGAGCGCGGCCAGCCACCAGGTGAACACCGCCGCGCCGACCGTCGCCATCGCGATCCCGCACGCGCGGTGTACGATCGAGACCGTCATGTGCGGCCCCCATTTGTAAATTTGGAGGTGCGGCGATAGCGGGCGCGGATGCGCGGGGCTGCGGGTGGCCAAGGCTGACGGTCCTGCGATGAGGGTATGCGCTCGCCTATGCGACCGCGCCCGCGGCGATGCAAGCGCGCGCGGCCCTCGCGGATGACGCACGTTAGCGCAGCCCTAACCGTGCCTTAACCAGCGCCGCCCTAGGCTGGGTCACGACCAGCGCGACCATGAAGGACCCATTCGTGACCGACACCTCGCCCAAGCTCCTCCCTCCGCCGGGCAGCATCAGCGCCACGCTGGACCTCGCCGAGCGGCTGCGCGTCCTCCAGATCGGCGAGGAAGAGCTCGCCATGACGCGGCATGTCTGGACGGTGGTCGAACCGGAAGTGCGCGCCGTCTCCGAAGCGCATTGGGACCAATGGCAGCGTTTCTTCGGCGGCCAGAAGAACTTCGCCGCGCATGACCGGGAGCGGATGATCGAACTCGGCATCGCCTATATCCGCAACCGTTACATTCATCCCGACCGCCTCGACTGGGTCGAGTCGGCGGAACGCACGGTGGCGAGCGCCTTTGCCGCGGGTGCGTCGCTTACCGTGCTGCTGTCGATGACCTCGGCGGGCTGGTCCAAGGCGATCGAGATAACGGTGCGGAACCAGAACATGCTGGCGGAGGGTGACGCGCGCGAGGCACGACGGCGCGGCATCGACACCCTGTTCCGGCTGCGCTCGCTGGAATGCGACGTTTATTCGACGATCTACACCGCCTATGCCGAACATCATGACCGCGCGCAGCGCGACCGGCTCGCGACCGAGTTTCGCGAGGGCATCGCGGCGGCGGTGGAGACCGCGTCGCGGGACGGCGGCTCGCTCCGCGACCAGGCGGTGCGCAGCTCCTACGCGGTGCGCGGCGTGCTGGGCAAGGCGAGCGAGGTCGCGGCCGCGGCGGAGCAATCGGCGGTGGCGATGCGCGAGGCGGCGTCCACCGCCGCCGGGCTGATCCGCGCCATCGAGGACGCGCGCAACGAGGTGGAGGCGGCGGCGGAGATCGCCAACCGCGCGTCGGGCCAGGCGGGGCAGGCGGTAGCGATGAGCGAGACCTTGTCAGACCATGCCAAGAGCATCGAGTCGATCCTGGGGCTGATCCGCGATATCGCCGGACAGACCAACCTCCTCGCCCTGAACGCGACGATCGAGGCGGCGCGCGCGGGCGATGCCGGACGCGGCTTCGCGGTGGTCGCGCAGGAGGTGAAGAGCCTCGCCAACCAGACCGCGCGCGCCACGGACGACATCGCGGGCAAGATCGCCGCGATCCAGTCCGCGACCCGCTCGACCGTGGACACCAACGCCTCGATCAAGTCGACGGTGGCCGAGGTGCAGGAAAGCGCCGACCGCATCCGCTATGCGATGGAAGCGCAGGCGCAGACGGTGACCGCGATCACCGCCGCGGTGGACGAAACCGCACTGGCGGCGGACTCGATGAGCAACACGGTGGCCGCGATCCGCGAGGACACGGAAGCGGTCGCGTCGCAGATCGACCGCGTGGGAGAGGGCTTCGACCATCTCGACGGGCGGCTGGGCGCGCTGAAGGCGAATGCGGGCGAGTTTGTGGAAAAGGTTGCGGCGTGACGCGCGAGGCGTAGCGCAAGCTACGTCGAGCCACTGGCGGCACGCCCGGCCGGCGCGGCCAAAGCCGCGTCCGACGAGTCGCGGGCTTTGCCCGCGACCGGGCCGGTGATGTCCAAGCTGTGCAGATCGGAACAGAGACAGCGACGTCCGCTTGCCTTGTTTGCAACCGTGCGTGAAATCGTCGCGACGATCCAGAGCCCGCCTTTCCGACCGATCTACCGCACGATCTGCCGTCCTTCCCGTGCAAGCCAGCTGGTCGCCACCACAAACAGCATGAAAGCGATCTGCTCCATCACCTGCGGAGAACTTGCGACTGCCTGAAGCAACGGCGGGAAGTACCGAGCTTGGATCCATAGGTTATGGATGACGTCGGTCACGATGATCGCTGCCGTCGCTGCGACTCCGGTGTTGGCACGCGTGAACAGAAGGATTACGGCAACCGGATCGAGAAATGCCAACATCGTCCAGAAAGTGGTGCTCGCCTTCGGCAAACCTCCATAGTTCCAGCCAAAGCCATGCTGCCAGATCACGACCCAATGATTGTAGGTCGCGCCGAGTAGGCAGAGCGCGTAGATCGTCCGCAGCACGAGGCTCCGTTGACGTGCTGCGCTGTTACTGACCCGCGCCATCGCGCCATCCTGACGAGGATGACCCGTAACCGTCAACTTCCACCAATGGAGCGACAAGGAGGCATGCAAGCCCGCCCTTGCCTCCCCGCCCCGCCCCGCTAAGCGCGCGGCCATGACCAACATCCTTCTCACCGGCTCCAGTCGCGGGATCGGCGCGGCGATCGCCGAAGCGCTTGAGCGGCCAGATGTCACGCTCGTGGGTCATGGCACGCGCTCGGGGCTGGCCGCCGACTTCGCCGATCCCGCCGCGCCGCGCCAGCTGTGGGAAGCGGCGCTCGAGCGGCTGGGCGGGCGGGTCGATGTGCTGATCAACAATGCGGGGGTGTTCGAGGCGTCGCCGCTCGATGCCGATCACGACGCCTGGGTCGCGTCGTGGGAGCGGACCCTGCGCGTCAACCTCACCGCCGCCGCCGAGCTGTCGCGGCTGGCGGTGCTGCACTGGCAGGCGACCGGGGGTGGCCGCCTGGTCAACATCGCCAGCCGCGCGGCGTATCGCGGCGACTCGCCGCAGCATTGGCACTACGCCGCGGCCAAGGCGGGGATGGTGGCGATCACCAAGACTATTGCGAGAGGGTATGCGCGCGACGGCGTGCTGGCGTTCGCGATCCTGCCCGGGTTCACGATGACGGGGATGGCGGAGGAATACCTCGCCTCGCGCGGCGGCGACAAGCTGCTCGCCGACATCCCGCTCGGGCGGGTGGCGGAACCCGCCGAGGTGGCGGAGGTCGCCCGCTGGTGCGCGCTGGAGGCACCCGCCTCGATGACGGGGGCGGCGATTGATGTGAATGGGGCGAGTTATGTCCGGTAGCGGCACAGCCGCTACCGGACCGGACGGCGTCGGGGCACCCCGCAAAGTATTACTTTGCGGGGTGCCCCGAACGTCACGGGATTTACTCCCGTGACGGCCACCCCCGACTCGGCCCAGGCCTGGAAACTCACCCTCCCCTGCACCAAGACCGAAGCCGAGGCGGTCGCCGCCGCCGAGATCGACGGCGCGGCCTTGGTCGCGACGGAGGAGGACGAGGCGGCGGGGCGCTGGCGGCTCGACGCCTATTTCGAGGGCGAGCCGGATGGGGCGACGCTGGCGGCGGTGCGCGCGCTGGTCGCAGACGCGGCTGACGCTGCCCCAGCCCCGCTCGCCGCGGAGGACTGGGTGACGCTCAGCCAGGCGGGGCTGGAGCCGGTGCGCGCGGGGCGGTTCGTCGTCCACACCGCCGCTCACCCCGCGCAAGCGCCGCCGGGCGGGCGAGCGTTCCGGATCGAGGCGGGGCAGGCGTTCGGCACCGGGCACCACGAGACCACCGCCGCGTGCCTGGCGATGCTCGACGCACTCGCGGGCGAACGGTTCGGCGAGGTCGTCGACCTCGGCACCGGCACCGGCCTGCTCGCCTTCGCCGCGCGCCACCTGTGGCCGGACGCGCATGTGCTCGCGACCGATATCGACCCGGTCGCGATCGCGGTCACGCAGGAGAACATGGCCGCGAACGACGTGCGCGGCGTCGACCTGCTGGTCGCGGACGGTGCGCGCGACGCCGCCGTCCTCGCGCGCGCGCCGTTCGACCTCGTGATCGCCAACATCCTCGCCGGGCCGTTGATCGCGATGGCAGGCGAGATCGCCGCGGTCGCCGCCCCCGGCGCGAATTTGGTCCTCGCCGGGCTGCTCGACAGCCAGGCGGACGCGGTGGAGACGGCGTATCGCGACGTGGGCTGCACGCCCGAAACGCGGGAGGTGCGGGGCGATTGGGCGATCCTGCGGCTCCGCGCCGGGCTCCGGTAGGAACGGCTTGTCGAGCGGGTCAGCGGTGATACGCTCCCCGCCGATGCGGAGGGTGGCGCTAAGGGCGGGGCAGGTCGCGGCGGCGCTGGTGCTGGCGGTCGTGCTCTACGTCGTCGCGGGGCTGATCGGCGGCCTTCTCCCCGCCAACCCCGCGTGGCGAGCCCCGGCGGAAGGGGTCACGATCTATGTCGAGTCGAACGGCATCCACACCGACCTGGTCATGCCCAAGGTCGCTGCGGGCGTGGACTGGCGCGACCTCGCCCGCCCGCGAGACCTGCGCGATCCGCGGTACGCGCGCTACGATCACGTCGCGATCGGCTGGGGCGACAAGGCGTTCTTTCTCCAGACGCAGCATTGGAGCGACGTGCGGCCCGGCACCGCGATCGCCGCCGCTTCGGGGAGTGAGGCGACCTTGCTTCACATCGAGCATCTGCCCCCGCCCCGCCGCGCCGCCGACGTCCGCCGGCTGACGCTCCGCCCCGACGAATATCGCCGCCTCGCCGCCTTCATCCGCGCGAGCGTCGCGCCGGGCGGGCGGCATTACCCGGGCTATGACAGGAACGACGCGTTCCTCGACGCGCGCGGGCGGTACAGCGCGGTGCGGACCTGCAACAGCTGGACCGGCGAGGCGCTGCGGGCGGCGGGCGTCCGGGTCGGGCGGTGGACGCCGTTCCCGTGGACGGTACTGCGATGGTTCTGACGCCGCCGTCGACGCGGTTCTAGGTCGCCGAGCGCGTTTTGGATCAGCTAGTCAGGCAGTCAAGCGCCCCAATATGGGCTTGCCCTACCCGGTATTTCGTGCAGTCTGCGTCTGTCCGGATTTTCCGGGCATCAACAGGGGACCGACCATGAAGAAGACCGACAAGCGCGAGACGCCGAAGCCCGTTCAGCTAACCCCGGCCCAGGTCGCGGCCGTCGCGGGCGGAACCGGCTCGATCCGCGCTTTCTGACCTTTTTTAAGGCCCCGCCGCACGCGCGACGGGGCCTTATTACGCGCCCGCACGATAGCCGGTATATTCCCGGCACTCCGCCGCATCGGGGGTGCGCCGACAGCGGCTTGCCCATTCGCGCCGCTCGCGGCCTTCGCGCGCTTCGGCCTTGCGCATCTTGCGGCCGCGGTTGCGGTCCGCCTCGGCCTGACTGGTGGTCAGGCGGTCGACCGTCCACGACGTCGCCTTCACCGGCGCGGTCGCAACCTGCCACGCGGTATGCGCCACGCAGCCGCCGAGCAGGAAAGGCGCGAGCGCCAGGACCATCACCGACCGTATCATCTCGCCGTCCTCGCCAACGCCGCGTCGCGTACCCCTACACCGATTGCGGGGTGATCGGTAAAGAACCCGTCCACGCCCATCGCGAGCGCCCCGTCGATCTCAGCCGCGAGGTCGCCAGCTGCGTTCGGGTCGTCGCCGTCGCGAAAGCGCGGCGGCAGGAACCGGTTCTCCGCCCGGTAGGTCCAGGGGTGGACGCGCAGACCAGCCGTGTGCGCGTCGTGGACCAGCTCGCCCATTCCCAACAACGACCTGTTCGGCCCGATGCCCCGGGCATAGCGGGCGACCTCGGCGAGGCCCTCGGGCGTGGTCATCGCGGCATAGCTCACCGCCGCGCCATCGGCGGGCGCTCCGTCCGCGTCGATCAACTGGATCAGCCGCAGCCGGGTCATGCCGGCGAGACAGCGCAGATTGGCGACCTCGAACGACTGGATGAACACGGGCGCGTCCGCGGTCGTCCAGCCCGCCGCGTGAAGCTCGCTCACCAGCGGCGCGTCGGTCGGCAGACCCAGCCCTGCGAAATAGGTCGGGTGCTTGGTCTCGGGGTAGATGCCGACCACCCGTCCCGTCTCCGCCGTGCGCCGCTTCGCCAGCGCGATGATCTCGGCGAGCGTCGGGATCTCGAACCGCCCGTCATAGGCGGTGTTCGCCCGCCGCACGTCGGGCAGCCGCTCCCGCGCGCGCAACGTCTTCAGCTCGGCAAGGGTGAAATCCTCGGTGAACCAGCCGGTTACCGATCGCCCGTCGATCAGCCTCGTCGCGCGCCGGTCCGCGAACGCAGGATGCGAGGCGACATCGGTCGTCCCGCCGATCTCGTTCTCATGCCGCGCGACCAGCACGCCGTCGCGCGTCGGCACCAGGT
>CALMGC010000310.1:0-2341 GCA_937863505.1 uncultured Sphingomonadales bacterium | reverse complement strand
GTCGGGCTCGATCACGTCCGCGCCCTGCCCGATCGCGAGGTCGTACGCGGCGAGCGTGTGCTCGGGCCGCTCGCCGCTAGCGCCGCGATGCGCGATGACGATCGGGGGCGAGAGCGGCGCGGGCACGGCGACAACGCTTACCAGTTTCGCGGTGGGGAGGCGAGCGCGGCTTGAACGCGGGGCCGCCGTCGCCACTTTGACGTCGATCAATCGGCAGGGACTTGGCATGGCCGAAAACGACACCGTCCTCGCCGCCGCGCGCGAATGGCGTGGCGCACCGCTCGCGCTCGCTACCGTCACCTCGACTTGGGGCTCCGCACCCCGGCCCAGGGGGAGTCATATGCTCGTCCACGCCGATGGGCGGTTCGAGGGATCGGTGTCGGGCGGCTGCGTCGAGACGGACATCCTCGCCACCGCCGCCGAGGTGATCGCGGGCAAGCCCAGCGCGCTCAAGACCTATGGCGTCGCGGACGCGGCGGCATGGGAAGTCGGCCTTCCCTGCGGCGGCGAGATCAGCGTGCTGGTGCAGCCGGTGAGCGCGGAAGGGTTCGACCCCGAACTGTTCGATCGTATCGCCGAAGCGCGCGAAGCGGGCGGGTCGCTGGCCGTACATACCGACCTCGACAGCGGCCACTCCGACCTGCGACCGCTGGAAACCGGTGCGGTGTTCGTCAACCGCTACGACCCGCCGCGCCGGCTGCTGATCGTCGGCGCGGTGCAGATCGCGCAGGCGCTGGCCGCGCTCGCCCGCCCGCTCGGCGTCGAGACCATTGTCATCGACCCGCGCGCGCGCTTCCTCACCGAAGAGCGCTTTCCCGGCACGACGCTCGATGATCGCTGGCCCGACGAGGCGATCGAGAGCTTGCGCCCCGGCCCCGCCACCGCCGTCGTGACGCTTTCCCACGACACCAAGATCGACGACCCCGCGCTCCTCGCGGCGCTCGCCTCCGACGCGGGGTATGTCGGCGCGCTCGGCAGCCGGAAGAGCCACGCGGCGCGGCGCGAGCGGCTGGCGGCGGCGGGGGTCAGCCCCGAACAGCTCGACCGGATCGACGCGCCGGTCGGGATCGACATCGGCGCGATCGGCCCGTCGGAGATCGCGCTGTCGATCGCCGCCGCGATGGTGGAGGCTTTCCATGCTTCGCGTTGAGGACAGTGTGCTGGTGCTGCTCGCCGCCGGGCGCGGCACCCGGTTCGGCGACATCGGCTGCAAGCTCGACGAGCTGTTCCTCACGCGCCCGCTGGGCCTGCACGTCGTCACCGCGCTGGAGGCGTTGCCGTTTCACGACCGCGTCGCGGTGACGGGGACGGCGAAGGTCGACTATGCCGCACACGGCTTTCGCGTGCTCGCCAATGACGACCCGTCGCAGGGACTGGCGCGATCGGTCGCGATCGGCGTCGCGCACGCGAAGGAGATCGGCGCGGAGGCGGTGCTGGTCGCGCTTGCCGATATGCCGCGCGTCACGGCGGCGCATATCCATCGCCTGTTCGACGCGTCGACCGGGGCCGATTCGGTGGTGGCGTCGAGCGACGGCTGCGACGCCAAGCCGCCCGCCCTGTTCGGGCGCGAACGGTTCGACTTCCTGCTCGCGCTGAAGGGCGACGAGGGCGCGCGCGCGCTGGTCCGCGCGGGGCGGCATGTCGTGACCTCGCCCGCGGAGCTGATCGACGTTGATACGGTGGAGGATCTGGCGCAGCTCAACACGCTGATCGGGCGCTGACCGACGTCGCCTAGGGCGTGGGCGAAGGCGTGGCCGCCGGCACCGGCGCGCGTTGCGGCACCTGCCCCAGCGTGAAGCCGCAGGCGGCCAGCACTTGCCGGATCGGCGCGTCGCTCGCCGGCCCGGGAAAGGCGTGATCCACCGCCGTGTCGTCGCTCGCCACGCTGTGCAGCCTGATCGCCCTGGCGTGGGCGATGCCGTTTGCCAGCGTCGTCATCGCGGCGTCCTCGCGCTCGATCAGCCCGACGTCCATCACTTCCCAATTGTCGACCAACGGCGTGCCACCGTCGAACTGGAGCGACACCGGCTGCACCCCGAAGCGCCGGGTCTGTTCGCGCGGAATGAACTGGATCGACACCACCGGCGTGGAGACGCGGTCGCAGCGGACCACCAGCCGCGCGGAGCCGTCCGCGGAATAGGCCGACGCGGCGATCGAGCGCGTGCCGCCCGGCGCCGTTCGCTCGACCGCAGCCCATGGCGCGGCGGCTTGTGCGGCGGCCTGGAGCAGCAGGGCGGTGAAGGCGGGCGCATACATGACGCCTTTAGACCCCGCTCCGCCCCGCCGCGTCAATGCCCCGCTTGGCAGGCGCGCCGCGCTGACGCATGACGCGCGCGAGGAG
>CALMGC010000309.1:6252-13315 GCA_937863505.1 uncultured Sphingomonadales bacterium | reverse complement strand
ACGGTGCCGATCGGCACGGGCGAGTTGCGGATGATCCACTCGCGCGTGTCGTGGATGTTGCGGCCCGTCGACAGGTCCATGACAGTGTCCGCGCCCCAGCGGATCGCCCAGACAAGCTTGTCGACCTCCGACGCCACGTTGCTGGCGACGGCGGAGTTGCCGATGTTGGCGTTAATCTTGACCAGGAAGTTGCGGCCGATCGCCATCGGCTCGGATTCGGGGTGGTTGATGTTGTTGGGGATGATCGCGCGGCCGCGGGCGACCTCGTCGCGGACGAACTCGGGGGTGACATGATCGGGGATCGCCGCGCCCCAGCTCTCGCCGTCGCGGGGGGTGTTCAGCGCGGCTTCGCGGCCGAGATTCTCGCGGGCGGCGACATACTCCATCTCGGGCGTGATGACCCCACGCCGCGCGTAGTGCATCTGCGACACGTTGCCGCCCGCCCTGGCGCGCAAGGGTGGCTTGTTCACGCGCGGGAAGGGGCGGACGCCGCCGCTCCGGTCCGGGCCGAGCTGGCCGTTGTCCTCGGGGCGGAGCGCGCGCGCGTCATACGCCTCCACATCGCCTCGCCCCATGATCCAGTCGCGGCGGATCGCGGGGAGGCCCGCCATGATGTCGATCGCCGCTTCCGGGTCGGTGTAGGGGCCCGAGGTGTCGTAGACGCGCAACGGGGGCTCGCCGCAGCCGGGCTCCAGCATCACCTCGCGCATCGCCACGCCGTACGGCCCCACATGGACCTTGCGGCTGCCGCGGATCGCGCCGGTGGTGACGCCGATCTCGAACTTCGAAGGGATGTCGGCCATGCGTGTCGCTCCTCGTGGGTCGGGAGTGAGGAGGCATAACCGCTCCCTCCCTCCGCCGGTGTGATCCGGATCAGGTTCAACGGGTCGCGACCATGTCCATCAGGACCGTCCGCCTCTCAACCGCGTCCTGCGCAGTTCCCCGGGGTGGCATCGGAATACGCGCAAGCGGACCGGCTTCCAAGCGATAGTTACGCGGGACCAAACAGCCGGTCACCAGCAGCGAGATTGTCGGAACCGGGGTGAAGCTGTTCAGCCGCATCAGCCGTAGTGCGGCACGTTCCGCCTTTTGACATACGAAAAGGCCGCGCGAGTCGCCCCGCCCGGCCTTTTCAACCGTCGATGTCGCGCCCGCTCAGGTGGCGGCGGCGCTGGCGTTGATCGAGCCGTTGACGCCGCTCGGGAAAAACCCGCCCGAGGTCACCGCGGCCTTGTTGAGGTACACCTCGTTCAGCACCCGCGCCGCCGGGCGACCGAACACGATCGCGTTCGCGTCGGACGGGACGATATTCGAGCGGATCGAGCCGTTGGCGGTCGTCGGCGGGGTGAAGTTCACCGGCCCGACACCCTGGTCGTCATTGGCATATTGCTGGGGCGGGCCCGCCGCCGTCGTATTACCGTCGAGCACATCGCGCGCGGCCGAGATCTTGCCGATGATGAGGCGATCGTTCGGCGCGGTCGCGGTCGGCGCGGGCGTCTGCACCGCGCGGCGGTACAGCAGGGTGCGGATCAGCCCCGAGTGATAGGCCTCCACCGCGAGGATGCCCGCCGCCGCCTCGAGAATGACCTTGCTGTTGATCAGCGTCGCCGAGCCCTTGTACGCGGTGACGCCGACATCGGTCAGCAGCGCCGCACCGAGGAGGAAGGTGTCGTCGTTGAGATACGGGTCGAACGTGCCGTCCGCGTTCGCCACGCCCGCCGCCTGCGCCGCGAGGGCGAAGGCGCCGGTCTTGGCGTTGGTGCCGTCGATGTTGATCGCAGGCTGCGCCACCGCCGCCGAGCCGAGCTGGTTGCGGAGGAACTGGACATGCGCCAGCTCGTCCGACGCGATCTCGCGGATGTAAGACGCGACCGACGTGTCGGTGAACGCGACCTGACGACCGCCCGTCACCGTGCCCTGCGTGCCGGTGCCGGTGACCAGCGTCGAGTTGATCCCCGCGCCTTGCACGCCGATGTTGTAGTAGTTCGCCTCGAGATATTCGAGGTTGAGCGCGAAGTTGAGCACCGCGACGTCGTTGGCGGTGGTGGTCGCGGATGCGGAGGGCGACGGCGTCGGCGAGGCCGGGTCCTGCGGCGTGTTCTCACCGCAGGCGGCGAGCGCGGACAGGCCGCCGGCGGCGGCGATGCCGGCGCTGGCCATCTTGATGAAACGGCGGCGCTCGGCGCGGCGCTGTTCGCCGATGGCCTGCACTTCGAGCAAAGTTTCGTGGTCGATCATGGTGTGAACCCCTCTGGTGGGATGCGTCGGTGGAGCCCGAAGGGGCTTAGCTGTTGGCGGTGCTCATCTTGATCGTGCCGTTGGTGCCGGCGGGGAAGAACCCGCCCGCGGTCGCAGCCTTACCCGTCGTGTTCAGGTACACGATGTTGAGCACCTGGCCGGTGGTCCGACTAAAGGCGATGCCGTTGCTGTCGGTCGGCACGATGTTGGACGTGAGGCCGATCGCGGTGGTCGAACGCTGGATGCCCTGGTCGTCGTCCGACGCGCCGTCGACCGAGTCGCGGGCGTTGGACAGCGCCTCCGTATCCGCGCGGATGCTCGGCGTGACGTTGCTGAGCTGATCGAGCGTCACGCGCACGATCGACGCATGATAGGCCTCGGCCGCAAGGATGCCCGCCGCCGCGTCGAGATAGACGGGGTTGGTGAGCAGCGGCGACGCGCCCTTGTACGCGGTCACGCCCACGTCCTCGAACCCGAACGCGCCGTACAGGAAGGCAGTGTCGTTCGCATACGGATCGAAGAAGGTCGGCTTGGCCGTCGTGGTCGCGCCGATCAGCCCCGCCGCGCGGGCGAAGGTGCTGAACGATCCGTTCGGGTCGATGCCGACGTCGAGCTGCGGCTGCGCCACCGCCGCGCCGCCGAGCGCCGCGCGGAGGAAGTTGACGTGCGCGAACTCCTCCTGCGCGATCTCGGTCGCATATTGCTGGATCGAGGGATCGCTGAACGGGACCGCGCGCGCACCCTGGTTATAGACCACGCCGTTCGCGCCGGTGCTGACCGTCGCGGGAATGCCCGTGGCACCGATCGAGGTCGACGGGATCGGGATGCCGTAGGCGGCATAATAGTAGAAGTTCGCCTCGAGATATTCGAGGTTGAGCGCGAAGTTGAGGACGTCCGCGTCGGTGATCGCCTGCGCCTCGGCGGGGGTGGCGGTGAGGAAGCTGCCCGTGGTGGCCACGCCCGCGGCGGCGGCGCCGACCAGCGTCGCCTTGAAGAACGCGCGGCGGCCCGCCCGGCGCTGGGCCTGGGCGTCGAACGCTTCGAAATATTCCTGATCGGTCATCGAGGATGTCCCTGTTGTAAGGTGCATTGAGTCATCTGTCGCCGCGCCGGCCACGTCCTGCCGGGCCGAGCCCTTGCCGTGCTGAAAGCCCGACTGCCTTCTTCGCATACGAGCCGAGTTCGGGCACGGATGCAAGCGCTTGCGCTCGGCCCATCGCAATTCGACCGGATATCGGCCACATACGCTAACCGGCGTTAGGCAACGTCAAAAAGTATAGGCCAGCCCGACCGCGCCGATCCACTGGTGCGGCGTGCCCGCGACCCGGGTCAGCGGGCTGTAGCTGAAGCTGCCCAGCTCGCGCGAATAGGTGCCGCCCGCCACGATCTTGAAGCCGTGGAGCAGGTCGCCGGTGATCGACCGGGTCGCGAAGCCACCCAGCGTATAGCTCGACAGCCCGCCATGCGCGACATAGACCGGCAGCCCGCTGACGACGCTCTGCTGGATCGACACATTCTCATAGGTCTGTGCGTAGCGACGCCCGACGAGCACCGTGGACCCGAACAGCCCCACGGCCGCCTTGCGGCTGAGCGGGGTCAGATAGTTGATCGACGGGGTGATCACATAGCTGTGGTTCACGCCGCCGACATCGGTCCGGTAGCTGACGGCGGCGGACAGCGTGTCGTACGGGCTGGTGAACACGCCCGTCTTGTTGATGCCCACATAGCCGCCGAGTTCGACGGTGGTGCTGATACGGCCCAGCGCCTTGACGCGGCGATCGCTGATCTGGCCGATGCTGTCGCGGTCGAAGTTGATGACGCCGACCGGCCCCAGCTCGAAATTGACGCCCGGGCCCGGACGCGCGCGGATCAGGTTGATCGACGCGCGATTGCCGATCAGCGTGAAATTATACCCCTTGACCGAGCCGATCGCGGCGGGCGCGGCGGTGAAGCGGTAATTGTTCGAGCCCTCGTAATCGGGAAGGTACACGCCCGCGGCGGCGACGGTGATGCGGTCGCCGCTAACGTCGAGCGTACCGGGCACGCCGGCGGGGGGCGGCCCGCTCGTGTCCTGCGCAAAGGCGGGGGCGGCGAACAGCGCGGCGGCGAGGAGGGGGGCAAGACAGTGGCGCAAGGGAAGCCTCTTTGACGAATGTTACTCGCGGGAACGCGATCCAGGCGCTTTCGCTCCCCGCACGGTGAGCGGGGCCGCCGAATGATGGAGGTTGTGGCTTTCGCGCATCACCGCGCAGCCCGGCCTTCCGACCGGGCGGCGGCGCGCGCATGGTCGCGGGTGAAGTCGCCCAGCCCCTCATCGGTGCCGCACCACCGGTCCCACCAGCGGAAATACAGCCCGTAGTTGCAGTTGTAGCGCTGGTGGTGCTTTTGATGGTGGCTGGCGGTGATCAGCCAATCGCCGAGCGCGCCGCGCCACATCGCGCGCGGCCACATCTCCCACCCCTGGTGGTTGGTGACGCCCTGCACCGTCATGATCGTCAGCACGACACCGAGCGCCGCAACATGGATCGGGATCAGCAGCACCAGCGCCGGGATCACCACCGCGCCGGTCAGCGCCTCGACCGGATGAAACGCCATCGCCGCCCAGGCGGTCGGCGGGCGGCTGGCATGATGAACCGCATGGGCGAGCTTGAACGGTTTCGGCCGATGCATCCAGCGGTGCGTCCAATAAAACCACGCGTCGTGGAGCACGAGGTAGACGAGCACCGACACCGGCAGCCACCAGAGCGGGCGGGCACCGACGTCCTCATAGACCTTTGTCCACCCGCGCGTCCGCCAGCCCCAGGCGACCACGCCCGCGGGCACGCCGTAGATCAGCGCGGACCAGAGGCTCCACCACAGCTCGCGCCGCACCTGCGCGCCCATCCCGGCGTAAAGCCCGGGATGCCGCGCCCGCGTCCACGCCGCGAACCCGCCGGAGGTGAGGAGATAGCGCACGCCCACGATCGCGCTCATCACCAGCGCGGACAGCAGGATGGCGAGGGCGGGCATGAGCCTCTCCTAGCGCAACGTGAGGTACGCCGCTACCAAGCGTGGGCCGGTCAAACGTGCGGAAGGCGGTCCTGCTTGGGCGCAGGAATGTGCCTCAACACCCGTTCTACTGCATATTCGGTTTTGAGGCCTGCCGGACTGAGCCACTGATCCATCCGCACAGCGCATTGAAGATAGTCGTCAGCGGAGAAGGCTAGGTCCGCCGCCTCCACGCCTCGCCAAAACGCCTCATCCTCAATCTCGGTCAAGATCGTCTGCGCTCCGTTTGAGAGACGCCACTTCTTGCCGCGTTCGAAGTACAGCCGTTTGATCTGGTAAGTCGCTTCGAAGCGCGACTGCGATGTTGGTTCGGCCCGGTCCGTAGCAGTAAAATGGGTCGCCTCAGTCGCTTCGATCCGCTCACCGGCCCCGCTCGAAGGGCGAAAGCTGATCGCGTCCAGTCCCTCCTCTCGCAAAGGTTCGGTGAAACGCTCGAGCTGTTGCCGGACCGCAGGGTCGTCCACCAAACGCGCAACGGGCGGAGTCACGACGATGAAGTCCCCATCCGTCGTCTCGATGCGGACCTGGCCGTCCTCGATCACCACCTTGGTTTTGATCTTTCGACCGCGCAACCACCGCACAAGCGACAGCAGGCCGACGAACGGATCTTTTAGAGTGATGCCGGTGATGGTGGCCAAGCTTGCCACCACCACACCGGACGGCGAAAGCAGCCACTCCTTTACCGTGTGAGCAAAATCGAGGGCGATACCGACGTCGAAGCTGCCGCGTCGCACGTCGGAACGGACCTTGACCCGGACACGACCGATGTCCCCGCTGACCGACGCGTCCACCGCCTCCAACAGCTTGCCGAGGGCCAACAACGACGGGGCAAGCTGCGCCACGTCCATCTCGCCGTCCTCGACGGCGGAGCCCTCATAGACGATGCGGAAATGATCCTCGCTCACAGCATACCAATGTGAGTCGCCGACTCTTCGGTCAAGCGATCTGGTCGAGCATCTACAAGCGCCCACGCGCGTTGGCGCGCGATGAACCCGCTTTCTGAACTGCCCGCCAACGCATTCGCCCGCGCCGAAGAGGGTGACGACCTCGCCTTCTACGCGCCCGCGCGGCTGGTGACGCATATCGACGAGGGCGCGACCGCGGCGCTGACCGCGCATTACCGCGCCGCCATCCCGGCGGGCGCGGACGTGCTCGACCTGATGTCGAGCTGGGTCAGCCACCTGCCGGGCGACCTGCCGCTCGGCGAGGTGATCGGGCACGGGATGAACGAGGCGGAGCTCGCCGCCAACCCGCGGCTGACACGCTGGTGGGTGCAGGACCTCAACCGCGACCCCGCGCTGCCGCTCGCCAACGCCAGCCTAGACGCCGCCTTGTGCTGCGTCGGCGTCCAGTATCTCCAGCGTCCGGTAGAGGTGTTCGCCGAGTTGCGCCGTTGCCTCAGACCCGGCGGACAGGCGATCGTCAGCTTCTCCAACCGCTGCTTTCCGACCAAGGCGGTGGCGGTCTGGCGCGCGCTCGACACGAGCGGGCATGCGGCTTTGGTCCGGATGTATCTCGATCGCGCCGGGTTCACCGACATCAGCATCGACCTGCTCGCGGACGGTCGCCGCGGCGACCCGCTGGTCGCGGTGACGGGCCGGGTGGCACATCCATGATACCACCCGGACGGAAACCGGTATCGGCGGCGCGCCCTATCGGCTAGACGAGCAGGTCATGTCGACGACCCACCCTTGCGACCTGGCGATCGTCGGCGGCGGGCTGGCGGGCGGGCTGATCGCGCTGGCGATGGCGACCAGGCGACCCGAGGTGCGCGTGC
>CALMGC010000309.1:0-6242 GCA_937863505.1 uncultured Sphingomonadales bacterium | reverse complement strand
CTTGGTCGAGGGCGGCGAGACGCTGGGCGGCAATCACCTGTGGTCGTTCTTCGGCTCGGACGTCGCGCGCGAGGACCGGTGGCTGCTCGACCGGCTCGTCAGCCATGCCTGGCCCGACTATGACGTCCGCTTTCCCGCCTTCCGGCGGACGCTCGCCCAGCCTTATTATTCGATCGGCTCCGACCGGTTTGACCGCGTGCTCCGCGACACGCTGGCGCCCGACACGGTGATGACGGGGCGCAAGGTGCTCGCAGTCAGCCCCACCGCCGCCGTGCTCGCGGACGGCGACCGGGTCGAGGCCAAGGGCGTAATCGACGCGCGCGGACCCGCCGACCTGTCCTGGCTCAGCTGCGGATGGCAGAAGTTCGTCGGGCTGGAGATCGAGACCGCCGCGCCGCACGGGCTTGACCGACCGATCGTGATGGACGCGGCGGTCGAGCAGCAGGACGGCTTCCGCTTCGTCTATGCGCTGCCTTTCTCGGCCACGCGCGTGTTCGTCGAGGACACCTATTACAGCGACACCCGCCGGATCGACCAGGCGGTGCTCGCGGCGCGCGTGTCCACCTATGCCGCCACGCATGGCTGGCGGGTCGAGCGGGTGCTGCGCGAGGAAGCGGGCGCGCTGCCGGTGGTGATCCATGGCGATTTCGAGCGCTACTGGGCGTCGGGCGGCAAGGGGGTCGCCAAGGCGGGCGCGCGCGCGGGCCTGTTCCATCCCACCACCAGCTACTCGCTCCCAGACGCAGTGCGGCTGGCGGTGCGCGTCGCCGCCGCGCCCGAGATCGGCGGCGCGGCGCTCCACTCCCTTACCCATGCCCATGCCAAGGCGGCGTGGGATGCCCGAGGTTTCTACCGAATGCTCGACAAGATGTTGTTCCGCGCCGCCGATCCGGGCGAGCGCTGGCGGGTGCTGGAGCGGTTCTACCGGCTCGACCCCAAGTTGATCGGGCGGTTCTATGCCGCGCAGTCGACCACCGCCGACAAGGCGCGGGTGCTGATGGGGCGGCCACCGGTGCCGCTCGGGCGCGCGTTGAAGGTGCTTGCGGCATGAATGCGCCCAAGCGAGCGATCGTCATCGGCGCGGGGTTCGGCGGGCTCGCGCTCGCGATCCGATTGCAGTCGGCGGGGGTCGAGACGACGATCGTCGAGGCGCGCGACAAGCCCGGCGGGCGCGCATACTATTGGGAGCGCGACGGTTTCACCTTTGACGCGGGGCCGACCGTCATCACCGACCCCGCCTGCCTCCAGGAGCTGTGGGCGCTGTCGGGGCACGACATGGCGGAGGATGTCACGCTTCAGGCCGTCACCCCGTTTTACCGGCTCAACTGGGCGGACGGGACGAACTTCGACTACACCAACGACGACAACATCCTGTTCCGCGAGATTGCCAAGCTCAATCCGGACGATGTGGAAGGGTACAAGCGCTTCCTCGCCTATTCGGCGGGGGTGTTCAAGGAAGGCTATGAGAAGCTCGGCCATGTCGCGTTTCTTGACTTTCCGTCGATGATCAAGGCCGCGCCCGCGCTGATGAAATATCAGGCGTGGCGCTCGGTCTATTCGATCGTGTCGAGCTTCGTGAAATCGGAGAAGCTGCGCGAGGCGCTCTCGTTCCATACGCTGCTGGTCGGCGGCAACCCGATGACCACCAGCGCGATCTACGCGCTGATCCACAAGCTCGAGCGTGACGGCGGTGTCTGGTTCGCGATGGGGGGCACCAACCGGCTGGTCGCGGGGATGGTCAGGCATTTCGAGCGGCTGGGCGGTGTGCTCCGCCTCGGCGACAAGGTGGCGAGCATCGACACGCTCGGCGACCGGGTGACGGGCGTGACGATGGAGAGCGGCTGGAAGGGCCAAGCGGACGCGGTCGCGTCGAACGGCGACGTGGTCCACACCTATCGCGACCTCCTCACCGCCTCGCGCACCGGGCAGCGGACGGCGGCGAAGCTGGAGCGCAAGCGCTATTCGCCGTCCTTGTTCGTGGTGCATTTTGGCGTGCGGGGCACGTGGCCGGGTATTCCGCACCACATGATCCTGTTCGGGCCGCGCTATCGCGGGCTGCTGGAGGACATCTACGACCACGGCGTGCTGGCGGAGGACTTCTCGCTCTACCTCCACCATCCGACCGTGACCGACCCGTCGCTGGCGCCCGAGGGCTGCTCCACCTTTTACGTCCTCGCGCCAGTGCCGCACATGGGCAAATTCCCGGTCGACTGGGCGGAGATCGCGCCGGTGCTGGAGCGGCGCATCCTCGACGAGGTCGGGCGACGGCTGATCCCCGACATCCATGAGCGGATCGTCACCAAGTTCAGCTACACGCCCGCCGACTTCGGGCGCGACCTGTCGGCGCATCTGGGCAGCGCGTTCAGCCTCGAGCCGGTGCTCCAGCAGAGCGCCTATTTCCGGGTCCACAACCGCGACGACGCGATCCCGAACCTGTTCTTCGTCGGCGCGGGCACGCATCCGGGCGCGGGCATCCCGGGCGTGGTGGGGAGCGCCAAGGCGACCGCCGCGCTGATGCTGGCGGGGGAGCGGTGAGGGTCACGTCAGCGATCGACCCTGAGCGACCTGTTCGGTGGAGCGTTGCGCTGGCGATCATCATTTCCGTGCAACTGCCCGCGCTGTGGTGGGTGGCCGTTGGGTGGCTCAATTACCGCAGTTTGTTTCAGGCTCCCAAGTTGGCGCTGATTTGCGCTGTAGGGGCGATCAGCTTTATTTTTGGGTTCTTCGGTCCGTGGAAGGCGTGGCTCGCCCAACGTGCGGGTCTTCAACACAAGGCACGGTTCTGGCTACGCGGCTCGCTGTGGAGCGATCTTGCGCTACTCGCGGCGTCCTCTCCGGTCATCTACACGAACGTCTTGCACCTATTGAGCGATTGATAACCGACACGGGCACCGAACCACGACGCATATTACACTTCTTGTTCCGTTCGACGGCTTCGCTTAGCGCCACGCCAATGAACCGTCTCGCCATCTATTGCGGGTCCGCGACCCCCGCCGACCCCGCGTACATCGACACCGCCCGCGCCGTCGGGCGGGGGCTCGCCGAGCGGGGGATGGGCGTCGTGTACGGCGGCGGCAGGCTGGGGCTGATGGGGGCGGTGGCGGATGCCGCGCTGGCCGCCAGGGGCCAAGTGATCGGGGTCATTCCGCAAGCGTTGGTCGCCGCCGAGGTGGCGCATCGCGGGCTGACGGAGCTCCACACCGTCGCGGGGATGCATGAGCGCAAGGCGTTGTTCACCGAACTTGCCGACGGGTTCGTGACGCTGCCCGGCGGGACGGGGACGATGGACGAACTGTGGGAGGCGCTGAGCTGGGCGCAGCTGGGCTACCATGCCAAGCCGGTGGGATTGCTCAACATCGCCGGCTTCTACGATCCGCTGGTGGCGATGTGGGAGCGGATGGCGGAGGTCGGGTTCGTGCGCGCGCAGCATCGGGGGCTGCTGATCGTGGCGGAGACACTGGACGGGTTGCTGGCGAAGATGGCGGCGCATGTGCCCGCGCGGTCGATCGTGGCGATGACGGCGGCGGAGTTGTGAGCGGAGGCGAAACGTCGGCTAAGGTCGTCACCCCGGCCTTGAGCCGGGGTCCCGCTTCTTCTCCGACCGGCGCAAAGGATAGCGGGACCCCGGGTCAAGCCCGGGGTGACGAGGGGGCGTGACGCGGGAGCTCACCCGCGCCCAGCTGGTTGAACACGCCCGCGCCTCCATCGCAGTCGGCTCCAAGAGCTTCGCCGCCGCCTCCAAGCTCTTCGATCCGGCTACGCGCGAGCGGGCGTGGTTGCTCTATGCCTGGTGCCGGCGGTGTGACGACATCGCCGATGGGCAGGTCGCGGGGCACGGCACAAGCCGCGTCGCGGACGCGCCCGCGCGGCTGGCGGAACTGCGCGCCAAGACCGACGCCGCGCTGGCGGGCGAGGTGGTGGGGGATCCGGCTTTCGACGCATTGCGCGTGGTCGCCGCGGAGACGCGCCTCCCCGCCCGGTTCGCGCGCGACCTGATCGAGGGGTTCGCGCTCGACGCGGCGGAGTGGCGGCCGCGGACGGACGACGACCTTTGTCGCTATTGCTACCATGTCGCGGGCGCGGTCGGGTGCATGATGGCGGTGGTGATGGGGGTCGCGCCGGAAGACGACGCGACCCTCGACCGCGCGTGCGATCTGGGGCTCGCGTTCCAGCTCGCCAACATCGCGCGCGACGTGGGCGAGGACGCGGCGGCGGGGCGCTGCTACCTGCCGGGCGAGTGGCTGGCGGAGGTGGGCATCCCGGCGGACGCCGTGATGGCCCCGGCGTACCGCCCCGCGCTGGCGACGCTTGGCGCCCAGCTCGCGGGCCGTGCGGCGGCCTATGAGGCTAGCGCGCGGTACGGCACTCCTGCCCTTCCCTTCCGCTCCGCCTGGGCGGTGCTCGCGGCGGCGGCGATCTATGGCGCGATCGGGCGCGAGGTGGCGCGGCGCGGCGAGCGGGCCTGGGACACGCGGGTGAGCACGTCGCGCGCGGCCAAGCTCGGCTTCATCGCGCGCGCGGCGGCGCAGGCGGCGCGACGGCGCGCGCTCTATCCGCCCACCCCGCGCGACCCGATGCTCTGGACGCGACCGCGGGGCTGACGTCGATCCCTGCTTGGGAACGAGATCCCCTGTCCCTACATTCCCAACACCAATGCCACCCCTCAGCACTCCTCCCAGCAGCGACCGCCCGTTGCTGCCGACGCTCCGGCGCTTCCTGCCTTATCTCTGGCCCGCCGACGCGCCCGCCTTGCGCGCGCGGATCGTGGGCGCGATGTCGCTCGTCGTCGCGTCCAAGTTCATGCAGGTCTACGGTGCGGCCTATTCGTTCAAATACGCGGTCGACCATCTGTCGCACGGGGACCGGGGCGCGGCGACGCTGGTGATGCTGCTGGCGGCGGGCTATGCCGCCGCGCGCTTCTCCACCACGCTGTTCGACAATCTTCGCAACGTGCTGTTCGAGCGCGTCGGGCAGGACGCGACGCGGCGGCTGGCGGCGCAGGTGTTCCGTCATCTCCATCAGCTGTCCTTGCGCTTCCACCTCGAGCGGCGCACCGGCGCTGTCACCAAGGTGGTCGAGCGCGGGACCAAGAGCATCGACACGATGCTCTATTTCCTCCTGTTCAACATCGCGCCGACATTGCTCGAGCTTGTGCTGGTGCTCAACATCTTCCGGGGCAGTTTCGGCTGGGGGCTGGTCGCGGCGACGGTGGCGATGGTCGTCGGCTATATCTGGTTCACGCGCGCGATCACCGACTGGCGCAACCATCTGCGCACCCGGATGAACGATCTCGACACCGGCGCGGTCGCGCACGCGGTCGACTCGCTCCTGAACTTTGAGACGGTGAAGTATTTCGGCGCGGAGGAGCGCGAGGGACGGCGCTACGAGAATGCGATGATCGCCTATGCGGGCGCGGCGACCAAATCGGAGAACAGCCTCGCCTGGCTCAATATCGGGCAGGCGCTGATCACCAATTTGATGCTCGGCGGCGGGATGGCGTTCGTGGTCTGGGGCTGGAGCCGGGGGCGGTTCACGAGCGGCGACCTGGTGCTGGTGCAGATGCTGCTGACGCAGCTGTTCCGCCCGCTCGACCTGCTCGGCATGGTGTATCGCACGTTGCGCCAAGGCGCGATCGACATGGGGGCGATGTTCGACCTGGTCGATACCCCCGCCGAGATCGTCGATCGCCCGCACGCGCCGATGTTGCACGTGGAACAAGGCCGCGTGCGGTTCGAGAATGTCCGCTTCGCCTATGAAGGCGAGCGCGAGATATTGAAGGGGATCGACCTCGACATTGCGCCCGGCACGACGCTGGCGGTGGTGGGGCCGTCGGGGGCGGGCAAGTCGACGCTCGCGCGGCTGCTGTACCGCTTTTACGACCTGACGGGCGGGCGGATCACCATTGACGGGCAGGACATCGCGGCGGTGACGCAGGCGTCGCTTCGCGCGGAGATCGGCATCGTGCCGCAGGATACAGTGCTGTTCAACGACACGATCGGCTACAACATCGCCTATGGCCGCGCGGACGCCGGCCCCGACGAGATCGCGCGCGCGGCGCGCGGCGCGGCGATCGCGCCGTTCATCGAGCGCCAGCCGGAAGGCTACGAAACGCGCGTCGGCGAGCGCGGGCTGAAGCTGTCGGGTGGCGAGAAGCAGCGAGTCGCGATCGCGCGCACCCTGCTCAAGAACCCGCCGATCCTGATCCTCGACGAGGCGACCAGCGCGCTCGACAGCCGCACGGA
>CALMGC010000308.1 GCA_937863505.1 uncultured Sphingomonadales bacterium | reverse complement strand
CCCAAGGGCAGCAAGCCGACCGCGCTGGACGAGTTCCTCAGACGCGCGCGCCCGGGCGGCGGTGGCGGCGGGCCGCTGCTCCCGCACGGCGCGAATCCGCGCGCGCTTTGGGCGATCGGCGCGGTGCTCCTCGCGCTGTTGTGGCTGCTGGGCACCTCGTTCCACACGATCCGCCCCGAACAGCGCGGCATCGTCACCACATTCGGCAAATACACCGGGACGCTCGATCCGGGTATCCAGTGGACGCTGCCCGCGCCGTTCGCGAGCGTGACCAAGGTCGACGTGCAGAACATCCGCATCGACGACTTCCCGCAATCGGGCGGGCAGAATCTGATGCTCACGGGCGACCAGAACATCATCGACCTCGCCTATTCGGTCCGCTGGAACATCAGCAATCCCGAGGATTTCGCTTTCCAGATCAAGAACCCGGTCGACACCGTCCGCGCCACCGCCGAAAGCGCGATGCGCGAGGTGGTCGCCAACATCGGCCTCGACGAAGCGCTCGGGCGCGGGCGCGACCGCATCCAGGCCGAGGTGCAGGAGCGGATGCAGTCAATCCTCGACGGCTATCGTTCGGGCGTCCGCATCCAGGGCGTCGCGATCAAGCAGGCGGACCCGCCCGAAGCGGTGAACGACGCGTTCAAGGACGTCACCGCCGCGCAGCAGAATGCGGTGGGCCTGCGCAACACCGCCAATGGCGAGGCGCAGCAGAAAATCGCGCTCGCGCAAGGTGAGGCGACGGCGTTCGATAAGGTCTATGCGCAATACAAGCTCGCGCCCGACGTGACGCGGCGGCGGATGTATTATGAGACAATGGAATATGTGCTGGCCAATACGGACAAGACGATCGTCGAGACGCCCGGCGTCGCGCCGTTCCTGCCGCTCGACCGCGTGAAGCGCCTGCCCGACACCCCGCCCGCCGCCGACGCGGGAGCCGGTCGATGAGCGCGGCGGTGTGGCGCAATCCGGTGGTGCTCGGCATCGCCGCGCTGTTGCTGGTAATCCTCGCCGCGGCGACGTTCGCGATCGTGCCGGAAACGGAACAGGCGGTGGTGCTCCGCTTCGAGAAGACGACAGGTGTCTACAACGCCTTTCGTCCCAGCGAGACGTTTGGCAACACGGGCGCGGGGCTGATCTGGCGGGTGCCGTTCATCGACCGACTGGTGTGGGTGGACAAACGCGTCCTCGACGCCGACGCGGAGAACCAGCAAGTGCTGTCCGCCGACCAGCTGCGGTTGCAGGTCGATGCCTTTGCGCGCTTTCGTATCGTCGACCCGCTATTGATGGTGAAGACGTCGGGCAGCGAGCAGCGGGTCACCGACGCGCTGGTTCCCTTGCTCGCCTCCGCGATCCGGGGCGAGCTCGGCAAGCACAATTTCGCGGTGCTGCTCAGCCCGCAACGCGACCGGGTGATGGAGGCGATCCGCGGGCGGTTGCAGCAGACCGCCTCACAATATGGCGTCGAGATCGTCGACGTGCGGATCAAGCATGCCGACCTGCCGACCGGGAGCCCGCTCCAGAGCGCGTATAACCGGATGATCACCGCGCGCCGCCAACAGGCCGCGACCATCACCGCGCAGGCGCAGAAGGAGGCGCAGATCATCCGCGCCACCGCCGACGCCACCGCCGCGCAGATCTACGCGCAGAGTTTCGGCAAGGACCCGGAGTTCTATGACTTCTACCGCGCGATGCAGTCCTATCAACGCACCTTCGGCCCCGTGGCGCCGGGCCAGCCTGCCAAGGGCTCGACCTCGGTGATCCTGTCGCCCGACAACTCCTACCTCAAACAGTTCGAGGGGCGCGGGCGTTGACGGGGCGCCCGGTATTCAAATGGCGTTCAGGCGTTCCCACCTAGGCGTCACGTAAGATCCTCGCGGTCCAATCCGCGAACCATAAGGAACCAGCAACCTTGCGTTACGCCTACGCCCTTACCAGCGCCCTGTTGCTCGGCGGGGCCGCCGCCACCGTCGCCATCCAGCACCCCGCCGCCGCGCAGGTCGCGCAGAACGAGCCGGGCGCGATCCAGGCGGTCGCCCCCAAGGCGGGCGCGCCGATGAGCTTCGCCGACATGGTGGCGAAGCTGCAACCGGCGGTGGTCAACGTGTCGACCGCGCAGAAGATTACCCAGACCGCGCAGGCCAACCCTTTCGCGGGCACGCCGTTCGGCGAATTGTTCGGCGGTGGTGCGGGCGGTGGTGACGGCCAGCCGGTGACGCGCGAGGCGCAGTCGCTGGGCTCCGGCTTCATCATCTCGCCCGACGGCTACATCGTCACCAACAATCACGTCATCGCCGCGGGCGCGAAGGGCGCGACCGTCGAGTCGATCACCGTCACGTTGGCCGACCGCAAGGAATACAAGGCGCGGCTGGTCGGGCGTGACCAGGCCTCCGATCTCGCGCTGCTCAAGATCGACGCGCCGGGTACGCTCCCGTTCGTCAAGTTCGGCGACTCGACCCGCAGCCGCGTGGGCGACTGGGTGGTCGCGATCGGTCAGCCCTTTGGCCTCGGCGGCACGGTCACGGCGGGCATCATCTCCGCCCTCCACCGCCAAACAGGGCTCGGCAGCCCCTATGATCGCTTCATCCAGACCGACGCCGCGATCAACCAGGGCAATAGCGGCGGCCCGATGTTCAACCTCAACGGCGACGTGATCGGCATCAACTCGCAGATCTACTCGCAGTCGGGCGGCAATATCGGCATCGGCTTCGCAATCCCCGCCGAGGAAGCGCGGCCGATCATCGACAAGCTGCGCACGGGCGGCAAGATCGCGCGCGGCTATCTCGGCGTCGGCATTCAGCCGGTGACGAGCGACATCTCGGCCGCGCTTGGCGTACCGGTCAACCAGGGCGAGGTCATCGGTCGGATTGAGCCGGGCGGTCCCGGCGCGCGTGCGGGGCTGCATCAGGGTGATGTGGTGACGCGCGTCAACGGCACGCTCGTTACCCCCGACACGACGCTGGCTTATCAGGTCGCCAACATCGCCCCGGGCGCGCCGGTGCGGCTCGACGTCATCCGCGACGGGCGTCCGCAGACGATCAACGCGACGGTCGGCACTCGCCCGCCCGAAGATCAGCTTGCCGCCACGACGAGCGACGACGACGACGGCATTCCGGGTGGCGACAATGCGCAGGGGCAGCCCGCGGCGGCGGCGAATGCCCTCGGGCTGACGGTGCAGCCGCTCACGCCCGCGATCGCGCGCTCGCTGGGTGTCGACACGACGACGCAGGGCGTGGTGATCGCCGCGGTCGACCCGCAGAGCGACGCAGGCGGCAAGGGCCTGAAGCGCGGCGACGTGATCAGCGCGGTCAACAGCGCGCCGGTGCGGACCGGCGCGGATGTTGCGCGCGTCGTCGCGGGGGCGAAGGCCGCGGGACGCGCGGAGGTGCTGCTACTGATCACCCGCGGCAAGGGTGGCGGCGGCTACATTCCGGTCAAGATCAAGGGCTGACACGGTCAGATGACTGAGGGCCGTCGCGGGATGCCGCGGCGGCCCTTTTGCGTTTGCGACTTGATCCGGGTAGGCGCGGTCGAAGCCCGCGCTGGACGTCGAACGGGTCGGTCGAGCAAGCTCGACCGCCCGCCGGCCGAGCCGGCCCGAGTCTTGCGGCAGCGTGCCGCAAGCCGGGCTCGGCTATTGCCCGAAGCCAAGCTCACCCGCGCGCGCCACGGCGTCGCGCGCGGCGGCGAGGAGCGCGCCCGCCTTGGCCTCGCATTCGCGCTGTTCCGACGCGGGGTCGCTGTCGGCGACGATCCCCGCGCCCGCCTGGACGTGCATCACCCCGTCCTTGACCACCGCGGTCCTGAGCACGATGCACGAGTCCATCGACCCGTCGGGCGAGAAATAGCCGACGCCGCCCGCATAGGCGCCGCGCTTCTCCGCCTCGAGCTCGGCGATGATCTGGCAGGCGCGGACCTTGGGCGCGCCGCTGACCGTGCCCGCCGGGAACCCCGCGAACAGCGCGTCGAGCGCGTCCTTGCCGGGTGCGAGGCGACCGACGACGTTGGACACGATGTGCATGACGTGGCTGTAGAGCTCGACGCCATAGCTCGCGGTCACCGCCACGCTGCCCGCCGCCGACGAGCGACCGACATCGTTGCGGCCGAGATCGAGCAGCATCAGATGCTCGGCGCGCTCCTTGGGGTCGGTTAGCAGCTCGGCGCGGTTCGCCTCGTCCTCCGCCGCCGTGCGCCCGCGCGGGCGCGTTCCCGCGATCGGGCGGATGGTTACCTCGCCGTCGCGGACGCGGACAAGGATCTCGGGGCTGGAGCCGATCAGCGCGAAGCCGGGTAGGTCGAGATGGTAGAGGAACGGCGACGGGTTGATCCGCCGCAGCGAGCGGTAGAGCTCGAACGGCGGCAGCGCAAACGGCGCGGTGAACCGCTGCGCGAGCACGACCTGAAAGATGTCGCCCGCCGCGATATACTCCTTCGCGCGGGCCACCATGTCGCCGTAGCGGTCGGGCGGCAGCACGGGGATGAGCGCCACCTCCGCCGCCTCGCCCCGTACCGGCGCGGGCAGCGCGGCGGCGGCGAGGCGCGCGGCGACCGCGTCGATCCGCTCCTCCGCCTCGGCGACGATCGCGTCCGCGTCGCGGTTCGTGTCGGGCCAGGCGGGCGCGACGAGGAACAGCGCGTCCGACAGCCGGTCGAAGACGAGCAGCACCGTCGGGCGCACGAACACCATGTCGGGCAGGGCGAGCGGGTCCGCCTCGGGCGTCGGCAGCGTCTCGACCAGCCCGATCGTCTCATAGCCGAAATAGCCGACCAGGCAGGCGAGCGCGCGCGGCAGTTCGGCGGGCACCTCCGCGCGACACTCCGCCACCAGGTTACGCAGCGCGGCCAGCGTCGGCTCGGCGCAGGGCGCGAACGCCTCGCGTTCGGTCAGCCATGTGCGGTTGATCTCCGCGTCAGCCCCGCGAGCGCGGAACAGCAGGTCGGGGGCGAGGCCGATCAGGCTATGCCGCCCGCGCGTCGAACCGCCCTCGACCGATTCGAGCAGGAAGTCGCCGCGCCCGGGCTCGATCAGCTTCAGCGCCGCGCCGACCGCCGTTTCCGTATCGGCGACCTGCCTTCGCCAGACCAGCGCGGCGCGCCCGTCCGCCAGCGCCGCGCGTGCGTTCATCTTACTGCCCGGACTGGTCGGCACCGCCGCCCGCCAGCTCGCGCTTCAATGCGGCGAGCGCGGCCGGGTCGCGCTTGACGCCCGCGTCCGCTTGGACCGCGTGCGCGAACTGTTCGGCATATTCGCGACCGAGG
This sequence comes from uncultured Sphingomonadales bacterium, assembly GCA_937863505.1. Classification (GTDB taxonomy): domain Bacteria; phylum Pseudomonadota; class Alphaproteobacteria; order Sphingomonadales; family Sphingomonadaceae; genus Sphingomonas. The sequence continues at coordinate 587 of CALMGC010000308.1, read as the reverse complement.
ATGCGGCGGAAGTCGTTGCGCGCGCCCGCCATCGCGGCGGGCACGGTGCGGGCGTCGCCGGGGGTGATCGTGTCGAGCCGGATCAGATACCAGCCCGCCCCGCCCGGTGCCTCGAGCAGCCGGGTGGTGCGCGGCGGCATGGCGAACAGCAGCACCAGCGGCGGCGGCGCAGCCTGCTGCCCGTTGAGCTGCGCGCGGACCATCTCGATCGGCTTGGGCGGCTGGAGCGCGTGGCCCGCGCCCGCCAGCGCCTGCGCGAGCGGCGTTCCGGCATTCGCCTTGGCGAGCACCTGACCCGCAAACGCGCGGGCGGCGTGCTGGGCGCGGTCCGCCGTGACATCAGCGACGACGGCGGCGCGGACGTCGGCGATGATGGCCGCAACGGCGGCGTCGACCGAAGTGGTGGTGTCGCGGGCGGCGTTGAGGAGGGCTTGGAAGCTTTGCTCGAAGTGTGGATCGGTCGTGGCCAGGCAGATCATGCGAGCGGAGCCAGGGCGGCGCGGAAGCGGGCGATCCATGCGCCGACTTGCTCGGGGCGGGTTTTCAGCGCGGTGCGGTTGACGATGAGGCGGCTCGTGACGTGGGCG
>CALMGC010000307.1 GCA_937863505.1 uncultured Sphingomonadales bacterium | reverse complement strand
CGAGCGGGCTGTACCATGGTACGCAGCAGATCAACCAGGGTCAGATGGACCGCTGGAACATCGTCGTGACGCTCAACTACCTCCCCGCGGCGGTCGAGGCGCGGATCGTGCTCGCCAAGTCGGGCGAGTATGACAAGCCGCAGGGCAAGAAGACCGTCGACCAGATGGTCAAGGTCGCCGACCTGACGCGCAAGGGCTTCGTCAACGGCGACATCTCCACGGTGATGAGCCCACGCACGGTGATCACCTGGGCGCAGAACGCGCTGATCTTTGGCGACGTCGGCTTCGCGTTCCGGCTGTCGTTCCTCAACAAATGCGACGAGGCGGAGCGCTCACTGGTGGCGGAATATTACCAACGCGTGTTCGGGAAGGACTTGCCAGAAAGCGTGGTCAAAACGGGCTGACAGGATATACCGAGCGCATGATCAAGGCAGAAGCTCTCGCGCGTTTGCGCGCCCATGAGGCCGAGTTGCGAGCTTTAGGCGTCGAGCGCCTGTCGCTGTTCGGCTCGACCGCGCGGGACGACGCCAGCGAGCGGTCAGACGTCGATCTGGCGGTCAGCTTTTCTAGCGATGCCAAGGCCGGCTTATTCAAGTACGCGATCATATCGGATCAGCTACAACGCATCATGGGTTGTGCGATCGACCTTGTTTGCGAGCCGGCTGCCAAACCGCGAGTTCAGGCGGGAATAGACAAGGACCGAGCTCATGTTTTCTAGGCGTGACATCCAGCGGCTCCAGGACATCATCGACAATGCCGACCGGATCGCGACGTATCTGAAAGGCCTCACCTTCGAGACCTTCGTTCAGGACGTGAAGACGGTAGATGCGACGGAGCGATGTATCGAACGAGCGATCGAGGCGAGCATTCAGTTGGGTCCGGACAAGATGGCCAAGGTTCTCGACTCCTTTCCGGCGGCCCAAGTCAGGGGCATGGGGAACCGCCTACGCCACGAATATGGCACGGTGAACAACAGCATGGTTTGGAACACTGCGATCGGGGACATCCCGCCGCTCAGAGATGCGTGCGCGTGTTTGTTGGCCGAATTGCCCGATGACTGAAACCTCACCCCTCGACCGGCTCAAGGCCGTCCTCGCCGGAACCGCGCGCGCGCTGAGCGACCAGCCGGAGGTGGAGCTCGCCTTCACCGCCGATGCGCCGGTGCAGTCGGGCAAGCACATGAAGGTGCCGATGCCCGGCCGCCAGCTGCCCGCCGACCAGGTGGCGGAGGCGCGGGGGTTCGCGGACGGGTTCGCGCTGCGGCTCCGGCATCATGACGCCGCTCTCCATAGCCGCGCGGCACCGGTGGACGCGACGGCGCGCGCGGTGTGGGACGCGGTGGAGACGGCGCGGGTCGAGGCGCTCGGCGCGCGCGGGTATCAGGGCGTCGGCGACAACCTCGCCACCGCGCTCGATGTCAGGATGCGCTCGGACCCGATCGCGCGCGCGCGGACCCGCGACGAGGTGCCGCTGTCGACCGCGCTCGGCCTCATCGTCCGCGAGCGGTTGACCGGGCGTGCCGTCCCCGCCGCCGCCGACCCGGGGCTGGCGCTGGTCCGCGAGTGGATCGAGGACAAAGGGGCGGGCGGGCTCGACGCGCTCGCGCTCGCGCTTGATGATCAGCGCGCGTTTCAGGGGCTCGCGACCCGGCTGCTCGAGGACCTCGAGCTGATCGAGGGCGAGCACCTGCCCGACGAGGCCGACGAAGGCGGCGCGGAGGAGGAAGGCGCGGACGAGCAACAGCAGGAGGAAGGCGAGGGCGAAGAGCAAGGCCCCGAAGGCGAGGCCGAGGTCGAGGCGCGTGGCGAGGAGCGTCAGACCGACGACGGCGAAGGCGAGGAAGGCGAGCGCGGCGAAGAGCAGGCCGACGACGATGCCGACGGCGAGCCGGGCGACGACGGCGAGGAGGGGATGCAGCCCGTCCGCCCCAACCGCCCCTTCGCCGACCTCTCCCCGCAGTTCGACTACAAGGCATGGACGACGCGCTTCGACGAGGTGGTCGCCGCGACCGAGCTGTGCGACGCGGACGAACTGACCCGGCTGCGCTCTTATCTCGACGGCCAGCTCGTGCATCTGCAATCGACGGTGTCCAAGCTCGCCAACCGATTGCAGCGGCGATTGATGGCGCAGCAATCGCGCTCGTGGGATTTCGACCAGGAGGAGGGGCTGCTCGACGCCGCCCGGCTGGCGCGCGTGGTGGTGTCGCCGGGGTCGTCGCTGTCCTACAAGATCGAGCGCGAGACCGATTTCCGCGATACGGTGGTGACGCTGCTCATCGACAATTCGGGCTCGATGCGTGGGCGGCCGATCTCGATCGCAGCGATCAGCGCGGACATCCTCGCGCGCACGCTGGAGCGATGCGGGGTCAAGACGGAGATCCTCGGCTTCACCACCCGCGCATGGAAGGGCGGGCAGGCGCGGGAGACCTGGCTCGCCGCGGGTCGTCCGCCGCAGCCCGGGCGGCTCAACGACGTGCGCCACATCGTCTACAAGCGCGCCGACGAGCCGTGGCGCAGGGCGCGCGCGAACCTCGGGCTGATGATGCGCGAGGGGCTGCTCAAGGAGAATATCGACGGCGAGGCTTTGTTATGGGCGCACGCGCGCCTGCTCGCGCGGCCGGAGGAGCGGCGCATCCTGATGGTCATCTCCGACGGCGCGCCGGTGGACGATTCGACGCTCTCCGTGAACTCGGGCTCGTATCTGGAGCGCCACCTGCGTCAGGTGATCGCGTGGATCGAGGGCAAATCGCCCGTCGAGCTGGTCGCGATCGGCATCGGCCACGACGTGACGCGCTACTACGCGCGGGCGGTGACGATCATGGACGCGGAGCAGCTGGGGGGCACGATCATCGAGCAGCTGGCGGCTTTGTTCGATACGGATTGAGGGGGCGCTTGGTCGCGAAGCTGCCAGCGCTAGGGTGAAGCGCATGGATCACGGCGACGTACCGTCATCTACAGAGCGCCTTTGCTTCGCGCTTTGGCAGGAAGATGATGCCCGGCTGGCGGCTAACGTTTGGGGAGACGAGTCGGTCACGAGATTGACCGGCGGCCCGTTTACACCTCAGGCTGTCGAACAACGTCTTGCTCAGGAAATGGAGAACTGGCGACAATATCGCCTCCAATACTGGCCCCTGTTCCAGCTTCACGAAGGGACGCTCATAGGATGCTGCGGTCTTCGTCCGAGGGACATGGAAGCACGAATAGCGGAACTTGGCTTTCAGCTCTGCCGGAACGCCTGGGGGCAAGGATATGCGTTGGAGGCTGCCAACGCGGTGATCGATTGGGCTCGCGCGCATGGCTTCACCAGTTTGATTGCTGGTCACCATCCAGCGAACCGGGCCTCCAAGCGTGTACTACTACACTTGGGGTTCTCCTACACACACGACGAACTCTACCCACCAACTGGCATGGTGGAACCTTGCTACCGCCTGCCGTTGTAACCGATTTGATATTCGGAGATTGGCTGAGAGCAACGTAGTCTTGGCGGAAGCGGTTTCGCCTGGGCAAAGCCACCTGTCATAAGCAACGTAAGTGCCACGACTGCGCGCCCGTTTTCGTCACCTCAGCCTTATGGCGGGGGCCAGCGTTGTGCGGGCCTGCTCTCGCGTAAGCACGCGCGGATGGTTGGACCCCGGCACGAGGCCGGGGTGACGGGAGTAGGTTGCTGCGAATGGTGCCCGTCATGCGGCTGACCTTGGCGGAGCGGGCCGTCACCCTGTCCCGCGGCGTCCGTAGCTGTCATACCCCACTCCATGCCCATCACCCCACCTCCCGGCGGGTTTGCAGGACCGGTCAAGCGATCGGTGACGATTGCGGGGCATGAGACGTCGATCAGCCTGGAGCCGGTGTTCTGGCAGGCGCTGGAGGCGGCAGCCGGCAGGCGGGGGTTGCCGGTGAGTGCGCTGGTCGCGGCGGTGGACGCGGTGCGGATCGAGGCGGAGGTGCCGCCGAACCTGGCGAGCGCGTTGCGGACGTGGTTGTTGGGGGAGGTGGGGGACCGATCCGGCTGCGACCCGGCCTAGGCTCATCCCCGTTCACGGGGAGGGGGACCACCGGCCCGCAAGGGGCGGTGGTGGAGGGGAGTTCCGGGTCGCCCATGCCCCGCATGGGCGAAGATCGTCCGGGGGACGATCCGACCCGGAACTGGGAGTGCGCACTCGGCCAGCCCCCTCCGTCGCGCTTCGCGCGCCACCTCCCCGTAAACGGGGAGGAGCAAGAAGTTACCCCATCCGCACCCGCCCGGTCGGTACCCCCGGCACGTCCACCGCAAACGCGAACAGCCCACCCGCGAGCGGTTGCCCTTGGCGCTCGCGCTCCGACAGGCCCGCGCGGGCGGTGGTCACATACGCGGTGCGGAGGTCCTCGCCGCCGAGCGCGACCTTGGTGACGTGCGCGCAGGGGAGCGCGACCGTCTCCAGCACCTCGCCCGCGGGGGAATAGCGACGCACCTGCCACCCGCCCCACAGCGCCGCCCACAGGCAGCCCTCCGCGTCTATCGTCACCCCGTCGGGCGCGCCGTCGCGCGGGTCGATGCGCGCGAACACCTCGCCCGCCTCCAGCCGATTGCGCGCGGCGATGTCGAACCGCCAGATCGTGCGCTCCAGCGTGTCGACATGGTAGAGCCAGCGTCCGTCGGGGCTGACCGCGGGGCCGTTGGTGATGACGCTCTCGCCGCCCGCGACGCTGAGCTTGCCGTCGGCAAAGCAATGCACCGCGCCGGTCCGCTCCTGCTCGCGGTCGTCCATCGTTCCGAACCAGAGCCGCCCCTTGGCATCGACAGTCGCATCGTTGGTGCGGTTGTGCGCGGGGCCGGGGACTTGTGCGACCGGAGCGCCGAGCGCGCGCCCGGTCAGCGGGCGGATCGCATCGCCGTCGCCGACCAGCAGCGTCCCGTCCTCGGCGGGCGCGATGAAGCTCGGCCGCCCGCCGACGGGGAGCGTCTCGCGCTCGCCGGTCGCGGGGTGGAAGCGGTGCAGCGCGCCCTGCTTGATGTCGACAAACCACAGATTGCCCGTCTCGCCGAGCCAGATCGGCCCCTCGCCCAGCTCCGCGCCTACATCCCAGACCAGCTTCGCGCGCACATCCGTCTCCCTCTGCCGGGCTCCTAGCGGATCGCGCGGCGCGAGGCGACCAGCGGCACCGCGAGTCCGACCCAGGCGACCGCATCCCACCACCCATCGCCGACCAGCCCCGCGACGAGCGCGCCGACGATCGCCAGTGCGACCGCCGCCGGGGCCGCGAATACGCGCGGGAGCGAACGCCGTCTCATGCGCGCCGCCCGAGCCACAGCCTCAGCCCGGTCCACAGCACCGCGATGACGAGCAGGTCGAGCGCCGCCCATAGCAGCTTCATCGGCCAGCCCGCGTAATCACCGAAGTGCAGCGGCTGCGCGAGGAGGAGCGCGGCCATGTAGGCGGGCATCGGCGTGAGCGCGTCGAGTCGCCCGGTCCGCGCGTCGACGAAGCCGGGCGTGAGCAGCCGCGCGGTGAGCGGTGTCGTGCCCTGCAGGTACACCGCATAGTGCCGCGCGCTGCTGTACGCCGTGCCCGGAAAGGCGACGAACTGGACCCGCGTCCCCGGCGCGGCGGCAAGCACGCGCGCAACTGCTGCGTCGAGCGAGGCGCGCTGTGCAATCGGCGGTGGCGTCGCGCGCGGGTCGGCGATGGCGGCGAGCTCGCGGCGCTTCCACAGCGCCGTCACCGGCCCGGCGAGCGTGTTAGCGGTGCCCGTCAGCCCCACCACCGCCGCCCAGGCTAACGTGATGATGCCGAGCAGGTTGTGCCGATCGAGCCGCCGCTTCCGCCCGCCCCGCTTGTGCCGCACCGTGCCGAACCGCCGCCGCGCGGTGAAGGGCGGGTAGAGCGCCACGCCCGACACCAGCGCCGCAACAAACACCAGCGCCATCGCGCCGAGGAACAGCTCGCCCGGCTCGCCCAGCAGCAGATCGGTGTGAAGCCGGAGCAGCCACGCGGTCGCCGCGACGCGGCGGGGCGGGAGCACGGCCCCGGTGCGCCGGTCGAGCGACGTAAACCGCATCGCGCTCGCGGGCGCGTCGGGGGTGGGGGCGCTCGTCACGTTGGCCACCGGCCGGTCGGTGTCGAAGCTGAGGTAGAGCGGGACCTCGCCCGGCCCGACCGCGCGTGCGACGAGCGCATCGAGCGACAGCCGCGCGCCCGGAGCGGCGGCGGGCAGCGGCGTCGGAGGCGCGAGCGCGCGGTCGATCTCGTCGTGAAAGATCAGCGGCAGCCCCGTCACGCACAGCAGCAGTAAGAATGCGGTGCAGGCGAGGCTCGTCCAGCGGTGGACGACGCGCCATGCGGTTAGCCCGCGCCGGGCCATGCCGTCAGAACCGCCGCGTCAGTGCCGCCAGCACCTGCCGTCCCGCACCGTAGAAGCACCCGGTCGGCCCCGAACAACGCGCGACATAGCGGCGGTCGAACAGGTTGAACGCGTTCACCGACACGCGCCAGCCAGGCAGGTCATAGCTGAGGATGCCGTCGACCAACGTCGCCGCCTGCCCGTCATATACCACCGGGTTGAACGGCCCCGGCAGGCTCCCCGCGCTGCCGCTCGTGTACCGCACGCCCGCGCCGACCCCGAGCCCGCGCAAAGGGCCGCGTTGCAGGTCATAATCGACGAACAGCGACGCCTTGTGCCGGGGCGTGGTGGGAAGCGGCGCGCCGACCTCGGTGGCCACATCGCTCGCCAGCACCCGCGAGTGGTTGTAGCTGTACGAGCCGTTGATGCTCAGCCGGTCGCGGAGGCGCGCGACCAACTCCACCTCGCCGCCATAGACCTCTACCCGACCGACCTGCTCGCCCGACACCGGCGTGACACTAGGCGCGGTGGTGACGACGTCGCGTTGGCGGATGTCGAACGCCGCCGCGGTCGCGAACAGTTTCACCCCGCGTCCCAACCCGCGGGCGTCGTACTTGACCCCGCCCTCCCATTGCCGCCCGGTGGTGGGGCGGTACGCCGCGCCCGTCGCCAAGTCGCTGCCCAGCACCGGCTCGAAGCTGGTCGCGTAGCTCACATACGGCGCGATGCCACGCGCCGTGACGTAGTTCCCGCCCGCGCGCCAGGTGAACGCCTCCTGCGCGGCGCGGTTCTCGACGCCCGGCGCGGTGACGAGCGTGTAGGGGGTGAGATAGCGGCTGCGCACCCGATCATAGCGACCGCCGAGCGTCAGGTAGAGGTCGCCCAGCCGCGCCTGCTCCTGCGCGTATATGCCGATTTGGTGGAAACGCTGGTCGTTGAAGCGGGTGGGGTAGCCGGGCTCGATCGCGGGGGCGGTCGTCACCGGGCGGAATGCGTCGACCAGCCCCGCGAACACGAAGCCGTACGCGGCCACGTTGGTCACCGCGCGATAATCGACCCCGGCAAGCAGCGTATGCGTGACCGCGCCGGTCGCCACCTTTGCCGCGAAGCGGTTGTCGGCGGCGAAGCTGTGGACCTCTTCCGCATAGCTGAAATCGTATTGCTGTACCGTGCGGTAGTAGCTCGCCAGCGTCGGGTTGGTGGTGTTGGTGAGATAGCCCGCATAGATGCCGACGGGGGTGCGCTCGCGATACTGGTTCCACTTGGCATTGCTAGTGAAACTGAACGCGTCGGAGAAGTGGTGAACCAGCTCGTACCCGGCGGAGAATTGTCGGCGCTCGAAGACGTCCGCCGGATCGCCGAGATTGGTCCGCTCGCCGATGACGCCGTTGGGGTTGGGGAGCAGCGCGCCGGCGACTGGCAGGAACCCGCCCTGGCCGCCCTTGGCCTTGTCGTATTGGTAATAGGCTAGCCCGGTGAGCGTGGTCCGCTCGCCCAGTCGCCACGTCGCGGTCGGCGCGGCATAGACCCGGCGGGTGTTCGTCCCGTTTGTCGTTAGGTCGCGATCGCGGAACAGCCCGGTGAAGCGCACCGCCAGCGACGGGAGCACCGCGCCGGTGACGGTGCCCGCGACCTCCTGGAACGCGTCGGTCCCGCCCTGCACCCTGATCTCGCCGCCGGTCGCGAAGTCCGCGCGGCGGCTCGTTTCGTTGTAGATACCGCCCGGGGGCGAGTTGCCGTACAGCGTCGCGGACGGTCCCTTGAGAAGTTCAAGCGACTGAAAGCCGTACAGGTCGACGCCGACCGAATAGATCGAGGTCGAGATCGGCGCGGCGAGCCCGTCGATATATTGTTTGGGCGTGAAACCGCGCACGGTGAAAAAGTCATAGCGCGGGTCCGGCCCATAATTCTCGCCGTATACGCCCGCCGCGTAGCGCACCGCCTGTTGCGCGTCGACGAAGTCGAGCAGGTCGATCTGGTCGCGGGTGATGATCGACACCGATTGCGGGGTGGCGATAAGCGGCGTGTCGGTCTTGGTCGCCGCGCCGCTGCCCTGGGGCACATAGTTGGGCGCGGTGACGACGATCTCGCCATCGGTTTCGACCGTCTTAAGCGTATCGGGCGCGGTCTGCGCTACCGCGACGCTCGCCCAGCCGATCGCGGCCAATCCCGCCGCCGTCATCCATCTTCCCCGCATCACCGTTCCTGCAATCGTTTCGCAACAGCACCTGCCCTAGCCGGTTGTGCGAACGACTTGCAATAGCGAAACGGAGGTCAGGCGGTCTCCAGCAGCCGCTCCGCCTGCGCGCGCGCCTCGGGGGTGATCGTCGCGCCCGACAGCATCCGCGCGATCTCCTCGCGCCGTTCCTCCTCCGCCAGCCGCCGTACGCCCGTGCGGGTGACGGTGCCGTCATGGCTTTTGGCGATCAGCAGATGGCCGATGCCTCGCGCGGCCACCTGCGGGCTGTGCGTCACCACTAGGAGCTGTGTCCGCTCGGCGAGCCGCGCCAGCCGCTCGCCGATCGCGCTCGCCACCGCGCCGCCGACCCCGCGGTCGATCTCGTCAAAGATCATCGTCGCCGCCGCGCCCTCCTCCGCCAGCGCCACCTTGAGCGCGAGGATGAACCGCGACAGCTCGCCGCCCGACGCGATCTTGGTCAGCGGCGCGAACGGCGCGCCGGGGTTGGTGGCTATCTCGAACTCGACCCGGTCCTTGCCAGCGCCCGACCACGCGTCCTCGGGCGTCGACGCGACCACCGTACGGAACCGCGCCGCGTCAAGCTTCAACGGCGCGAGTTCCCCTGCCACCGCCGTGTCTAGCCGCGCCGCCACCGCGCCCCGGGCGTCGCTCACCGCTTCGGCCGCCGCGTCATAGGCCTTGCGCGCAGTAGCCACCCGCGCCTCGAGCAAGCCCAAGCCTTCCTCGCCCGCCTCAAGTCGTTCGAGCTTGCCGCGCAGCTCCTCCGCCAGCGCGGCGAGGTCGTCGGGGCGGACCCGGTGCTTTCGCGCCATCCCGCGCAGGTCGAACAGCCGCGCCTCGTCCTCCTCCTGTTGCCGGGTGTCGACGGTAAGGTCCCGCGAGGCCTCGCGCAGCCGGTCCTCTGCGACCGCGCCCTCCACCACCGCCCGGTCGACCGCCGCCAGCGCCTCTGCAAGCGCACTGTGGTCGCCCGCGATCCGCTCCAGCGCGCGCGCCGCCTGGCGCAGTTGCGACAGGCCGCCGTTCGATCCTTCGAGCAGCGTCTCCACGCTCTTCAGGTCGTCCGCGACCTTCTCCGCGCGCTGGGTCAGGCGGCGGCGGTCGGCGAGCGTTTCCTCCTCGCCCGGCTCGGGCGCGAGCTTGGTCAGCTCCGCGACCGCATGTTCGAGCCAGTCGCGATCGCGCGCCGCCGCATCGATCTCCACCCGCGCCGCCGCCAGCGCGCCCTGCGCATCGCGCAAGCTCCGCCACGCAGCCGCGACCGGCGCGGTGTCGACCCGCCCGAACGCGTCGAGCATCGCCCGGTGCCCGCGCGGGTTGAGCAGCCCGCGATCGTCATGCTGGCCGTGCACCTCGACCAACCGCGCGCCGAGTTCGCGCAGCAGGGTGGCCGACGCAGGCTGGTCGTTGACGAACGCGCGGCTGCCGCCGTCCGCCTTGACGATGCGGCGGACGATCAGCGGCTCGCCCGGTTCGGCGTCGAGGCCGTTCTCGCTCAGCAGCTCGGCGGTGGAAGCGGGCGCGTCGAAGCTCGCGGTCACCACCGCCTGGCCCGCGCCGTGGCGCACCAGCCCGCTGTCCCCGCGCGCGCCCAGCGCCAGCCCCAGCGCGTCGAGCAGGATCGACTTGCCCGCCCCCGTCTCCCCCGTCAGCACGCCGAGCCCCGCGCCGAAATCGAGGTCAAGCGCCTCGATCAGCACCACGTCGCGGATGGAAAGCCGGGTCAGCATCGCGGGCTCATGTAGCGCGCGCGGCGGCGGGAACAAAGAAGGGGCGGTAATATGGTCCTGCCCGCGCGACAGGAGAAACCTAGTCGCTTTGCTATCACCGTCACCCCGGGCTTGACCCGGGGTCCCGCTCTTCTCCGGCGCTCAGAACAAGGAGCGGGACCCCGGCTCAAGGCCGGGGTGACGGAAGGATTTGCAGCTCGGTGGAAAGGACAAGCCTGATCCTACGTCGTCGGTTGCGCGCCGTTGGTGGCGGGGCCGGTGGTGCCGGTGCCCGTGCCGCTCGCGCCCGCGCCGCCGTCGGTGGTCGCGGGCGTCGGCGCGCCCGGAGCCGAAGCGCGGTTCGCGGGCGCGCTTGTGGTCGGCTCGCCCGGCGAACCCTTGGGCGCGACCGCGGCGGCGTTGGGGACGATCGGCACCCCCGGCGGCAACGGCGCGACCGGCTTGGCCGGATGCTCGCCCATCAGCTTGTACGCGTGCGCATACCAGGTCGAGCCGGGATAGTTCGCCCCCAGCACCGCCGTCGCCCTTTGCGCCTCCATCGGCGTCCCGAGCGCGAGATACGTCTCGGTCAGCCGCATCAGCGCCTCGGGCGTGTGCGTCGTGGTCTGATATTCGTCGACTACGCGGCGGAAGCGTCCGTTCGCCGCCAGCCACTGGCTGCGCTTCTCGTAGAAGCGGCCGATCTCCATCTCCTTGCCCGCGAGATGGTCGCGGACGAGGTCGATCTTGAGCCGCGCGTCGGCGGCGTATCTGGTCGACGGGTAGCGCCGCGTGAGCTCGCCGAGCGCGTCGAGCGCCTGCTGCGTGATCTTCTGGTCGCGGGTCACGTCGTTGATCTGCTCGTAATAGCCGAGCGCGATCAGGTAATAGGCGTACGGCGCATCGCGGTTGCCGGGGTGGACCGCGAGGAAGCGCTGCGCCGACTGGATCGACTGGGTGTAATCCGCGCCGAGATAGTAACTGAACGCGCTCATCAGCTGCGCGCGCCGCGCCCAGACCGAATAGGGATGCTGCCGCTCGACCTCGTCGAACAGCTGCGCCGCTTCCTTGTAGCGGTGCTGGTCGAGCCGCAGCCGCGCGGCGGTGTAGAGCGTGCCGACATCGCGCGCCACGTAAGGC
>CALMGC010000306.1 GCA_937863505.1 uncultured Sphingomonadales bacterium | reverse complement strand
ACTCGACGATCCGCCCGTCCGCGTCGCGTACCGGCACCGACCGGGTATGGTGCCACACCCAGGCGCGGTCGCGGGCGCGCAGGACGCGGTATTCCACGTCGAGCATCCCGTGTGGTCGCGCCGCTTTCCAAGCCTTCAACGTCGCGAACCGGTCCTCCGGGTGAATCACGTCAAGCCAGCCCCAGCCATGCGTCTGCTCCTGCGTCTGGCCGGTGAAGTCGAGCCATTGCGGGCTCGCCCAAGTCCATCTGCCCCGGTCGCACGACCGCCAGACAAGCTGCGGTATCCCCTCCGTCAGCGTCCGCAGCCGCGTTTCGCTTTCGGCGATGGCGGCTTGGGCGCGCTTGAGGTCGGTGACGTCGTCGCCGATGCCGGCGATGCGCTGAACCCGGCCGCTCGCGTCGAGCAATGGGAAGTCGGTGTTCCTGATCCAGCGTTCGCCCGCGTCGGGGCGCTGGATGCGGAACTCGTGCGTGACCCGCTCGCCGGCCCGCACGCGGCGAAACGCGTCCAGCGCCCGATGGCGGTCCTCCGGGTGCAAAATCTCCGCCCAAGCGCTCAAGTCGTTGTGGCGCGCGCTGAACTCTTCGGGAGACATGCCGTAGATATGCTCGATCGCGGGACTGACATATTCGAACTGCATCGTTCCAGCATCACGGATCCAGATCACGTCCGACGAACATTGCGCGAACTGCCGGAACCGTTCCTCGCTCTGCCGGAGCAGCTCCTCCGCCTCGCGCCGGTCGGACACGTTGATGTTGATGCCGACCCATTTGGTGATGCGCCCTTTCCCGTCGACCAGCGGGACCGCGCGGGCGTTGGTCCATCGCCGCCCGTCGGCGGGGTCGCGCAGCCGATATTCGATGTCGATCACCTGCCCGGTCGCGAGCGCCTCGCGCCAACGTCGCTCCACCGTCTCGCGATCGTCGGCGTGGACCGCGTCCAGCCAGCCCGACGCCGTCGACTGCCCGGCCTGCCGCCCCGTCAGCGCGAGCCAGCTCGGGCTTTGCGCCACCACGCGCCCGTCCGGGTCGGTCTCCCACACCGCCTGCGCGAACCCTTCCACCAGCCCGCGGAAACGGTCCTCGCCCTCGCGGATGCGCGCCTGCGCCGCGTCGTCGCGCAGCTGGGCCATGTCCGCCTGCGCCCCCTTCCAATCGGTGATGTCCTTGGTGGTCGTCGCCACCCCGTCGTCAAGCTTCACCACCGATTGCAGGAACCAGCCGTCGAACTGCTCGTGCGCATAGTGGCGCTCGATCTGGATCGACTCGCCCGTTTCCACCACGCGCGCGAAGTCGGCGAAGACGCCCTCGGGGACGACACCCGGATTGCGCTCAAGCAGGCTTTCGCCGCGCACCTCGCCGTACAGGCTTTCGGACGTGTGATTGTTGAGCAGCCAGCGGAAATCGACGATCCGCCCCGCCTCGTCGCGCACCGCCCTGAACACCTGGATCATGTCGGTGGAGGCGTCCATCGTCGCGCGGAGCAGGTCGCGGCTTTGCGCCAGTTCGGCCGTGCGCTCCGCGACCTGGCGCGCGAGGTCGTCACGGTGGCGGCCTTCCGCCTCGCGCAACGCCGCCTGCGCGCGTTTGCGGTCGGTCACGTCGCGACCGGTGCCCAGCCATTCGGCGATCTCGCCGTTCGCGTCCAAGGTGGGAACCGCGCGCGACAACACGGTGCCGAGCGATCCGTCGGCATGGCGGACGCGGTGCTCCAGCTCGAACATGCTCTTGGTGGCGATGGCCCTGGCGATCGCGGCTTCCACCATCGGCAGGTCGTCCGGGTGGATGTACCGCTCGCGCCAGCCTTCGCTGGGTTCCGTCGTGTCGGCGAGTACGCCCTGGCCGTCGAGCCGGCGCATCTCGCGCCAGTCGGGGCTCATCCGGTAGACCGTGTCGGAACTCGCCGTGACGAACGCGCGATAGCGTTCCTCGTTCTGGTGCAGCGCGTTCCGCGCGGTTGCGCGCTCGGTCGTGTCCACGCCGCTGGCGATGAAGCCCAGGACCCGCCCGCCATCGTCCTTGATCGGTGCCCAGCCGCCGGTGAACCGGCGCGTGACCGGCTCGCCAGCCGCGCCCGGCAACGTCCAGGGCAGATCGTCATAGCTGAACGCCTCGCCCGTCGCGAACAGCCGGTCGCGCGCCGCAACGATCGCGTCCGCGGACTCGGCGAAGTTCTCCAGATAAGGGCGGCCCAGCGCGGCCGGGTGCCGGTGACCATAGCTGGCGATGTTATGGTCGTTGTAAACCTGCAGCAGGTCCGGCCCCCAGCTGACGACCGCGGGATAGGGCATCGCCAGCACCAGCTCGACCGCATGTTTCAACCGCGCGGGCCACCGCTCGACCCGCCCCAGCGGCGTCGCCGCCCAGTCGTGCGCGCGGACACGCACCGCCATCTCGCCCTCGCCGATGGGCCAGGCGCGATCGGGATCGACCCGGCTCATCCGGTCCACACCAGCGCCGATCGCGTCACCGCCCGGGCAGGTCGGCCAGCAGCGCGTCCATGTCGAACGGCTTTTCCCAGCGTTTCACGTCGCGGTGCCGGTCCGGGATCACCGTTTCGTCATAGCCGGTGGCGAACACGAACGGCACCTGCCGGTCCGCCAGCGCATCCGCGACCGGGAAGCCGTGGTCACCCTTCAAGTTGAGATCGATCACCGCGAAGTCGATCGCCTCCGACCTCGCCGCGTAGACCGCGCGCGCAAGGCCGGGCACCGGCCCGACCACATCCGCGCCGCGCGCCCGCAGCGCGCGAACCAGATCATCGGCCAGATAATATTCGTCCTCCACCACAAGGACGCGTTTTCCCGAAAGCGTGATCGTTTCCGCCCCGTTCATCACCGTCTCTCCGCGCGCTCGCCAGCCGTGTCGGGCTCAACCCGTCATGCCACGGCGGCGATACACCAACATAACATGGATCAAGTCGGCTCCCGGGGCCCGCGCTAAACTCCTCGCAACAGGGAGAAAGACGTGGCAAACCCGCTGACGCGCAAGCTGGAGCACTTTGCCAGGCTGTCGGACGACGACCGACACGCGCTGGACACGATGGCGGGCCAGCATGTGCGCGAACGCCGCGCCCGCGCCGACCTGATCCGCGAAGGCGACAAGCCCGAGCATGTGAAGCTGATCCTTACCGGTTGGGCCTGCCGCTACAAGGTGATGGAGGACGGTCGCCGCCAGATCCTCAGCTTCTTCGTTCCCGGCGACCTGTGCGACCTCAACGTCTACATCCTGCGCGAGATGGACCACTCCATCGGCGCGATCACCCCGGTCAGCTACGCGCAGATTTCGCGCGAAGCGTTCGAGGAGGCGACCGACGGGCGGACCCGGATGATGCAGGCGCTGTTGTGGGACGCGCTGGTCTCCTCCGCCATTCAGCGCGAGTGGATCGCCAATATCGGCCAGCGCAGCGCGGTGGGGCGAATCGCGCACCTGTTGCTTGAGCTGTTCTATCGGTTGGAGGCGGTGGGGCTGACCAAGGGCGATGCTTGCGAGATGCCGATCACCCAGGCGGAGTTCGCCGACGCGCTCGGCATGACGGCGGTTCACGTCAACCGCATGATCCAGGAGTTGCGGGCCGCGGGGCTGATCGAGCTGGCGGGCAAGCGGCTGTCCATCCTCGATCGCGACGCGCTGACGCGCACCGCGCACTTCAACGCGCAATACCTTCACCTTCAGCGCGAAGGCCGGCATTTCGACGCGAACAACTGACACCCGGCAACCGGACCGAAGTTCCAGGCGTATCTCGGGCGGAGCGGATCATGAGCGACGAGCAGCTGGCGATCGAGCGGCACGAAGACACCTCCGGCGGGCGCGCGATCGACGCCGCCGCGCGCGAAGGCGAGGCGCGCTTGCGCCAGTTCGGCGAACATGCCGCCGATACCTTGTGGATCATCGACGCGGCATCGGGGCGGCTCGATTATCTCAGCCCCGCATTCGAGCGGATTTGGGGCGAGAGCCGCGAGCGCATCATGGCCGACCTGTCGCGCTGGCGCGAGCTCGTCCACCCGGACGACCGCGCGGTCGCGGGCGAGGCGCTGTCCCGGCTGCTCGCGGGCGAGCCGGTCACGTCGGAATATCGCATCGTTCGCGCGGATGGTGGCGTGCGGTGGATCCGCGACGTCGGCTTCGCGATCCGCGACGAGGACGGGCGGATCGCGCGCGTCGCGGGCATTGCGCACGACTTCACCGACCGGCGCGCGATCGAGGACGCGTTGCGCGAAAGCGATCGGCGGCAACGCACGCTGCTGGGCGAGCTTCAGCACCGGGTCCGCAACAATCTGGCGGTGGTCCGCTCGATCACGCGCCGGACGGCGGAGGCGAGCGACACCGCAGAGGACCTGGCCGCGCATCTCGACGGGCGGATCGGCGCGCTGAGCCGCGCGCAGGCGGAGGCCACGCGCGACCCGGAGCGGGGCATGGACCTGCGCGCGTTGATCGACGACGAGCTCCTGGCCGCCGCAATCGTCGAGCATGAGCGTGTGCGCGTCGACGGCCCAAACGTGCGGCTGCGACACAAGGCGGGCGAGACGCTGACGCTCGCGATGCACGAGCTGGTCACCAACTCGTTGAAGTTCGGCGCGCTGTCCGACGACGGCGCGCTGTCGATCACCTGGCGCGTGCACGGCGACCGGCTGGCGCTCGACTGGTCCGAACGATTGCGCGAAGCCGACCCGGCGCGGGTGCCGCGCCGCGGGTTCGGCACCGAGATGCTGGACCAGACGCTCCCCTATGAACTGGGCGCGGACGTTGCGTTCGAGGTCGGCGCGTCGACCGTCCGCTGCGGCATTCGACTACCGCTGCAACATCTTATCGGCTGACCGACCCGAACAGGGCTGGCGGCCGGCGCGGGGTGTTGAGGCGGTCGAGATAATGGTGGGCGAGCTCGTAATGCACCTTTACCGCCTCGGGGGTCTTCGCCCTTTCCGCCATCGCCAGCTCGGCCTCGGCGCGCTGGTGATAATAGTCCTGATCGTGGGTCGTCATGGTCGTCTCCTCGCCATCGCCATCAAGCGGAGCCCCTTTCCTTGGCCCCGCGACTCGCTGACATCCGCCGAAAACGGCTTCATTCAAACAGGTTAGCTGGCCCGCCCGAATGGCCGGGCCGATCCTTGATTTGTATGACTTGCGCTCGCCGGACGGGCGCGCGATAGCCCCGGCGATGCGGACCGCGCCTGCCCGACCCGTCGTTCCGGCCTCGGGGTGGGGCGCGCGCAACGACAAGACAGGAACGGGAGAGTGACATGCGGTGGATGCTGGCCGGGGCGTGTCTCGCGATGAGCGCGGGCGCGGCGGACGCGGCGACCGCCAAGCGGTCGGTGTTCGGGCACCTGCCCGACGGTCGCGAGGTGGCGGCGGTGACGCTGGCGAACGGGCACGGCGTGGCCGCGACGCTGATCAGCTATGGCGCGACGATCCAGTCTGTGATGCTCCCCGACCGCGCGGGCCACGCCGCCGATGTCGCGCTCGGCTATGCGACGATCGAGGAATATCTCGCCAAGCCGCAATATTTCGGCGCCACCGTGGGCCGCTTCGCCAACCGCATCGCCCGGGGGCGGTTCACGCTCGACGGCGCCAGCTATCAGGTGCCGGTCAACAACGGCCCGAACTCGCTTCACGGCGGCACCGTCGGCTTCGACAAGGTGCTGTGGACCGTCACCGACGTGAAGTCGGGCCCGACCGCGTCGGTGACGCTGCGCTATGTCAGCCGCGATGGCGACCAGGGCTATCCGGGCACGATGACCGTCGACGCCACCTACAGCCTCGACGAGCGCGACCAGCTGACGATCGACTATCGCGCCACCACCGACAAGCCGACGATCGCCAACATCACCAACCACGCTTACTGGAACCTAGCGGGCGAGGGTTCGGCGACGGGCGCGATGGGGCACCTCGTCACCATTCCCGCCGAGACCTTCCTCCCCACCGACGCGGGCGCGATCCCGACCGGGGAGCGCAGGCCGGTCGCGGGGACGGTGTTCGACTTCCGCACGCCTCACGCGGTCGGCGAGCGGGTGCGCGAGACCGACCAGCAGATCGTCTACGGGCGCGGCTATGACCATAACTGGATCGTCGGCACGGCGGTCACCCCCGACCTGCACCTCATGGCGCACGTCGTCGAACCGGTGTCGGGGCGCGGGTTCGAGCTTCTGTCCAACCAGCCGGGGCTGCAATTCTATTCGGGCAACTTCCTCGACGCGACCAGCCACGGCAAGGCTGGCAAGCTGTACCGCGAGGGCGACGCGATCGTGATGGAGCCGCAGATCTTCCCCGACACGCCCAACCAGCCCGCCTTCGGCTCCGCCCGGCTCGCCCCCGGGCAGGTGTATCGGAACACGATCGTCTACCGCTTCACCACCGGCCGCTGAGGAGCGCATCCATGAAGCTCAGGCTCCTCCTCGGCCTCGCCGCCGCGCTCACGCTCGCCGCCCCCGCCGACGCGCGCCCGCAATGGTCGCAGGCGGAGGCGCAGCGCTGGTACGGTACGCAGCCCTGGTCGGTCGGCAGCAACTACACGCCCGCGACCGCGATCAACGAGCTGGAGATGTGGCAGGCGGAGACGTGGGACCCGGCCACGATCGACAAGGAGCTGGGCTACGCGCAGGGCATCGGCATGAACACGATGCGCGTGTTCCTCCACAACTTAGCTTGGGAGAACGACCGGGCCGGGCTGAAGCGGCGGATGGACCAGTTCCTCACCATCGCCGCGCGCCACGGCATCCGCCCGGTGTTCGTGCTGTTCGACAGCTGCTGGGACCCCAACCCCAAGGCGGGGCCGCAGCACCCGCCGATCCCGGGGGTCCATAACTCGGGCTGGGTGCAGGCCCCCGGCGCGGCCCGGCTCGCCGATCGCGCGCAATATCCCAAGCTGGAAGCCTATGTGAAGGATGTGGTCGGCACCTTCCGCAACGACCGCCGCATCCTCGCCTGGGACGTGTGGAACGAGCCCAACAACGAGGGCGGCGGCAACTACGCGCCCACCCCCGACAAGAAGGCGTTGGTCGCCGGGCTGCTGGGGCAGGTGTTCGGCTGGGCGCGCTCGGCGGACCCGGTGCAGCCGCTCACCAGCGGGGTGTGGATCGGCGAGACATGGGACCGGCCCGAGACGCTCGACGCGGTGGAGCGCATCCAGGTCACGCAATCGGACATCGAGAGCTTCCACGATTACAACTGGCCCGAGCATTTCGAGCGGCGCGCGCGGCAGATGCTGAGCTATGGCCGCCCGGTGATCTGCACCGAATATATGGCGCGCGGCAACGGCTCGACGTTCGACGGCTCGCTGCCGATCGGCAAGCGGCTGAATATCGCGATGATCAACTGGGGGTTCGTCGACGGCAAGACGCAGACGCGGCTGCCGTGGGACTCGTGGAAGAAGCCCTATACCTCCGACGAGCCGCCGATCTGGTTCCACGAGGTGTTCCGCGCCGACGGCACGCCGTATCGGCAGGCGGAGGTGGACCTGATCCGCCGCCTGTCGAGCGAGCCCAAGGTCGCGACGGCGGAGCCCGCGCCCGCCCGCCGCGTCGCCAGCGCGCGGTGAGGCGCGCGCGGGCGGGGCTGCTCGCCGCCGCGCTGTTGCTGCTCGGCGCGCAGGACCGCCCGCCGGTGCGGTCGGTGTTCGAGGGCGCGGACCCATCGGCGCTGTTCGCGGATGGTGAGCTGTGGCTCTATCCGACCGCCGACGGGCTCCATCTCGACGCCTGGTCGTCGCGCGACCTCCGCCACTGGCGCGACCGGGCGACGCTGCTCCGCCGCGAGGACGTGCGCTGGATCGGGCCGGGTCGCCAGCTCTGGGCCCCGCACATGCAGGCGGCGAACGGGCGCTACTACCTTTACTACGCGGTCGGCCCGCAGGAGCCGCTGCCGAGCCGCATCGGCGTCGCGGTCTGCGACACCGAGGCCGGGCCGTGCCGCGACTCCGGGCACGCGCTGATCACCGGGGCGGATGCGGGCGCGGTAACCGCGCGCCCCGCGCCCTGCCCCGACGCGATGCCGCCGACCGGGAGCGGGCGCTTTCACTTCGAGGCGATCGACCCGATGGTGTTCGTCGATCCGCAAAGCGGGCAGCGCCTTCTTTACGCAGGCGGCAGCAACGGGTCGGTGCTGCGCGTCTGGGAGCTCGCGCCCGACATGGTGACGGCGGTGCGCGAACTGCCGGTCGCGCAGCCGCCCTGCTTCACCGAGGGCGTGTGGATGCACGAGCGCGGCGGGACCTATTACCTGTCCTACAGCTCGGGCCATTGGGACCGCGCCGACTATTCGGTCCGCTACGCCACCGCGCCGACCCCGCTGGGGCCGTGGACGTATCGCGGCACGATCCTCCACGCCGACGCCCGCTTCAAGGGACCGGGCCATCACGCCTTCGTGCAGGACCCGCGAACCGGCGAGTGGCTGATCGCCTATCACCGCTGGGAAGACGAGCGCGGCGACGGTCCCTATCACGACCATCGCCATGTCGCGCTCGCCCGCGTCCACTATCGCGCGGACGGCACGGTCGCGCCGATCGACATGGAGAGCGGGCGCTAGGCTTGCTCCGCCGCCTCACCCTCGGCTCCCTCGATCAGCAGCAGCACGTTGCCGATCAGCCGCCGCATCGCCTCACGCGCGGCGTCGGGGTCGCGCGCCAGGATCGCGTCCGCCACCGCCGCGTGCTCGGCGATGCTGGCGGAATGGCCCTTGATGCCGTTGGTGAAGCGGATCGACTTGCGCAGCGCGGCTGAGACCACGACGCGAAACTGCGCGTAGAACGGGTTGCGCGTCGCGCGCAGCACCGCGACGTGAAAGCCGGTATCGGCGTCGAGCACATCGCCGCGCCCCGCGTCCGCCTCCACCATCCGCGCCAGCGCGGCGGTGATGCGCTCGCGATCGCCTGCGTCCGCCGCCGTCGCCGCGACCGCCGCCGCCTCCGGCTCGGTCCCGAGCCGCAGTTGGGTGAAGTGGCGCAGCAGGTCGATCGAGAAGCGCCGCTCGAGCAGCCAGCGCAGTACGTCGGGGTCGAACAGGTTCCACTCGGCGGCGGGGCGGACGCTGGTGCCCTTGCGCTGCCGCGCGCTGACCAGCCCCTTGGCCGCGAGCATCTTCATCGCCTCGCGCGTCACCGACCGGCTGACGCCGTGGTGCTTGGCGAGCTCCGCCTCCGTCGGAAAGTCGCGCGCGCCATAGCGACCGGTGACGATCGCGACGCCCAAGCTGTCGAGCAGCCCATAGGTCAGGTTGCGACCGGCCGGCGCAGGTGGTTGTTCCATGACATCGAATAGTGACGGGCCGTCGCGCGCTTGTCACCTGCACCCTTGCTCTGGACAGCGCGCATTTATCCGATAATCGTGCCCGCGCCGTACCCGGCCATAAGGGGCGGCGCGGGAGGGGTTTGATCATGGGGTTGTCGACGGTCGATCTGGTCGTGGTCGCGCTTTACGCGGTCGGCATCTTCGGTCTCGCGCAATGGGTGTCGCGCGATAAGGCGGGGCATGAGAAGAACACCTCCGACTATTTCCTCGCGTCCAAGTCGCTGCCTTGGTGGGCGATCGGCGCGTCGCTGATCGCGGCCAACATCTCCGCCGAACAGATCGTCGGCATGGCGGGGTCGGGCTATGCGATCGGGCTCGCGATCGCGTCCTATGAATGGATGGCGGCGGCGACGTTGCTGCTCGTCGGCAAGTTCTTCCTGCCGATCTTCCTGCGCAACGACATCTACACGATGCCGCAGTTCCTCCAGGAGCGGTATGGGCCGAACATCCGCACGCTGATGGCGCTGTTCTGGCTGGCGCTGTACGTGTTCGTGAACCTCACCTCGATCATCTGGCTGGGCTCGATCGCGGTCAACCAGGTCGCGGGCGTGAGCCAGGGCTATGCCTTGGTCGGCCTCGGGCTGTTCGCGCTCCTGTACCAGCTGCGCGGCGGGCTGAAGGCGGTGGCGCTGACCGATATCGTCCAGGTCACGCTGCTGGTGCTGGGCGGGCTGATCGTGTCGGGGCTGACGCTCAACGCGATCGGCGGCGGGCATGGCGTGATCGCGGGCTTTCGTACGCTGGTGCGGCGCGTGCCCGATCACTTCCAGATGATCCTCCAGCCCGATAACAAATTCTACAAGGACCTGCCCGGCCTGTCGGTGCTGATCGGCGGGATGTGGATCGCCAACCTCAGCTATTGGGGGTTCAACCAATACATCATCCAGCGCGCGCTCGCGGCCAAGAGCCTGGGCGAGGCGCAGAAGGGCGTGATGTTCGCGGCGTACCTGAAGCTGTTGATGCCGGTCATCATCGTGCTGCCGGGCATCGCGGCGGTGGTGCTCGCGCCGACGCTGGCCAAGCCCGACCAGGCCTATCCGACGATGATGCGCTATCTGCCGACCGGCATCCTCGGGCTGGTCTTCTCCGCGCTGGTGGCGGCGATCATCGCGTCGACCGCGTCCAAGATCAACTCGATCGCGACCATCTTCACGCTCGATCTCTACGCGAAGTTCCGGCACGTGCCGACCAAGGCGGAGGACGGCGTTTCCGCGCAGGAACGCGGCGAAAACGAGCGCCATCTCGTCCGCGTCGGCCGCATCGCCGCCGCCGTCGCCATCGTCATCGCGATGATCGCCGCCCGCCCCCTGATCGGCCAGTCGGACCAGGCGTTCCAGTTCATTCAGGAGTTCTCGGGCTTCTTCACGCCGGGCATCACCGTCATCTTCCTACTCGGCCTGTTCTGGCGGCGCGCGAGCGAGGCGGGGGCGATCGCGGCGGCGGTGGCGTCGGTGGTGCTGTCCTACCTGTTCCGCCAGTTCACCCCCGGCATCCCGTTCATGAACCGGATGCTGCTGGTGTTCTTCATCAGCCTCGCGCTGGCGGTGGTCGCGTCGCTGGTCCGGCCCGCAGGCGCGGAGGCGAACCGCATCCGCACGGACGACGTGCCGTTCGGTACGCCCGCCAGCTTCAACATCGGCAGCCTCGGCGTCGTGCTGATCCTGGTCGCGCTTTACGCGACCTGGTGGTGAGACGCGCGGCGGGTGAGGCCTTCGTGCAACAGCGGTGAATAAATCAGACAAACGGGTTGAGTCCTCCCGCGGCCAATGACAAGCGCCTCACACAAGCCATCAGAACAGCAGGAGAGGACCATCATGCGCCTGAAGAGGAACGCGCTCGCATCGGCGTCGCTGGCCGCGCTGGCTATCACCACGCCCGCGCTGGCGCAACAGGACCGGGTCGGCGCCTCCCCCGCCGCCCCCGCGACCGAGGCGCAGGCGGCCAACCCCGCCAACCCCGACGCGGGCGCGCCGCCCGCCGCCGACACGCAGACCCCGGCGACCAGCGACATCGTCGTCACCGGCTATCGCGCGAGCATCCGCTCGTCGGAGGCGCTGAAGCGCAACGCGCCGCAGATCGTCGATGCGGTGGTCGCGGAGGACATCGGCAAGCTGCCCGACCTCGCGGTGTCCGACACCGCCGGCCGTATCCCGGGCGTCCAGGTGCTGCGCGTCGGGGGCGAAGCGGAGTCGGTGTTGATCCGCGGGCTGCCGGAGGCGTTCTTCAACACGCTCTACAACGGTCGCGAGGTCTTCACCGCCGAGCGGCGGCAGGTGGCGCTACAGGACTTTCCTTCCGCAGGCATCGCCGCGCTGGAAGTGTTCAAGACCTCCACCGCCGACCAGGTCGAGCCGGGCGTGATCGGCCTCACCAACGTCCGCTCGCGTCGCCCGTTCGACCTACAGGGGTTCGAGCTGTCGGGCAACGCCTTCGGCGTTCTCACGGCCAACACCGGCCGGGTGACGCCCAACGGCAACATCCTGATCTCGAATCGCTGGCAGACGGGCATCGGCGAGATCGGCGTGCTGGTGAACGCGAGCTACACGCAGCTGAAGTATCTCGACGCGGAGCCGTCCAATACCGACTTCATCGCCACGCCGACGGTGAACGGGCAGACGGTGCGCGTTCCCGACATCATGCGGCTTTACTACCGCTCGGGCGACCGCAAGCGCCCGTCGGCCAATGCCGCGCTTCAGTGGCGTCCCAATGACAAGCTCGAATTCTACGCCGAGGGCCTGTACCAGGGCTTCCGCAACTCGATTGACGACACGGAAGCGCAGGCGAACCTGTACAGCGGGACGTTCACCAACCTGACCTTGCGACCGGGAACCAATCTGGTCAGCAGCGGCCAAGACGTCAATCCGGGGCCGATCTTCTCGTTTCGCGGCGGCACGTACAACAAGACCGACACCTACCAGTTCGCGGCCGGCGGCATCTACAACTCCGGCCCGTTCCGCCTGACCGTCGACGCGGCGCACACCACCAGCAGGTTCGTGGGTTCCACCGAGTCGATCGACCGCCAGTTCGGCTTCACGCCCTACACGATCAACTTCAACAGCGAGTTGCCGCAATTCTCCATCAGCGGCTTCAATGCCGCCGACCCGGCGAACTATCGCTTCCTCGGCCTGTTCGAGGAGAACCAGCTCTCGCGAGGTGGCGACTGGCAGGCGCGGGCGGATGGCGAGTACAAGGTCGATAACGGCTTCCTTCACAGCATCCAGTTCGGGTTCCGCTACACCGATCGTGACGCCAATCGCCGGTACGGCAACCGGTATTTCGGCGGACAGAATGTTCCGATCGCGCAGGCCCCGATCAACTTCCTGCCCGTGCACCCCGGCCTGGGGGACGACGACCCCAATCAGTTCCAGACCTTCCTGGCGCCAACCTACACCAGCATTCGTTCCAATATCCAGAATCTGCGCCAGTTCGTGATCGGCCTCGGCGCGACCAACTACTCGCTCGGCAACGCACCCTATCAGCCTTTTTCGTCCTACGACGCCTATGAGAAGACCTATGCGGGCTATGCGCAAGCCAACTACAACTTCAACGACGTGATCGACGGCACGATCGGTGTGCGGTACGTCCGCGCGGAGACGCAGGTGAACGGCTCGGCCCTCGGAGTGCCTCCCGGTGCCGCGGCCGGCGCGCCCGTCATGCTTATCCCGGTCACGTCGCGGCCCAACAGCAGCGTGTTCCTGCCCAACGCGTCGCTGCGCTGGCACGTCTGGTCGGACTTGCAGCTTCGCCTGTCGTACACTCAGACGCAGACGCGACCCGACTTCAGCCAGCTGAACCCCGCACTGAGCCTAGGCTCGCCGCAGCCATATACCGGCGGCGGAACGATCAGCTACGGTAACGGCGGCAACCCGACGTTGAAGCCGTACAAGTCGAACAATTACGACGCATCGCTCGAATATTACTTTACCCGTACGGGCTTCGTCTCGGTCGCGGGTTTCCATCGCGATGTGCGCAACTTCATCCAGACCGAGACGACGAACTATACCGACCCCACCTTCGGCTTCGTGCAGGTCAGCCGCCCGGTCAATGTCGCCAAGGCGGAGATCACGGGCGCGGAAGCGCAGCTCTCCACCTTCTTTGATTTCGAGGCGGTGCCCAGCTTCCTGCGCAGCTTCGGCCTGCAAGCCAATTTCACCTATATCGACGGCAAGCGACTTATCCCTACCGACCCGCGCGTAAGTCTCACCGACCTTTCCTACTTCGGGTTGGAGGGCGTATCGCGGTACACGTACAACATAGTCGGCCTGTACGAGCACGGGCCGCTGTCGCTGCGCGTGACGTACAACAAGCGGAGCCAATATCTCGATGTCGGTTACCCGCAGTTTCGCGCGCCGAACCCGCCGCTTGGTGACATCTTCTATCAATATGGCCGACCGCACGGGAATCTCGATCTTTCGGCGAACCTGAACTTCACCAAGAAGACGACCCTGTTCTTTGACGCGACGAACCTCACAGGGAATCCGGACCTATTTACCTTCACTTCCGCCCGGGACGGTGCGCCGCGAGCCGAATATGTGCGCTTTCTCAGCTATCGGGAGCGGACCTACTCGGCGGGCTTCCGCTTCCGCTTCTGACGCGGAGGGCGTTGCGCAGGGGCGCGGGCGTGCATAGGCTTTAGCCATGCGCGCCCTCCTCCCCGCCCTCGCCCTAGTCTCCGCCCCCGCCGTCGCGCGCACCTATGACCTGCCCGCGACGCCGGCGACGGTTGCCTGGGGGCATTACGACGCCGCCGACAAGCCGGTGCTCACCATCCGGTCCGGCGACACGGTGGTGATGCACACGCTGCTGACCAACAGCCCCACCGGCCTGGAGAAAGCGGGCGTCGCGCCGGGCGATGTCGAGCCCGCGTTGCGCGCGGTGTTCGCGGGCGTGCCCGCCGCCGCGCGCGGGCCGGGCGGGCACATCCTTACCGGCCCGATCGCGATCGAAGGAGCGATGCCCGGCGACACGCTGGAGGTCCGGATCAAGCGGGTCGAGCTCGCCATCCCCTATGCCTATAACGCGTTCCGCTATGGCGCGGGGTTCCTCACCGACGACTTTCCTTATTCGCGCGTCAAGATCGTGCCGCTCGACGCCAAGCGCATGGTCGCGCGGTTCGCGCCGGCGGTGGAGGTGCCGCTCCACCCGTTCTTCGGCAGCATGGGCGTGGCGCCGCCGCCCGCCTTCGGGCGTTACGACTCAGCACCGCCGACGATCATCGGCGGCAACATGGACGACCGCGCGCTGGTCGCGGGCACCACGCTGTTCTTCCCCGTCCACGCCGCCGGCGCGCTGTTCCAGGCGGGCGACGGCCACGCCGCGCAGGGCAATGGCGAGGTGGACATCACCGCGCT
>CALMGC010000305.1:743-1690 GCA_937863505.1 uncultured Sphingomonadales bacterium | reverse complement strand
CGCTTCCTTGGCCTCGCCGGCGATCTTGTTGCCGGCCGCTTTGACCTTGTCGGTAAACTCACCCATGGAGATCTCCTGTCGCGGCTGCGAGCGCCGATGGGCGCCGCTTCATACTGCTTCAGGATAACTTTCGCAGGACGTTCCGGTTCCGTAAGGGTGCGGTAGAGGTCGGGGGCGTCGCCCGTCAGATCAGCCCCGCGAGCGGGCTCGACGGATCGGCGTAGCGGCGCACGCTCATCCGCCCCGCGCGATAGGCGAGCCGCCCCGCCTCCACGCCCGCCTTCATCGCGCGCGCCATCAGGATCGGATCGCGCGCCTCCGCGATGGCGGTGTTCATCAGCACGCCGTCGCAGCCCAGCTCCATCGCCGCGGCCGCCTCGCTCGCCGTGCCGACGCCGGCGTCCACCAGCACTGGCACCTTGGCGCCCTCCACGATCAGCCGGATCGTCACCTTGTTCTGGATGCCCAGGCCCGATCCGATCGGCGCGCCCAGCGGCATGATCGCCACCGCGCCCACATCCTCCAGCCGCTTGGCCGCGATCGGATCGTCGACGCAATAGACCATCGGCAGGAAGCCCTCCTTGGCGAGGATCTCCGTCGCGCGCAGCGTTTCCACCATGTCGGGATAGAGCGTCCGCGCCTCGCCCAGCACCTCCAGCTTGACGAGCTCCCATCCGCCCGCCTCGCGCGCGAGCCGCAGCGTCCGGATCGCGCTTTCCGCGTCGAAACAGCCGGCCGTGTTGGGCAGGTAGGTGATGCGCTTGGGGTCGATGAAGTCGGTCAACATCGGCGCGTTGCGGTCGGCGATGTTGACGCGGCGGACGGCGACGGTGACGATCTCCGCGCCGGATGCCCCTACCGCGGCGGCGTTCTGCGCGAAGTCCTTGTATTTGCCGGTCCCGACGATCAGCCGCGAGCGGAAGGTGCGGCCCGCGACGGTCCACGCG
>CALMGC010000305.1:0-733 GCA_937863505.1 uncultured Sphingomonadales bacterium | reverse complement strand
ACCAGCACCTCAGCCAGGGTGGAGCGCGGCACGACCTCCAGATTGCGTTCGACCGCCACCTTCTCGGGCAGGAGCCCCAAGTCGGTCGCGAGCTGCGCAAGCGTCAGCCCGGCGGCGACGCGCTTGTGCTCGCCATTGACGCTGATCGAGACGGTTCCGTCGACATGAGGCATTGGCCGTGTTGTCCGTTCGGGCTGAGCCTGTCCAAGCCCTGCCCTTCCTGTCACCCGGTGCGAAGAAAGGCAGCCCTTCGACAAGCTCAGGGCGAACGGGCTAGGATGGTGCGGCCCCCCTAATCCGGCCGCCAGCGCCGTTCAACCGAAAGCCGCCCGATGCCCACCGTCTTCGTTCTCAACGGCCCCAACCTCAACCTGCTCGGCGCGCGCGAGCCCGAAATCTATGGCCACGACACGCTGGACGACATTGCCGGCCGGCTGGAGGATCGCGCGCAGGCGCTGGGCCTCGCCATCGATATGCGCCAGTCCAATCATGAGGGCCATCTGATCGACTGGCTGCACGAGGCGCAGGCGAGCGGGGCGAAGGCGGTGCTGCTCAACGCGGGCGGCTTCACCCACACGTCGGTCGCGCTGCACGACGCGATCAAGAGCGTGACGACGCCGGTGATCGAGGTTCACCTGTCCAATCCGCACGCACGCGAGGATTTCCGGCACGCAAGCTTCGTCGTCCGGGCCGCGCGGGGGGTGATCGCCGGCTTCGGGGCCCAGTCCTACAT
>CALMGC010000304.1 GCA_937863505.1 uncultured Sphingomonadales bacterium | reverse complement strand
GCCGCCGCGTCCTCCGCGCGCACCTCGATGCCAACCGCCCCCTGCGCGGGCGCGGGGAGCAGGTCGAGCGCGACGCCCACCTCGCCGCGCCCCAACCGCTCCAGCCCCGCCGCCGCGAGCAAGGTCGCGTCCGCCTCGCCGCGCGCGAGCTTCGCCAGGCGGGTGTCGACATTGCCGCGAAAGGTGACGACGCGGAGGTCCGGGCGGCGGCGGAGCAGCTGAGCGCGGCGGCGCGGCGAGCTGGTGCCGACGACCGCGCCCTGTCGCAATGCCTCGATCGACGCCGCCCCGACCAGCCGATCGCGCGTGTCTGCTCGCGCGAGCGTGGCGGCGAGCGCGATGGCGGCGGGCCGCACCGTCTCCACGTCCTTCATCGAGTGGACGCACGCATCGACCTCGCCCGCCAGCAATGCACGGTCGAGCTCCTTCGTCCACAGCGCCTTGCCGCCGATCTCCGCCAGCGGGCGATCCTGCACCCGGTCGCCGGTGGTGCGGACGACGACAATCGCGACCTCCTCGCGCCCCCAGCCATGCGCGGCGGCGAGCGCGTCGCGGACGAGGCCCGCCTGCACGAGCGCAAGCGGCGAGC
Source organism: uncultured Sphingomonadales bacterium (assembly GCA_937863505.1). Taxonomy (GTDB): domain Bacteria; phylum Pseudomonadota; class Alphaproteobacteria; order Sphingomonadales; family Sphingomonadaceae; genus Sphingomonas. The sequence continues at coordinate 9,852 of CALMGC010000304.1, read as the reverse complement.
CACGGGTGCCGAGGGTGAAACGGGACATGGCGGCGCTATAGCGGGATCGCCGCGCTTGGCGAGCGGAGGCGGTCGCGGCGGTGTCGCGCGGGCTGAACCTGAACAAGTTGAGGAAGTTGAGGCTCGAACGTAGATTCGCGCTGCGCTCGTGCGTTCCGAGACCGGAGCGAAGCGGTGCGCCGACACATGCAGGCCTCCCGATTCGTGCCCGCCGCGCGGCGCGGAAGTTCGCTAAGTTCGCTCTACGTCGCGTCTTGTCACCCTTCCGCGCGAGATGCCCGCAAGCGTCGGCACGACCGGAAAGGGCAAAGCGGGGGCGCATCGGCCAGCGTAAATCACGCCCTGTCCAACAATGACAGGGGGCGGACGCCAAGCGTCGGCTTGTCGGGCAGCCAGTCCCTTGTTTACCGTTCAACCATATGGAAAGCTGACGGACGCGAGACGAAAAATAGCGAGATGAAAAATTCCAAAGCCCGTTTCCTTCCGGTCGTGATGCTCCCGGCGATCATGCCGGCTGTGCTGACGCCGCTGTTGGTCAACCTCCATGTTCCGGATAGCATGATCGGCGGTGCGGTGGGGGTCTCGATCGGCCTGGCGATCGTAGGTGTTATCCGGATGGCGAAGGGTGGTCGCTGCCTCCCGGATAGCTGACGTCGGAATCATTCGTCCCGACGCGGCCTCGCCCGAGCGCCCGACGATCTCGCGTTTCGACAAGCGCGTGGGCAGCCGTTAAACCCGGCCCATGCTGATCCTCGGCCTCGAATCCTCCTGCGACGAGACCGCCGCCGCGCTGGTCACGTCCGACCGTCGCGTGCTCGCGCATCGGCTGTTGGGGCAGGAGGCGGCGCATGCGCCCTATGGCGGCGTGGTGCCCGAGATCGCCGCGCGCGCGCATGTGGAGGCGCTGGAGCCGCTGGTCGCCGCGGCCCTGGCCGACGCCGGGCTGAAGCTCTCCAACGTGGACGCGGTGGCGGCGACGGCGGGGCCGGGGCTGATCGGCGGAGTGATGGTGGGGCTGGTCACGGGCAAGGCGCTGGCGCACGCGGCGGGCAAGCCGCTGGTCGCGGTCAACCATCTCGAAGGCCATGCGCTGTCGCCGCGGCTGACCGATCCCGATCTCGCCTTTCCCTATCTGTTGCTGCTCGTGTCGGGCGGGCATTGCCAGTTGCTGCTGGTCGAGGGCGTCGCGCGCTACCGGCGGCTGGCGACCACGATCGACGACGCGGCGGGGGAGGCGTTCGACAAGACCGCCAAGCTGCTTGGGCTCGGTTTTCCCGGCGGACCGGCGGTCGAGCGCGCGGCGATGGAAGGCGACCCGCGCGCGGTCCCGCTCCCGCGCCCGCTGCTGGGCTCCGCCGAGCCGCATTTCTCGTTCGCGGGGCTGAAGAGCGCGGTGGCGCGCGCGGCTGGCAAGCACGCGCCCGAGGACATCGCCGCGTCGTTCCAGCAGGCGGTGGTCGACTGCCTGCTCGACCGCACCGCGCGCGCGCTGGAGCGGGCGGGGGAGGTGAGCGCCTTGGTGGTCGCGGGCGGGGTGGCGGCGAACGGGGCGGTGCGCGAGGCGTTGTCGGGGCTGGCGGCGGAACACGGCCTGCGCTTCGTCGCGCCGCCGCTGTGGCTGTGTACGGACAATGCGGCGATGATCGCCTGGGCGGGGGCGGAGCGGTTCGCCGCTGGCCTCACCGACCCGCTCGACGTGGCCGCGCGCCCGCGCTGGCCGCTCGACCCGACCGCGGAACCGGTGCGCGGGGCGGGGGTGAAGGCGTGATTGCGGTCATCGGCGCGGGCGCGTGGGGGACCGCGTTGGCGCAGTTGCTGGGCGCGCGCGGGCCGGTGCGCTTGTGGGCGCGGGATGCGGGGCTGGCGCGGGCGATCAACGCGACGCGCGAGAACGCGCCTTATCTGCCCGGCGTGCGGCTGTCGGAGCGGGTCGAGGCAACGGGCGAGCTCGACGCGCGCGATGCCTGTGCGGTGCTGGTCGTGGTGCCCGCGCAGCATCTGCGCACGATCCTCGGACAGCTCCCGCCCGGCACCGCGCCGCTGGTCCTGTGCTGCAAGGGAGTCGAGGCGGGGTCGCTCTGGCTGATGCACGAGGTCGCGGGCGAGGCGCAGTCGGGGCGGAGCATCGCGGTGCTGTCCGGCCCCACCTTCGCGCGCGAGGTGGCGAAGGGGCTGCCCACCGCCGCGACGGTCGCGCACGCCGACCTTGACGCGGCGCGCGCGCTGGCGACGTTGTTTGAGGGCACGAACCTGCGCCCATACACCTCCACCGACGTGGTCGGCGCGGAGATCGGCGGGGCGGTGAAGAACGTGCTCGCCATCGCCTGCGGGGTGGTGGAGGGCGCGGGGCTCGGCAGCAACGCGCGCGCGGCATTGATCGCGCGCGGGTTCGCGGAGATGACCCGGTTTGGCCTCGCGCGCGGCGCGCGGGCGGAGACGTTGGCGGGGCTGTCGGGGATGGGCGACCTGGTGCTCACCTGCTCGTCGACGCAATCGCGCAACTTCTCGCTCGGCGTCGGCATCGGCGAGGGGCGGAGCGCGGCGGCGTTGCTCGCCAACCGGCGCACGGTGGCCGAAGGCGCGTCCACCGCGCCGGTGCTGGTCGAGGCCGCGCGCGCGGCGGGCGTGGAGATGCCCGTCACCGATGCCGTGTGCGCGCTGCTCGGCGGGGCGGAGGCGCGGGGCGTGATCGACAGGCTGCTCGCCCGGCCGGTGCGGGCCGAGGGTTGAGGAATGGGGGCATGAGGTGGGCGGCGCTGCTGCGCGGCGTCAATGTCGGCGGCGCGCGCAAGCTGCCGATGGCGGAGCTGCGCGCATTTCTGGAAGCGCAGCGATGCCGCGAGGTGCGTACGTTGCTCGCCTCGGGCAACGCGGTGTTCGAGGCGGAGGGTCACGGGGCTGAACTGGAAGCGCGGCTCTGCGCGGCGGCGCGGGAGGCGTTGGGGCTGGAGACGGAGTGGCTGCTTCGCTCGGGCGAGGAACTGGCGGCGGTGGTGGCGGCGTGTCCGTTCCCCGACGCGGCCGAGACACGGCCAGAGCGGCTGCACGTCGTGTTCCACCGCCACCCGTTCCCCGCCGGGCTGCTCCCGCCGGCCTATGACGGCCCCGAGCGGTTGGCGCCGGTGGGGCGCGAGCTGTTCATCGACTATCCCGACGGCGCGGGCCGTTCCGCGCTCGGCCCCGTGATGGCGCGGGCGGGCTTCCCGAAGGTCGCCACCGCGCGCAACTGGAACACGGTGGTGAAGCTGGCGGCGATGCTCAGCGACTAAGCCACGCCCGCATCGCATCCGTGACCCGCTCCGGCGCTTCCCACGGCGCGAAATGGCCGACGCCGTCGAGCCGCTCCACGGTCAGGTCGGGCACCAGCGCGTCGAGTCCGGTCAGGTTCGGCCCGGGCGGCAGTGCCTTGTCCCCCATGCCCCAGATCACCAGCGTCGGCATCGCCACCTTCGGGAAGGGCGCGTCGAGGAACGCCGGGCGGGGCGGCGTCTCACCCGGCGCGGGTACGATGATGCCGCTCGCGCGATACCAGTTGAGCATCGCAGTCATCGCGCCCGGCTGGCCCCATTCGTCGAGATACGCCGCCTTGTCATGTCCCGCGACCGCGCTCGTCAGGTGCTGGACAAAGGTCCAGGAGAAGAAATGCTCCAGCCCCGCGCCGACCAGCCCCTTGTCGATGCCGGTGTCGCGGAAGCGGGTGATATACTGGCTCGCACGCCGCTGCTCGGCATCGTCGAACAGCGCGCGCTGGAAGAGGAGCGGGTGCGGCGCGTTGACGATGATCAGCCGCTCGACGCGGTCGGGCCTGCCCAGCGCCGCCATCCACGCCACCGCGCCGCCCCAGTCGTGGCCGACCAAGGTGAATCGCTCGAGGCCGAAATGGTTGGCCAGCGCGAACAGGTCGGCGACGATCTTGTCTGCGGTGTAGCTCTCGACACCGTCGGGCTTGGACGAGCGCGCATAGCCGCGCTGGTCGGGGGCGATGACGAAGTGATCGGTCGCGAGCGCCGGGATCTGGTGCCGCCAGGTGCGGTGCGATTCGGGAAAGCCGTGGAGCAGGATAACCGGCGGGTGCGAAGGGTCGCCCGCGACCGCGACGTCGAGTTCGACGCCGGTGGGTAGGGCGATGCGGGTGAGGTCGGGCATTGTCTTCTCCTAAGCCCCTCCCCCTTCAGGGAAGGGTATGGGGTGGGGCTTGTGCCAGAGGACTTCGCTCCGCCACCAAACTTTATCACGATGATCGCAGCCCTATCCTGCAATCCGTCATCGCGCGGCGACAGCCCCCACCCCAACCCCTCCCCTGAAGGGGAGGGGCTCTCTACGGATAGCTCACCGTCATCGGCTTGTCCGGGATGGCGATGAACTCCTCCGCGTCGCCGGGCACGAGGGGGAACGCGCCGCCGCGCCAGTCGCGCTTGGCCTGTTCGATCCGCTCGGGGCGCGAGGAGACGAAGTTCCACCACACATGCCGGGGCGTCGCGAACGCGTCGCCGCCGCACAGCATCGCGCGCGCGCCGCTCGCCGATCGCAACGTCGCCGCCACGCCCGGACGCAGAACGTAGAGCCGCATCGCGTCGAGCGGCACGCCTTCCAGCGTCGCCTCGCCCTCGGCCAGGTAGATCGCGCGCTCGTCGGCGACCGCGTCGATCGGCACGCTCGCGCCCGCGTCCAGCGCGATGTCGGCGTAGACCGCCCCCGCGCGAGCGGTCGTGGGTGCGGCGGTTCCCCAGAGCGAGCCCATGATGACCCGCGCTCGCGCACCGCCAGCCTCCACCACCGGCAGCGCGTCCGCGCCCCGGTGCTCGAACGCAGGCGCCATCTCCTCGTCCGCGTCGGGAAGCGCGAGCCAGGTCTGGATGCCCGACAGCACCGGGCCATGCGCGCGCTCGTCGCCGGGCGAGCGTTCCGAATGGACGATGCCGCGCCCCGCCGTCATCAGGTTGACCGCCCCCGGCTCGATCCGCGCGCGCGTGCCGAGCGAGTCGCGATGGTCGATCGCGCCCGCGAACAGATACGTTACGGTGGAAAGGTTGATGTGCGGGTGCGGACGCACGTCGATGCCCTGCCCGGACGGGAGGGTCGCGGGCCCCATCTGGTCGAAGAACAGGAACGGGCCGACCATGGTGCGCTCGCGCGCGGGGAGGGTGCGGTGGACCTTGAACCCGCCGAGGTCGTGCGTGACCGGGGTGAGCACCTGCTCGACGAAGGCCTCAAGCATCGGTCATCTCCGCTTCGCCGAATTTGGCGATCTTTACGCCCTGATGCCAAGAGAAGATACGATAAGAACGGGAGCAGGAGGCGGTGGCGATCATCCGGCGCTTATCCCCCATCCGCCGCGTGTAGGACAGCCGGGGCGTCGAGCATCGCCAAGAGGTCTTCCGGGTAGATCGCCTCGGGCCAGCCAGCCAGTTCGGCGCGCGTGAACCAGCGCCAGCTCGTCATCACCCGGCGTTCGAGCTCGGTATGCCCGGCAGCGTCGACCTCGGCTGCGTCCACGTCGACGCGGAAGTAGCGCTCGTCGGCGGTGACGGGCACGCCCTCGACCGAGACGAAATCGACCACGCGCCGCGCCACTTCCGGGCCGGGGTCGGCGGACAGACCGACCTCCTCCACCAACTCGCGCCGGGCGGCGTCATCGTAGCTTTCGCCCGGGTCGAGCGCGCCGCCGGGCGTCACCCAGAACGGCGCGCGCCCGGGCACCTCGAACCGGAACAACAGAACCCGCGCGAAGGCATCCACTAACAGGATGCGCGCCGCCGGGCGGGGTTGGCGGGTCACTCGCCGTCGAGCTCGGGATAGTGACGGAAGATGCCGTTCTCGTTAAACGGCAGCCGCCGGTTGCTCTTCAGATAGGCGCGAACGCCTGGCAGGTCGCCGACCAGCCCGTGCAGGCGGAGCAGCCCCGGATAGTCGCCCTCCACCGCCGCCATCCGGCGGGGGAACATGTAGCGCAACCCTTCGACGATCTGGAACAAGGACGTGTCCGCATAGGTCAAGCGGTGGTCGATGAGCCACTCGCCCGCATTCGCGTCGAGGGCACGCTCGAAATAGGTGAGGAACTTGGGCAGCCGACTGGTGCGAAACGCCTGGGCGGCGCGCAACGCTTCCGGCTTCTGCTCGTGGTAATAGGCGTTGGTGTCGACCGGGTGGTGGACGTCGTGGACCTCGGCGACGAAGTCCGCGATCGTCAGCTGAAGCTGATGCACCCAATAGCGGTCGTTGATCGAGGACGGCGCGAGCCCGTGCCGGTCGCCGAGATAGAGCAGGATGTCGGCGACCTGCGCGATCACCAGCCCGTCGATGGCGAGGAACGGCGGCGCGAACGGTGCGCGACCGCCCGCCGCGGCCATCGCCGCCCCCAACGCCTCGCGCCCTTCCTCGCGCGCGCGGTCGCGATAGGCGATGCCTGCCGCTTCGAGCGCGAGCCGGACGAACTCGCCGCGCCCCTGGATACCCGGCCAGTACCACAGGTCATAGCTCATGCGGCGTCCCCCGGCGCGGTCGCGCGGATCGCCAGCGCGTGGACGCCGCCGGGCGCGATCATCCCGTCCAGCGCCGCGTTCACCAGCCGCTGCCGCGCGACCCGCGACAGGCCCGCAAAGGCTTCGCTCTCGACCGATACGCGGAAATGCGTCTCGCCCGATCCGTCGTCGCCCATGTGCCCGGCGTGGAGCGCGGATTCGTTCACCACCTCGAGCATCGTGGGGTGAAGCGCCGCGTGGAGGCGGCGGGCGATCTCGTCCTGGACGGCGGTGGCGGGGGCGGTCATCGCGCCTATATCCGCCCTTTTGGCGCAAGGTGGAAGAGCGCGTGGCGCAAGGGACGGAGCGGCGGGCGGGGACACGGTTCCACGGTCGGGTGGAGGGGACGGGACGCGGGTGCGACCACGAAGGTTGCGTGGAAGCCGGCGAGTTCCGCGCGCCGCCGCCCGAGGGCACGGGGCCGAGCGGGGAGGGGCCGCCGCGCTTTCGCTGGTTCTGCCTCGACCATGTCCGCGCGTTCAACGCCCGCTACAATTTCTTCGACGGGATGAGCGTCGATGAAATCCACCACGCGCAGCGCCCGCTCGCCGGATGGGAGCGCGAGACGCGCGCGTTCGCGAGCGGTGGCGGCGACCGGGGGCCGCGCTGGGCGGACTTCGCCGATCCGCTCGACGCGATCGCCGCGCGCTATCGCCGCACCCACGCGCCCGAGCGCCCCGACGACAAGCCGCTGTCCGGGCAGGACCGCGAGTCGCTCCGCATCCTCGACCTCGCCCCCGACGCGGACCGGAGCGCACTGCGCCGCCGCTACAGCGAGCTGGTGCGCAAATACCACCCGGACAGGAACGGCGGCGACCGGAGCCACGAGGCCGCGCTGCAACGCGTGATCGCGGCGTATCAGCAGTTGAGGCAGGCTCCGGCGTTCGCGTGAGAAGAAGATTGGCTCACGCAAAGGCGCGAAGGCGCGAAGGCGCGAAGGCGCGAAGAGGTTGTCCTTTGCCGCGTCAGCGGCATTGTACGTTCCTTAGAGTGAATGCGCTTCGCGCTGGTAAGCCCTCTTCGCGTCTTCGCGCCTTCGCGTGAACCAATTCTTCTTGGGCTAAGCGCAAGCGGAACCCCGCTCACCACTCCCCTGCCGCCATCCGCCGCTGCCGCTCAGCCTCGTGCACGTTGTCGAGCCACGGCATCCCGCCCTCCGGGACGGGGCCGGCCGGTTCCCACGTCGCGATGGCGACGCCGCCGGCGGTGACTTGCGCCTCGACGAGCCGCAGCGAGCCGGGCGGCGTGCCCTCGCCGAACAGCCGCTTGCCCGCGCCGAGCAGGACGGGGAAGGTCATCGTCGTCACCCGGTCGAGCAGCCCGTGACGGAGCAGCGCGGGGTAGAGCGTGCCCGATCCCTGGATCAGCAGGTCGGACCCGTCCGTCGCCTTGAGCGCCCCCACCGCGTCCATGTCGGCGAGCGCGTGGCTGTTGGCCCAATCAAGCGTCGCGCCTCCCCGCGTCAGAACATACTTGTTCGCGCGGGTGAACGCCTCGGCCATGTCGCCCTCCACATAGGGCCAATAGGCGGCGAAGATGTCGTAGGTCCGTCGCCCGAGCAGCAGGTCATAGGGACGCGCGAAGAAGCGCGCGATCGCCGGGCCGACCTCCGCGTCGGAAAAGCCGAACACCCAGCCGCCATGCGCGAAGCCGCCGGTCGGGTCCTCGCTCGGGCCGCCCGGGGCCTGCATCACGCCGTCGAGCGACAGAAAGGCGCTGCCGATGATCCTACGCATCGGCGGCCTCGCCCCGGCGCGCCGCGTCGATCGCGGCGGGCTCGCGCCAGAGTCGAACCGTCTCGCTCATCGCCCCGGCCCGACCAGCGCGAACTCGACGCCGTGCGGGTCGGTGCCGATCAGGATGCGGTCGCCGCCGGGTACGTCATACGGACCCATCGTCACCGCCCCTCCCGCGGCGGTCGCGCGCTCGCCGGAAGCGTCGACCTCATCGACGCGCAGGTAATAGCGCCAGCCGCCGGGCGCGCCCTCCCGCGCTGTCGCCATCGCGCCGATGCGCGTACCGCGATGGTCGAGGAACACATAGTCGCCGTTCGGCATCGCCATCCGCTCGCTGCTGTCCCAGCCGAACAGCGCGCCGTAAAAGGCGAGCGCGCCGTCGAGGTCGCGCGCCGTCAGCTCGTTCCAGGCGACATGGCCGGTGACGCCGGGCGCGAAGGCGGTGCTGGTCGCGCCCCCGGTCGCGCCGCGCATCAGGTAGAAGGGCGCGCCGTCCGGATCGCTCCCCACCGCCATCCGCCCGACGCCGGGCAGGTCCCACGGGCCCATCAGCACCGCGCCGCCCAGCTCACCAAGCCTCGCCGCCGCCGCGTCCACGTCATCGACGCCGACATAGCCGAGCCAGCCTGCGCGCGCGCCGCCCGTCGCCATCTCGGGGGTGAGCCGCATCATTCCGCCGGTGTTGCCGCCGTCGGGCGCGGTGATGGTGCGATAGTCGACCGGCCCCGTGGGCGGCGGCTGCACCGTCCAGCCGACCACCGCATCGTAGAACGCCTTGCTCGCGTCCGGGTCGGGCGAGACGAGCTCGTACCAGAGGAAGCTGCCATGTGGACTGTTCAACGTCGCCTCCCCCTGTGATCAGGCCTGCGATCATCGCCCGGTTGACGATCTGGCGCAACATGGGCGGTTGAGGTTCGCGCCGCGCATCGCCTAAGGCACGATGCGAAAGGCCCAGCCATGACCGACCTGCCCAATACGCACCCTGACAGCCGCGACGCGACGCTGCTCGCCGCCCCCGACCGGATGGTGAAGGTGCGCGACCTGTTCGGGCTCGACCTCGATTGGCAAGTGCCCGCTTTCAGCGAAGCGGACGAGCGCGTGCCCGATCTCGACCCGGCCTATGTGTTCGACCACGACACCACGCTGGCGGTGCTGGCCGGGTTTGCGCACAACCGGCGGGTGATGGTGCAGGGCTATCACGGCACCGGCAAGTCGACGCATATCGAACAGGTCGCCGCCCGGCTAAAGTGGCCGTGCATCCGCATCAACCTCGACGCGCATATCAGCCGTATCGACTTGGTTGGCCGCGACGCGATCGTGCTGCGCGACGGGCAGCAGGTGACCGAGTTTCGCGAAGGCCTGCTCCCCTGGGCGTTGCAGACGCCGACCGCTTTGGTGTTCGACGAATATGACGCGGGCCGTCCCGACGTGATGTTCGTGATCCAGCGCGTGCTGGAGACCGAGGGCAAGCTGACGCTGCTCGACCAGAACCGCGTGATCCGCCCTTCGCCCTGGTTCCGGCTGTTCGCCACCGCCAACACGGTCGGGCTGGGCGACACGAGCGGGCTGTACCATGGTACGCAGCAGATCAACCA
>CALMGC010000303.1 GCA_937863505.1 uncultured Sphingomonadales bacterium | reverse complement strand
CGCAGCTCGGCGGCGTAGCGAGCCCCGCCATCCTCGCCGGGCGCGCGCCGGGGGCGGCGGTCGATCGCGGGCCGATTGTCTGCGCGTGTTTCGACGTGGGGCTCCGCACGATCACCGCCGTGATCGCGAGCGACGGCCTCGCCGATGTCGCCGCGATCGGCCGGGCGCTCGGCGCGGGGACGAACTGCGGCTCCTGCCGCCCCGCGCTCGCGCGCCTGCTCGCCGAGGCGCGACCGAAAGAGGCGGCTCATGCCGGCTGACGGCCTCATCCCGCCCGGCACCGTGTGGCTGGTCGGCGCGGGGCCGGGCGATCCGGACCTCCTCACCCGCAAGGCCGAACGGCTGCTCGCCGCCGCCGAGGTCGTGTTCTACGACGCGCTGGTCGGCCCCGGCGTGCTCGCGCTGGCGCCGCCCGGGGCGGAGCTGGTCGGCGTCGGCAAGCGGTCGGGCCGGCACTCGAAGGCGCAAGGAACGATCAACGACCTGCTGCTCGCCGCCGCGCAGGCGGGGAGGCGCGTGGTGCGGCTGAAGGGCGGCGACCCATCGGTGTTCGGCCGCTCGACGGAGGAATTGGAGCACCTGCGCGCGCACGGGGTGCCCGTCCATGTCTGCCCCGGCGTCACCGTCGCCAGCGCGGCGGCGGCGAGCGAGGGCGTGTCGCTGACGCTGCGCGGGCTCGCGCGTACGCTCACCTTCGTCACCGCCCATGCGCGCGCGGGCGAGCAGCTCCAGCTCGACTGGCCCGCGCTCGCCGCCGACGACCGCACGCTCGCCGTCTACATGGGCCGCGCCGCCGCGGGCGAGATCGCGCGCGAGCTGATGGCGGCGGGGCGCGACCCCGACACGCCGGTGCTGGTCGCGGTGGATGTATCTCTCCCGACCGAACGGCTGATCCGCGGTCGGCTGTCCGCGCTCGCGTTCCTGGTCGAAACGGTAAGCGATGACGACCCGACGCTGCTCCTCATCGGCGAGGCGGTGGCCGCGACCGATGGGGATCGTCGGAGGACAGCGCGGGAAAGCGTGGCGGGTGTGGCGGAAACCTGTGGCGGACGGCTCGATTCCCGCTCTGACGTTCCAGCCGGGCACGGCAGCAAAGGCTAGCCAACACTTCCGATAAGAGCTGGTGAGGTCGCTTGCGCTCCCATCACCAAAGCACAAACAGGCCCCCGGCCTGTTTGAGTCTTTGGTGACCCCTACGGGAATCGAACCCGTGTTTTCGCCGTGAGAGGGCGACGTCCTGGACCGCTAGACGAAGGGGCCGCGCGCGGGAAAGCGTGTATCGGGCGGGGCGGGGAGCGTCAACCCGCGCCCGCGGCTCACGCCGCTACCTTGCGTCGTTCCGCCATCTCCTCGTTGAGCATCTCGGCGAGCAGGAACGCCAGCTCGAGCGACTGGCTGGCGTTCAATCGCGGATCGCAATGCGTGTGGTAGCGATCGGCGAGGTTGTGCTCGGTGACGTCGATCGCGCCGCCGGTGCATTCGGTGACGTTCTGCCCGGTCATCTCCGCATGGATGCCGCCCGCGTGTGTTCCTTCCGCGCGGTGCACCGCGAAGAAGCCGCGCACCTCGGCGAGGATGCGGTCGAACGGCCGCGTCTTGTAGCTTGCGAGGCTAACGGTGTTGCCGTGCATCGGGTCGCAACTCCAGATCACCGGATGCCCGCTGCGAGTCACCGCGCGGACGAGGCGGGGCAGCGCCGCCTCGATCTTCTCCGCGCCGTAGCGGGTGATCAACGTCATCCGCCCCGGCACCCGCGCCGGGTTGAGCGTGTCGAGCAGGCGCAGGAGGTCGTCGGTCTCAAGGCTCGGCCCGCACTTCACGCCGATCGGGTTACCGACGCCGCGCAGGAACTCGACATGCGCCGACCCCGCGAACCGCGTCCGGTCGCCGATCCAGAGGAAATGCGCGCTGGTGTCGTACCAATCGCCCGTCAGTGAGTCCCGCCGCGTCATCGCCTGTTCGTACGGGAGCAGCAGCGCTTCATGGCTGGTGTAGAAACTCGTCTGCGCGAGTTGCGGCGCGGTTTCCGGGTCGATGCCGCACGCGGCCATGAACTCCAGCGCCTCGCCGATCCGGTCGGCGGTTTCGCGATAGCGCTTGCCCCATGGGCTCGCTCCAAGGAAGTCGTGCGTCCAGCGATGCACCTGGTGGAGGTTCGCATACCCCCCGTTCGCGAACGCGCGCAGCAGGTTGAGCGTCGCGGCGGACTGGAGGTAGCCCTGGATCATGCGCTGCGGATCGGGCGCGCGTGCCTCTGGCGTGAAGGCGATGTCGTTGACGTTGTCGCCGCGATAGGAGGGCAGGGCGACGCCCTCCACCGTCTCGGTCGGGGCGGAGCGCGGCTTGGCGAACTGCCCCGCCATGCGCCCAAGCTTCACCATCGGGAGCTTGGACGCGAAGGTGAGCACCACCGCCATCTGCAGCAGGACGCGGAAGGTGTCGCGAATGTTGTCGGGGTGGAACTCGGCGAAGCTCTCCGCGCAATCGCCGCCCTGGAGCAGGAACGCGTCGCCGTTCGCCACGCTGGCGAGGTCGGCGGTGAGGTGGCGCGCCTCGCCCGCAAAGACCAGCGGGGGATAGCTGGTCAGCTGGCGGCAGGCGGCGTCGAGCGCAGCGGTGTCGGGATAGTCGGGAAGCTGGCGTGCCTCGTGGCGGGTCCAGCTGTCGGGGGCCCAGGCGGCCATGGCGATGCTCTCGGATTGTTCGGCCTCGTCCTTGCGGCAAAACGCGCGCGGTCGCAACGCGAAGGGTCAGTAGCCCGCGTCGAGGTCGACGACATTCTCCATCGGCGTGCCGGCCCGATAGGCGGCGAGGTTGCGGAGGAACAGGGCGGCGGCGCGGTGGAACATGCGCGTCTGGCTGCGCCCCGACAGGTGCATGGTGATGATGGCGTTGGGGGCGCGCCAGAGCGGGTGATCGTCGGGCAGCGGCTCGGGGTCGGTCACGTCGAGCACCGCGCCCGCGAGCGGGCCGGAGTGGAGCGCCGCGAGCAACGCTTCCGTGTCGACCATCTCGCCGCGCGCGACGTTGACCAGCCACGCGCCGGGCTTCACCGCCGCGAGTTCATCCGCCCCGATCATCGCGCACGTCTCACCGGTCGAGGGCGCGGCGATGACGACCCAGTCGAACTCAGGGAGGCGCGCGCGCCACGCGTCGGGGGTCAAGGTGCCGTCGCGGCCCGACCGGGTCACGCCGGTGACCGCGACCCCGAACGCGCGCAACCGCTCGCCGATCGCTCGCCCGATCGCGCCATAGCCGAGGACGAGCGCGGCGGTATCGGCGAGCTCGACCCGGCCCGGCGCGACGAGCGGCCATTCGTGCCGGTCGCGCGCGCGCACCACCTCGTCGAACCGCTTGGCCGCTGCGAGGATGCCGAGCACCGCATATTCGGCGACGGCACCGGCGAGGATGCCGGGGCCGTTGGTCAGGACCGTACCCTGGCGGCGCAGCTGCGCGAGGTCGAGCGACTCGATCCCGGCGATGGCGGTGAACAGCCAGCGCAGCCGCGTTCCCACCGCGACCGCCTCGGCGGACAGGCCGTGCGGGGGCAGGTCGACCCAGGCGATCTCGGCATCCGCGATCCGCTCGATCGCCTTGGCGGGGGTGTTCACCCAGGCGATGTCGAGCCCGGCGGGCAGCTGCGGCTCGATCAGGCGGCGGGCGATGGCGGGGAGGACGGCTTTCATAAGCTGAGCTTCCAATCCCATCCGAGCGGGTCGCCGTCCATCACCTCGACGCCCGCCGCGGCGAGTTCGTCTCGGATCGCGTCGGAGCGGGCGAAGTCGCGTTCGGCGCGCGCCGCCCGGCGGTCGGCGAGACGGGCGGCTATAGCTGCTTCGTCCAGCACGGCGTCGGACGGACGCACGCGTAATTCGGCCCGCGTTAACGACTTGAGCCGCAATCCCAACACCGCGTCGAAGTCTTCGAGTGCCGCCAGCCGCGTCGCCGGGGAGACGCGCTTGTCCGCGAGCATCGCTTCCAATGCCGTCAGCGCGCGCGGGGTGGCGAGGTCGTCCGACACCGCCTCGTCCAACTGCTCGCGATAGATACTGATGTCGGTCATACCCTTGCCCTCGGGTCGTGCGCGCAGGCCCACGACCGCGATCACCAGCCGTTTAAGCCGGGTCAGCGCAGCGAGCAGCCCTTCGCCCGAGAACTCCAGCTCCGACCGGTAATGGGCTTGGAGGCACATCAGCCGATACGCGAGCGGGTGTACGCCGCGGTCGACAAGCGACTGCAAGGTGGTGAAGTCGCCGGAAGATTTGCTCATCTTGCCCGTGCGTTGCACGACGAAGTTGTTGTGCATCCACAGCCGCGCGCCCGGGTCCGTGCACCCGCAATGCGCCTGATTCTGCGCGATCTCGTTAGGGTGGTGGATCTCGCGATGGTCGATGCCGCCGGTGTGGATGTCGAACGGCGTGCCGAGATACTTGGCGCTCATCACCGAACATTCGAGATGCCAGCCGGGCGCGCCGCGGCCCCAGGGCGAGTCCCACTCCATCTGCCGCTGCTCGCCCGGCTGGCTCGTCCGCCAGATCGCGAAATCCTGCGGGTGACGCTTGCCCGCGACCGGCGCAATGCGGCCCTCGCGTTCGTCGCCCTCCGCGCGGGCGAGGCGCCCATAGTCGGGGACGGTGGATACGTCGAAATACAGCCCGTCGGACAGCTGGTAGCAATGCCGGTCCGCAATGCCGTCCGCATAGGCGATCATCTCCGCGATGTGGTCGGTCGCGAGGGGGAAGGCGGTCGGGTCGTCGACGTTGAGGTCACGCAGATTCTGCTTGAACGCCGCGGTATAATGCCTTGCGATCGCCCAGATATCCTCCCCCGAGGCGCGCGCCGCCGCTTCCAATTTGTCCTCGCCCGCGTCCGCGTCGGAGGTGAGGTGGCCGACATCGGTGATGTTGATGATGTGGGTAAGCGGCCCCCATCCGAGGTCCTTGGCCTTCCACCGCAGCACGCGCGACAGCGTGTCGGTAAAGACGTACGCGCGCAGATTACCGATGTGCGCATAGTGGTAGGCGGTCGGCCCGCACGAGTACATCCGCACGTTCGCGGGGTCGAGCGGGTGGAACTCCTCCGTGTCGCGGGTCAGGCTATTGTAAAGGGTGAGCGGTGCCATGCGCCCGCGCATAGCCGCCGCCTCATCCGCTCGCAAAGGTGGCCCATGTAGGTGTGGCGCTGACGCAACAGCTTCGCGCGAACCGGGCGCGCGCGGGCAGCGGGCGGTAGCGCAATCGCGCGGCAACGGTCAGTCGGGAGCGACCTGCCGATGCCGATCCTCGCCGTCTTCCGACGCCCGCCCTCCTGGCCGCTCGTTGCCGCGTCGCTGCTGCTGACCGCGACGCTGCTGCGGATGGGGCTGTTCGGCAACCCGCTCTACGGCGACGACGAGCCATTCTACCTGTTCGTCGCGCATCGGCTGCTCCACGGGGACGTGCCGTACGTCGACATCTGGGACCGGAAGCCGTTCGGGCTGTTCATGGTGTTCGTCGCGTTGCGCTGGATCGGCGGCGCGGGCGTGGTCGCGCCGCAGATCGCCGCCACCTTGTCCGTCGCCGCGACCGCGTGGGTGGCGGCGGTGATCGCGGGGCAGCGTTGGGGGCGCTGGCCCGCGTGGGCGGCGGGCGTGTTCTACATAACGATGGCGGGCGCGCTGGGCGGCATGGTCGCGCAGACGCCGGTGTTTTACAATTTGTTGCTCGCGGTCGCGGCGTGGCTGATCCTGCGCACCGCGCCCGCGCTCGATCGGCCCCGCGACCTCGCCCGGGCGAGCGCGGCTATGCTGCTGTGCGGCGTGGCGATCCAGATCAAGACCGACGCGCTGTTTGAGGGCGGGGTGTTCGGCGCGTGGCTGGCGGCGCGACTGTGGCGGACGCGACCGATGGCGGAGGCGGCGTGGCGAGCCGCGCTGTTCGCCGTGCTGGGCGTGCTGCCGACGCTGCTGATCGGCCTGGGCTTCTGGTGGAGCGGGCATTGGGGGGCGTGGTGGTTCGCGACCTTTCAGTCGCAGGCGCTCAAGACCGGCGGGTTCGACCGGGAAGCAATGTGGCGGCTCGGCGGGTTCGCGCTTCAGGCCACGCCGTCGCTGACCGCGGCGACGGTCGGGCTCGCGCGGCTGCCGCGTGACGAGCGATGGTGGCTGTTCGCGGCGTGGTTCGCGGCGACATTAGGGGACGCGGTGGCGATCGGTAATTTCTGGACGCATTACGCGCTGCCGCTGGTGCTGGTCGCGTCGATCCTGTCGGCGGGGCTGTGGAGCGTGCGCTGGGTCGGGCCGGTGCTGTGGCTGGCGGTGATGCTGCCGTTCGGCATTTCGCAGGGTACGCGCTATTGGTGGAGCACGCGCCACGCGCGCGTCGCCGTGGCGGAGACCCTCCGCGCGATTCCCGCCGATGTGAAGACCCGCTGCCTGCTCGGCTATGAGACGCCGGTCGCCTATTACCAGCTGACCGACGCGTGCCTGGTCACGCCCTATATCTTCATCGACCAGTCGCGTTCGGCGGCGGAGGCGCACGCGCTGCCGGTCGATGCGAGCGTGGCGTTGCGGCAGGCGTTGGCGCGGCGACCGGGGACGATCCTGACGCTTGGCAACAGCCGGTGGAAGTTGCGAAACCGCGCCAACGACGCGATCCTCGCCCGCGCATTGGCGCGCGACTATGCTCGCACCGCCACCATCCCGCAGCGGCGATGGAAGGCCGACCGGGAAAGCGTGGTCGTGTGGCGGCGACGCGACCTGACGCCGCGCGCGCGATAGTGATGGAGGCGTCCTTGCCATGCCCCGCCCGGCTTGCTAACGGGCGCGCTTTCCCGGCGTGGCGCTTCGCCCGCCGCGGTTCGCCGTTGCCCGGAGCTCTACCACCCCATGCAGATCATCGTTCGCGATAACAATGTCGACCAGGCCCTGCGCGCGCTCAAGAAGAAGCTGCAGCGCGAGGGCGTGTATCGCGAGATGAAGCTGCGCCGCCATTACGAGAAGCCGTCGGAGAAGCGCGCGCGTGAGCGCGCCGCCGCCGTCCGCCGCGCGCGCAAGCTGGAGCGTAAGCGTGCCGAGCGCGACGGCGCGCGGTAAGCGCGCGGTTTCCCTACAGTTTAGCGTCCCGGGGGCAGGATGTCCGTTACCGCCGTACCGATCCTTCCCGTCAAGCGCGGGTACCTCATCTGGCTGTGGATCGGCATCGCCGCCGCCGTGCTCGCCGCCGCCGCGCTTGCCTGGGCGGGAACGCCGTTCTACCAGACCGCGGACGGGCTGCGCTATCAGGTGCTCAAGAGCGGCAAGGGTGACCGGCATCCGACCGACACCGATGTGGCGCTGGTCAACTATGTCGGGCGGCTGAGCGACGGCACGGTGTTCGACCAGTCGCAGCAGCCGACGCCGCTGCCCGTGTCGGGCGTGGTTCCGGGCTTCAGCGAAGGGCTTAAGTTGATGACCAAGGGCGCGCGCTACCGCTTCTGGATCCCCGGCAAGCTCGGCTACGGCGCGCAGGGGCAGGGTCCGATCCCGCCCAACGCGACGTTGGTGTTCGACGTCGACCTGCTCGACCTGCGCTCGCAGGAAGAGATTCGCCAGATCCAGATGCAGCAGCAACTCCAGCAGCAGATGATGCAGGGGCAGGCGCAAGGGCTGGGCCAACCGGGGGCGGGGGCACCGCCGCACCCCTGAGCCGTGCGCGTTCTCGTCACCGGGGCGCGAGGCTTTACGGGGCGTAATCTCGTCCCGCTGCTCCGTGCGCAGGATGACGAGGTCCATGAACTTGCCGCCGACCTGACCGGCGCGGGGGCGGTGCGGGCGAAGGTTGCGGCGGCGCGGCCCGAAGCGGGCGTGCACCTCGCGGCGCGGACGGCGGTGACGGACGGCGTTTCCGAGCTCTACCGCGTCAACCAGTTCGGCACCTTCGCGTTGCTCGACGCGCTCACCGCCGTCGCGCCGGCGTTCGCGTGCTGCTCGCCAGCAGCGCGCAAATCTACCTCGCGGCGGAGAGCTTGCTCGACGAAGCCGCCGCGACAGGTCCGCTGAACGAGTACGGCGTCTGGTCGCCGATCGCGCTGGAGGACACGCTCCGCTGGGCGCTCGGCGCGACTCAGGTCTGAAGCAGCCAGCGCTCGCCGCGCTCCAGCCCGAGCGCGGTCAGCTTGCCGCTCTCATACGCCCCCGTGTCGATGCCGATCCGG
Organism: uncultured Sphingomonadales bacterium; assembly: GCA_937863505.1. Taxonomy (GTDB): domain Bacteria; phylum Pseudomonadota; class Alphaproteobacteria; order Sphingomonadales; family Sphingomonadaceae; genus Sphingomonas. The sequence continues at coordinate 4,484 of CALMGC010000303.1, read as the reverse complement.
TGCGCGCGCCATTCCACCTCGGGCGTGATCGTGTGCCCGTGGACGATCAGCTTCTCCAGCCGTCGGCGGTGCTCCAGGAACGGCTCGCGGATCCAACGCAGGTCGGCGACATCCTGCGAACACAGCGCGGTACCCGGGTCGACGCCCGCGTGAACGAAGGCATAATCACCTAGTACGACCATGTCCTCGAACCCGCGCAGGAAAGCACGGTGCTCGGGCGGGACCACCGTGTCCAGCGCCACGGCCAGCTCTTCATAGCTCATCCGCTCGTAGCGATGCGGGTCGATGCCATAGCTCAGCATCGTCTCGCGCCCGCCGATCTTGCAGAAGCCGCGCAGCGCCCGCTCGCTGCCGTTGAGCGCGGCGAGGAACACCTCCTCGTGATTGCCGAGCAGGAAACGCGTGCCGGGCCGCCCGGCGGCGAGGCGGCGCAACCGCTCCACCACCTCCGCCGAGCGCGGACCACGGTCGATCAGGTCGCCCAGGAACACCAACGTCGTCGCGCTGCCCCCGCGCGCGGCGTCGTCCGCGTCGACCTCCGCCAACAGCGCATTGAGCAGGTCGAGGCGGCCATGAATGTCGCCGATGGCGTACACGCGCTCGCCCGGCGGCAGCTCGGCCGCGCCGCAGCTTGCGCCGCCCCGCGATCTGAACAGCTTGGTCAGCATATCGTCACCTTGCTGACGCGGGCTGGTATTGATGAGAAGCGGAAAATGGTAAGAACAACCATGCGTCCTCGTGTTCGCGCCGCCCTTGCCACAGCGATCCTGTCGCTAACCTTGCCGGCGGGCGCGCCGCCGCCCGATCCTTCGCTTGCCGCGACGCTCGAGGCGTTGCGGAGCGAGGACGCGCGGCTGGCCGCGATCGGCTATCGGCTGCTCACCGCTGACGCACCGTTATGCCGCGAGGTGCAGCCGGAGATGGGCTGGGCATTGCAGGCGCTCGACCAGTTCGACGCGCCCTCGCGCGCGGCGGCGAAGATCGCGTTCGGGTTCGAGAGCGCGGTGGCGGTGGAGGCGGTGGTCCCGGACGGGCCCGCCGCGCGCGCGGGGTTGGTAGCGAACGACTCGCTCCTGTCCGTCGCGGGCGCGCCGTTGCCGCCGGGGCAGGCGGGCGCGAAGGCGGTCGTGTCCACACGCAATGCGGTGGAGGCGCGGTTGGCCGCGTTGCCGCCCGCCGCGCCGGTGACGATCGTGCTCCGGCATGACGGGCGCGACCGGGCGGCGACCGTGCGCCCGGTGCCGGGCTGTCGTAGCGGGATCGAGCTGGTGGTCGACGACGGCTGGCTCGCCGATTCCGACGGCACCCGCATCCGCGTCGGTTCTCGCTGGCTGGAGCGGTTCAGCGACACGGAAGTCGCGGTGATCGTCGCGCACGAGCTGTCGCATACGATCCTCAACCACCAGCAGCGGCTCCGCGCCGCCGGGGTCAGCCGCGGGCTGCTCGCCGAGGTCGGGCGCAACGCGCGGCTGTTCCGCGAGACGGAGGACGATGCCGATCAGCTGAGCGTCAGCCTGCTCTACAATGCGGGGTACGACCCGACCGCGGCCGAGCGCTTCTGGCACGACAAGGCACCTGCGATCGACGGCGGCTTGTTCCACTCGCGCACGCATCGCGGCGCGCTGGAGCGCGCGGCGCGGGTCGCGGCGGAACGCGCGACGATCCCCGCCAACGCCTCGCGCCCGTATCGCCCGCCGGTGCTGGCGACCCGCGACCAGCCGCTCGGCTAATCCAGCGCCGCCAGGATCGCGCGGCCATGAGCGGCTTTCTCGAACATGCGCCCGCGCTCTGCGGCCTGTCCGCGGGTAATTAACCCCTTATGATAAGCGATCTCCTCCAGGCACGCTATCTGGATGCCTTGGCGGTGCTGGATGGTGCGGACGAACTCGCTCGCCTCGAGCAGGCTGTCGTGCGTGCCGGTGTCGAGCCAGGCATGACCGCGCCCCATCTGCTCGACGTACAATTCGCCCGCGTCCAGGTACAGGCGATTGAGGTCGGTGATCTCATACTCGCCGCGCACCGAGGGTTGCAGCGACGCCGCGCGCTCCACGACCGAGCGCTCGCCCGCTGCTGTCGAGCTCGACCACGCCGTACCGCTTCCGGGTCCTCGACGCAGTAGGTGAATACGGTCGCCCACGCTCGCGCCGGGCGGCGCTGGCGAGCAAGTTGGTGAGGTACGCGCCGAAGAAGATGTTGTCGCCGGAGCACCGGCGCCACCCGATCCCTGCCGATGAAATCGCGCCCGATGGTGAACGTCTGCGCCAACCTTTCGGGGCGCGGTTGCTCCGCATAGCTGATCCGCAGGCCCAGCGCGCTGCCGTCGCCGAACAATCGCTCGTAATTGGGCGCACATTCCGGCGAGAATGATGCCCTTCATATGGCCCGCATTGCTGAAGTGGAAGGTGCCGGTGGGCGCGGCGGAGTCCTCGGCGAGGCGGATGGCGATGCGCTGGAGCGCAACCGCCAGGTCGGCGGCGGAGGTCGGGCTACCGCGCTGGTCGGCGACGACGCGCACGCGGTCGCGCTCGCTGGCCAGCTGGAGCATGGTGCGCACGAAGTTGCTGCCTCCTACGCTCGCGACCCGAGCGGTGCGGAGGATGACAAGTCGAGGGCATCCCGTGCGGACCGCGAGCTCGCCGCCGAGCTTGGACGCGCCATAGACGCCGAGCGGCGCGACGGAGTCGCCCACCTCCCACGCCCCGTTCTTCGCGCCGTCGAAGACGTAGTCGGTCGACAGCTGGATCAGCGGCGTGTCCGCCGCCCGGCAGGCAGCGGCGAGCGCGGCGGGGCCGAGCGCGTTGACCCGCCACGCCGCGACCACATCGCCCTCCGCGCGGTCCACCGCGGTATAGGCTGCGGCGTCGATGACCACCGCCGGGCGGCGCGAGGCGACATAGGCCGTCAGCGTATCAGGGTCAGCGAGGTCGAGCTCGTCGCGCCCGGGCGCGTCCACGCGCTACCCTTCGGGCCAGGCGAGCCGCTTCAACGCGCCGCCGACCTGCCCCGATCCGCCGGTGACGAGCACCTCCTTCAACCCGCGAGCCCGCGTCGCTGGTCCGCCCCGCGCTCCGCCACGATCGCGCGCCACCAATCCGCATGGTCGAGATACCAGCGCACCGTCTTGACGATCCCGCTCGCGAACGTCTCGCGCGGCGTCCAGCCGAGTTCGTCGCGGATGCGGGTCGCGTCGATCGCGTAGCGTGCGTCGTGCCCGGGCCGGTCGGTGACAAAGCCGATCTGCGCCGCATAGCTTCGCCCGTCATCGCGCGGGCGGGACGCGTCGAGCTCGGCGCAGACCGCGCTGACGACGTCGATGTTCCGCATCTCATTGTTGCCGCCGACATTGTAGGTTCGGCCCGGTGCCCCGCGCTCGAACACCGCCTGTAGCGCGCGGACATGGTCCTCGACATACAGCCAGTCGCGCACCTGCTCGCCGCGACCATATACGGGCAGCGTCTCGCCCGCGAGCGCCTTGACGATCATCAGCGGGATCAGCTTCTCGGGAAAGTGGAACGGCCCGTAATTGTTAGAGCAATTGGTGATGAGGACGGGCAGGCGATAGGTGTGGCCCCAGGCGCTGACGAGATGATCCGACCCTGCCTTGGACGCAGAATAGGGCGAGCGCGGGTCGTAGCGCGTATCCTCGGTGAACAGCCCCGCCTCGCCGAGCGATCCGTACACCTCGTCGGTGGAGATATGGTGGAAACGGAAGGCGTTACGCTCCGACCCTGACAGCGTTTGCCAATGGCGGCGCGCCTCGGTCAGCATCGTGAAGGTGCCGACGATGTTGGTTTAGACGAATGCGCCCGGTCCGTCGATCGAGCGATCGACATGGCTCTCCGCCGCGAGGTGCGTGATGACGTCGGGACGGAACGCCTCCACCTCCGCGCGCACCGCCTCGCCGTCGCACACATCGCCCTGGACGAAGCGATAACGCGCGCTGTCCGCGACCTCGGCAACGGTCGTCAGCGTACCCGCATAGATCAGCTTGTCGTAATTGAGCACATCATGCCCGGTTCCCGCGATGAGATGCCGGACCAGCGCCGAGCCGATGAATCCGGCACCACCGGTGACGAAGATTCGCATGGGCTACCTCGGCCGACCGGTTCGAGCGGGCAGCCGTCATAGGCCAAGGGCGAGACCAAGTCGCGCCAGGCTGGCGCGCCCCGGTCCTTGCCCGACAGCTTGTACGTCACCTCGCACCGCTCCTCGAGCGTCAGGAAGCCATGCGCGAAGCCGACCGGCACGTACAGCTGCCGCCCGTTCGCGGCGGACAGCTCCGTCCCGATCCAGCGACCATAGGAGGGCGACCCCGCGCGCAGGTCCACCGACACGTCGAACACGCGCCCGATGATGCAGCGCACCAGCTTCGCCTGCGCGCGCGGAGGCGTCTGGAAGTGGAGCCCGCGAAGCGTGAAGCGCGGGACGGACAAGGAATGGTTGTCCTGCACGAACCGGTCCGCAACGCCCCGGGCGGCGAAGCC
>CALMGC010000302.1 GCA_937863505.1 uncultured Sphingomonadales bacterium | reverse complement strand
CCAGCGTGCCGTAGATGAAGAAGTCGTACCATTCGAACACGGTGCCGAGCGCGGACGCGCCGATCACCAGCCGCACGTCCGCCCCCGACGGCCCCGCCCGCCCCGCTTGCCCCGCCATCGTCTCTCCTTTGCGCGGAGCCTAGCGGGCGGCGCGGGCGGGAGCTAGGCCTTGCGCTTGGTCCGCTCGGACGAGCGCAGGGCGGGCAGCGCGACCACGACCGAGGTCGCCGCCAGCGCGGCCTCGCCGAGCAGCAGCGCGGTCCGGCCCCAACCGGCGCGCGCCGGTGCGGCGGGGGTGCTGCTCGACGTGTCCGGGGTGGCCGGAGCGACCTGCGTCGAAGCGGCGGGCGTTTCGGCTTGCGTCGGCGCGGGCTCGGACACTGGCGTGGGCGGAGTGTCGGCGAAAATTGCCGTCGCAGTCGGCTCCCTCGTCATCGCCGCAGCTTGCGCCGGCCCCGGCTCGTCATCGTGGTGGTGCGGCGCGGCATGCGGCATGGCGGAGGCGGGGATGTGCGACATTGTATGACCCTTTTGTTGCTGGCGTACCGAATGAACGCGGGCCCGCGCTGGTTCCCTCGGACCCGCAAGCGGGCCGGAGCCGTTGAGCGCGCGACATAACAGGAGGCAATCGCCATGATCCGTTCGTTTCTGCTCGGTGCCGTCGCGGGGATGCGCGCGCTGACCCCGTTCGCGGCGGTGAGCGATGCCGCCCGGCGGGGCGCGTTGCCCGAGGGCAGCGGTGCCCCGCCGCTGCTCGGCCACCCGCTCGTCGCCGCAGGCGCGGCGGCATTGGCGGCGGGGGAACTCGTCGGCGACAAGCTGCCCTCCGCGCCCGACCGGATCGTTCCTTCCGGCATGATCGTGCGCGTCGTCACCGGCGCGGTCGCCGGCATGTCGCTCGCGCCCCGCAAGCAGCGGGTCGCCGCCGCGCTCCTCGGCGCGGGCGGCGCGGTCGGAGCCTCGTACCTGACCTTCGCGCTGCGGATGCGCGCGATGCGCCGCTTTGGCCAGGTGCCGACCGGGCTGGTCGAGGACGCGCTGATGCTGGGCAGCACCTTGCTGCTCGTGCGAGGCGCCGCGCCGGAACCGTCGGCGCATGGCTGAAGCGCGCGGGCTGACAGCGTCGCCGTTCGACGTTTTCGCAGGCCGTTAAGCATTGCCCGCTACCACCTGCCGCTCCGATGCGGGAGGGATGAATGCGGGCGCGCGGTCTGGGGCTGGTGTTGGCGGCGCTGTTAGGGGGCGCACCATCGGGCGCGCAACGCGCTCCTGCCGACGCCGCGGACGCTCGCCTGCCGGCGGTGACCGCGCAGATCAAGGCGACGGAGACGGCGATGATGAGCGATCCCGCCAAGGCACTGGTCCTCGCCGACCGGGCGCTGGCGGCGGCGCGTGCGCTTTCCGCCACGCCGCGCGCGCAGGTGAGCGTGGCTACAGCCGAATGGCTGAAAGGCTGGGCTCTGATCACGCTCAACCAGACCGACAAGGCCCAGCCGCTGATCGCGGACGCAACCGCCATCGCCGACCGGGTCGCGCCGCGAACGCGGCTGCAGGGCGACCTGCTGCGCTCTCGCGGCGTGATCGCGGAGGCGAAGGGGCGGATGCAGGAGGCGCTGCAATGCTTTCAGCAGGCGTTCGCGGTCTTTGCCGCCGCCCACGAGCCCCGGTCCGAGGCGATCGCACTAGAGGATATCGGCCAGATCTACAAGGACGCGGGCGACTATCGGCGCGCGCTACGCTATTACGCGCAGATCGCGGACATCTATCGCAACGATCGCGTCCTGCTCCTCACCGGCGCGAACGACCGGGGTGAGCTGCTGCAGAAGCTGGGTCGCGACCGCGAGGCGGAGGAGCAATATAAGTCCGCGCTGCACGAGGCGCGCGGGCTGGGCGGGCCGCTGCTGGAGACGCGGGTGCTTCTCAACCTCGCGCCGCTACAGGCCAACCGGCATGAGCTCGCGGCCGCGGCGGTGAGCGCGGATCGGGTGTTGCAGCTCACCCGCACCCGCGAGGCGGCGGCGTGGCACCCGTTCGCGCTGGGCGCGGCGGCGGTGGTGGCCGATGCGCGCGGCGACGTCGCGGGCGCGGGACGGCTGCTCGACCTAGTGTTCGCGGGCGTCGACCTGTCGACCACCGACCCGCAATTCCGCATCTTTCACCGAACCGCAAGCCAGGTCTATGAACGGCTCGGTCGACCTGATCTCGCGCTCGCCCATCTGCGCGCCTATTACCGGCTGGAGGACGACGCGCGTGACGTGACCGCCTCCTTCGGGGCGCAGCTCGTGTCCGCACGGTTCGATTTCGCGAACCAAAATTTGCGGATATCGCGTCTCCAGAGGGGGCAGCTCGAACGTGACATCCGTATCGAGCAACAACATGGCCTGTTGCTGAAGGTCGCTTTGGGCGCGGGCGCGGTAGTGTTCGCGGCGTTGCTGTTCGGGTTCTTCTCCGTCCGCCGCAGCCGTAACGAGGTGCGCGCCGCCAACGCCACGCTGACGGTCGTCAACACGCGGCTCGAAGCGGCGCTCGCCGCCAAGGCCCGGTTCCTCGCCACCACCAGCCATGAGATCCGCACGCCGCTGAACGGCATCCTCGGCATGACGCAGGTGCTGCTGGCGCAAGCCGATCTGGGCGTGGCGACGCGCGAGAAGGTGGAGATCGCGCATGGCGCGGGCGAGACCATGCGCACGCTGGTCGACGACCTGCTCGACGTCGCCAAGATGGAGACGGGCAAGGTCACCGTCGTCCACGCCCCCGCTCGCCCATTGCATGTGCTGGCCGACGCGACCCGGTTGTGGCGCGGGCACGCGGAAACCAAGGGGCTGTGGCTGACGCTCGACACCGGCGACGTGCCGGCGACGATCCTGTCCGACGAGGGCCGGTTGCGACAGATCGTGTCCAACCTCCTGTCCAATGCGGTCAAGTTCACGCAAACAGGGGGAGTCGCGGTTTGCGCCCGCGTCGAGGCCACTACCGACGGTGGCGAGACGCTGCGGATAGCGGTGCGCGACACCGGTGTCGGGATCCCGGCGGATCAACAGCCGCTGGTGTTCGAGCCGTTTCATCAGGTCGACAGTTCGATCACCCGCCAGTTCGCGGGCACGGGGCTGGGCCTGGCGATCTGCCGCAGCCTCGCCGAAGCGCTCGGCGGCACGTTGCAGGTCGAAAGCCAACCCGGCATCGGCACCAGCTTCGTGGTCCGGGTACCGCTCGAGCGCGTCGCGGCGGCGACCCCGTCGACCACCGTCGCGGTCCAGCGCGCGGCCACGTTGGCCGACGCCCGGGTGCTGCTGGTCGAGGCGAACCCGCTGACGCAGGGCGTCCTGCGCGCGCTGCTCGAATCGCATGTTGGCGCGGTCGAGGCGGCGGGCGACGGCGACGCCGCGCTCGCCGCGTTGGCGAACGGGGGCGTCCACCACCTGCTGCTCGACGCGGCATCGGCGCGGGTCGGGGACTTGGAGCCGATCGCGGCGGTGCGCGCGCTGCTGCGGGCGGGCGGCGAGCTCGGCGCGGTATCGACGTTGCTCGTTTCCGCCAATGGCCCGCTTGCCCCGGCGGAGCTGGCGGCCGCAGGGGCGTCGCAGATCGTCATCAAACCCGTCGCCGGGGCCGCGCTGCTCGCGAGGATGCGCGAGCTTTACGCAGCCCCGGTCGAGGTCGCGGCGGCCGCCTGACCTCGCGCCGTCAACGCCCCCGACCGGTGCAGGCCAGCGAGCGGAAGCCCCTTGGGCAGTCGAGCTTGCGCGCGGGCGCGACATCGGCGCGCGCGACCGAAGCACCGTAGCAGAGCGGCACCGACGCGTCGAAGAGCCCCGCCTCCTCGCCGCGCTGCCCGCGCCCGGTCAGCGGCACGAACATCGACGAGCCGAGCGAGCAACGCGCCGTCGTGGTCGCCCCCGTGCGCGTCACGACCAGCAGCTGCTCGCCCGCCCAGCTCGCGCCGATCGGCATCACCAGCCGCCCGCCGACCTTAAGCTGCGCGACCAGCGCGGGCGGCACGCTCGCCGCGCCCGCCGCGACCACCACGCCGTCGAACGGCGCGTGCTCGGGCCAGCCAGCGTAACCGTCGCCCGCGCGCACTTCGACGCGGTAGCCGAGCCGCTTCAACCGCTCCCCCGCCGCGCGCGCGAGCGGCTCGACGATTTCCACCGACGACACCTGCGCGCCCAGCTTCGCCAGCACCGCCGCCTGATAGCCCGACCCGGTCCCGACATCGAGCACGCGCGCTTGCGGAGGCAGGCGCATGGCGGCGGTCATCACCGCGACGATATACGCGTCGGAGATGGTCTGCTCATGCCCGATCGGCAGCGCGGTCTCCTCATACGCGCGTGGTCGCAATGCGTGCGGCACGAACGCCTCGCGCGGCACGGCGGCGATCGCAGCGAGCGCTTGCGACAGATAAGCGTCGTCCGCGGCGGGTGCGGCGGCATGAACCTCGGCACGGATGTGCGCCGCCATGGCCGCGCGGGGCTGAGCGAAGCGATCCGCCGCCGGAGACGCGCTCGCTGTCAGCGCCAGCGCGGCGACGAGGAGGCGCGTGGCGTTCAGCGGACCGGGTCGAAAATGAGCATCGCGACCGACCCCGGCTTCGCGCGCGGCCTTCCGCCGGGCGTCGCGGGAGGCAGGGTGTCGGCGGCGACCACGAACAGCCGCCCGGTCACGGGGTCGACCGTCATCGTTCGCCCGCTCACCTTGCTCGGGACCGTGTCGAGCACGCGGTAGCGGTCGGGCGTGTCCTGCCCGATCACCGTGATCGTTCCGTCGCGACCGTTGGAGCTGAACACGCGATGGCGCACCGGGTCCCAGGCGACCGCGTCGTTGCCCGCGCCGATCGGCAGCTCCGCCACCACCCTGCCCGAACGCGTGTCGACCACCTCCAGCACCTTGTTCACGCAGCCCATGAACGCGCGACCGCCCGCGGCGTCGACCGCGAGCCCGTGCGGCTTCGCGCATCCGGGCGTCGGCCAGTGCGCCAGCACCGCGTTCGTGCGCGCGTCGACCTCGATCAGGTCGCCGTTCGCCTCGCCCGCGACGAGGACGTGGCCCGTGCCGTCGGCGGCGAGATACTCGCCCTTTTCACCGAGGTTGATCTTCGCGACCGCGCGGTCGCCGCGCGGGTCGATCACGGTCATCGTCGCCGGGTCGCCCTCCACCACGAAGACGTGCCCCGTGACGGGATCGCGCGCGATGCCGTCCGCGTCGTCGCCCGCCGGAATGCGGTGGGTGACGCGCAGCGTCTTGAGGTCGAACGCGACCACCTCGCGCTTCTCGCCGTCGTCGGTGAAGCCCTCGCCCGTCGCGGTGGAGATCGCGATGCCATGGGTGCCGCCGGGCATCCCCGTCACCTCGCCCACCACCGCGCCCGAGCGCGCGTCGAGCACCGTCACCCGGTCTCCATGCGAAGCATAGACGCGCGCGCCGTCCGGGTCGAACACGACGTAATCCCAGCGATCGGGCGCGCCGAGCGGCACTGTCTTGGTGAGCGTGTAGGCGGGTGCGGCAAGCGCGGGCGCGCTCGCGAGCAGCGCGGCGACGAGCGGGATGAGCTTCACGGCGTCCGAACTCCTTGAACCGAACCGGCGATGCGCCGCGCCGCGCGCCTTGGCAAGCGTCAGCGGACGCCCGCCGCCGCCAGCTCCGCCGTCGCTGCGCGATAGGCCTCGTCGAACGCGGGCTTGCCGCGCAGCCGCTCGGCGACCAGCGTGCCCAGCACCGCGCCCGCGGTCACATCGCTGCGGAAATGCTGCTCGCAGGTGATCCGCGTCTGCCCGTAGCGGGCGGCGCGGGCGAGGATCGCGGGGGCGTGCGCGGGCAACAGCCGCGCGAGCGTCTCGCCATAGGCATAGGCGCGGCTGGAGTGCCCGCTCGGATAGCTCGACAGCAGGTCGTCGTTGCGCTTGCAGGTGTTGAGCGACGGGTCGACCGCGTAGGGGCGCTCGCGGCGGAACTCTGCCTTGCCCCGGTCCACCACCTCTTTCTCGCTCGCGCGCACCAGCGCCATCAGCCGCGCGGTCGCGGGCAGCCGGTCGAGGTTGAACCCGGGCCCGATCGCCTCTGCAAAGATCGTCGCGTCCTTGGTTTCGCCGTCCAGCCGCGCAGCCGTCTCGTCCGCAGGTGCGCGCGGCTCCTGCGCGTGCAATTCGGCCAGCTCCGCCCGCTCCTGCGCGCTCCCTCGCGCGGGCGGGGGCGGCAGGACTAGCGCCGGGTCGAGATCGGCGGCGGTCAGCAGCGGCGCGGGCCTGGGCTCGGCGGCGGCGACCAGCGCCAATGCGGCGATGGCGAACAGCGCGCGCATCAGAACGTCAGCGTGATATCGCCGGTAAAGGCGCGCGGCGTCTGGTAGAAATACTGGTCGAACGGGTACGTCGTGACCCCGTTCGTAACCAGCGCCTTGTTCTGGCTGATGTTGTTCACCGCGCGCGAGTCGAACAGGTTGTCGACTTCCAGCCCGATGCGGAACCGCCCGATGTCATAGCGCGCCGCGAGAATCGCGCTGTTGTAGCCGTTGCTCTTGTACCGGCTGTCCTCGCCGTTTACGAACCATTGCGGGCCGGTATATTTGTCGATCAGCGAGAAGCGGATGTTGCCGCGTTTGTAGAGCACCCCGCCCGCCGCCGTGAACTCGGGCGCGTTGGCCACCTGCGTCCTCGGCTGGGCCGGATTGTCGGTCTTGGCATAGTTGCGCGACCCGTTGGCGAACACCGCGAAGCCCTGCGGCAGCGCATAGGTCGCCTGTCCTTCGACGCCCTTGTACGTCACCGCGCCCTGGTTGATGTATACCGTGCCCTCCACCGCGGGCGCGGTCGGGTCGGTCGCGAACTTGTTGGTGAAGTCGATCTTGTAGATGTCCGCGTCGAGGCTCAGCGCGCGGCCGTGATAAACCACCCCCGCCTGGTAGTTGGTCGAGCGCTCGGGCGCGACGCTGGAGAAGGTCGGGGTGGCGACGTACAACACGCTCAGCGGCGGTGCGAGGAAGCCGCGTGCGTACTGGACATAGGCTGCGATGCGGTCGGTCGGGCGATAGTTCACCGTCGCGAACGGCAGCTCGGCGGTGTAGGTGTTGCTAAGGCCCTGCGCGTAGCGGGTGGTCTGGTTGTACGCCGCGTCGATCCGCCGGTTGAAGTCGACATGCTTGTAACCCGGCGTGATCGTCAGCCCGGAGAGCGGGCGCAGCTCCAGTTCGACGAACTCTTCCGTATGGTTGGTGTTCGACTTCTGGTCGAACTTGATGTTCTGCGGGGTGAGCAGCCCCGACACCGGGTCCTTGACCGCTTTCTCGATATAGTTGGCCGCGCCCGTCAGCAGGTTGACGTCGCGCTGCTGGCGATAGGTGTTCGAGAACTCGATCCACGAGCCCGCCGTCAGCGCGCCGAATCCGAAGTCGAGCCGCACCTGCGCGATGTCGCCGAACACGCGATACTTGTTGGTCTTGGTATAGCCGGGCACCCCCGCCACCGCCTTCGCGCCCGGCGTTAGCGTGACCATGTTCGCGGTGGCGATCTGGGCGGGCGTCGCGGTCGCGTACAGGGTGACGTCGTTGCCGCTCAGCGTCTCGTTGTCATAGCTGTAGGTATAGGCGCGATTGTCGAAGGTCGACTTGCCGCCCAGCTCCGCTTCCAGATGCGCGACCTCGAAGTCGGTGGTCTTGTGGGTGTGGTTGTAGCCGTAATAGATCTGGCTGGTGGGATCGTTGTTGAGGCTGAAATACCGCCCGAACTGCGCCACCTGCGCCAGCGTCACGCCGTCCTTGTCGGGCTGGTTGAAGCGGTTCTCGTTATAGGTGCCCAGCACGGTCAGCCTGGCGCGGCTCCCGAGCGGGATCGCGACCTTGCCGAAGATGTTGAACGAGCGGAACGGGCTGAACGTCCGCGCGCCGTCGGAACGGATCGCCTGCGTGCTCAGCGCGATCTCGGTCCCGCCCAGCTTGTCGATCGCCCCGCTCTGCGCCAGCCCGCGCACCAGCAGCGTGTTGTAGCTGCCATAGCTCGCGCGCGCCTCCAGGCTCGGGTCCGCGCGGGTCGCGCGGCTGAACAGGTTGATGTTGCCGCCGAACGTCGCCTGCCCCAGCTGGCTGGCGTTGCCCGGCCCGCGATCGACGATCAGCGTCTCGATCGTGTTCGACGGGAAGAAGGTGTTGCTGTGGTGCGTGGGGTCGTTGGTGTCGCCGAACGGCACACCATCATAGGTGATGTTGTACTCGCCGTCCTGGAAGCCGCGGATCTGCGCCTTGGATTCGGACAGGCCCGCGCCGTTGGCGCTGCCGTAGTTGGACACGCTCGGGCCGATCAGCGCGATCTGGTTGAAGTCGGCGGTGGCGGGGAGCGAGTCCTCGATGAACGAACGCGAGATCACCGATTGCGGCTGCGTCGTCTCGAGCGATGCGGTGACGGGCGCGATGCGGTTCGCGCGCGTGCCGGTGACCACCACGTCGGAGCCTTCGCCGATCGCGGCGCCGTCGACGACCTCGGCGGGGCGCTTCTGCCCTTCGGGCGGGGCGGGGGTCGGGTCGCCCGGCGCGGCGGTGGCGGGCGTCGCGCCCAGTGCCAGCGCAAGCGCCGCGCAGCCCGCGTTCAACAAGCGCGCTCGTGCGCGGCTCCGACGAATCATCACTATACCCCCACCGGCGCTGGTCGCCGCCGTCGGCGCGGGTAGGCGTGGCGTGTGACAGTTGCGTTGCGCCCGTGGGTCGGTTCCGTGACAGCGCGCGCCGGTCGCGCGCGTTAACGCATCCTAACGCGGCGTGTCGCTCCCCTTTTCCCCCTCCGTTCCGCTTGCTAAGGCCGTGCGCGTACTCGCCATTCGCCTCGCCCGCCCCGCTCGCGCGAGCGGTCGGCTCCAGCCAAGGACTCCTCGCCCATGACCGCCATCGGCCACGACACGCTCCAGACCCGCACCACGCTCCAGGCCGGCGGCAAGAGTTACGAGTATTTCAGCCTCGCCAAGGCGGCGGAAAAGCTGGGCGATGTGTCGCGCCTCCCCTTCTCGATGAAGGTGCTGCTGGAGAACATGCTCCGTTTCGAGGACGGCAAGACGGTGACGGTGGACGATGTCCAGGCGATCATCGACTGGGTGAAGGACCCGACCAATCCCAACCGCGAGATCCAGTATCGCCCCGCGCGCGTGCTGATGCAGGACTTCACCGGCGTTCCCTGCGTCGTCGACCTCGCCGCGATGCGCGACGCGATCACCAGGCTCGGCGGCGACGCCGCCAAGATCAACCCGCAGGTCCCCGTCCACCTCGTCATCGACCATAGCGTCATGGTCGATGAGTTCGGCACCCCGCAGGCGCTGCAGGACAATATGGACCTCGAATACGCCCGCAATATCGAGCGGTACGAGTTCCTGAAATGGGGCGGCAAGGCGCTCGACAATTTTCAGGTGGTGCCGCCGGGCACGGGCATCTGCCACCAGGTTAACCTCGAATATATCGGACAGGCGGTGTGGAATTCGACGGGTGAGAGCGGCGTGCTGGTCGCCTATCCCGATACCCTCGTCGGCACCGACAGCCACACGACGATGATAAACGGCCTCGGCGTGCTCGGCTGGGGCGTCGGCGGGATCGAGGCGGAGGCGGCGATGCTCGGCCAGCCGGTCTCCATGCTGATCCCCGAGGTGGTCGGCTTCAAGCTGACCGGCCAGCTCGGCGAGGGAATCACCGCGACCGACCTCGTCCTCACCGTCACGCAGATGCTGCGCGCCAAGGGCGTCGTGGGCCGCTTCGTCGAGTTCTATGGCCCCGGGCTCGACCATATGACGCTCGCCGACCGCGCAACGATCGCCAACATGGCCCCCGAATATGGCGCGACCTGCGGCTTCTTCCCGATCGACGAGCGCACGCTCGATTACATGTGCCTGACCGCCCGCTCGGACGAGAATATCGAGCTGGTGCGCGAATACGCCCGGGCACAGGGTATGTGGCGCGAGGCGGACGCGCCCGACCCGGTGTTCACCGACACGCTCGAGCTCGACATGGGCAGCGTCGTCCCGTCGCTCGCCGGCCCCAAGCGTCCGCAGGACAAGGTATCGCTGAGCAAGGTCGACGAGGTGTTCAACGGCGACCTGCACAAGGTGTACCTGAAGGAAGCGCCCAGCCGCGTCGATGTCGAGGGCGCGGACTATCAGGTCGGCGATGGCGACGTGGTGATCGCCGCGATCACCTCCTGCACCAACACCTCCAACCCGTCTGTGCTGGTCGCCGCCGGGCTGGTCGCCCGCAAGGCGCGCGCGAAGGGGCTGACGCCGAAGCCGTGGGTCAAGACCTCGCTCGCGCCCGGGTCGCAGGTCGTCACCGACTACCTCAACAAGGCGGGGCTGAGCGCCGACCTTGATGCGATGGGGTTCAACCTTGTCGGCTATGGCTGCACCACTTGCATCGGCAATAGCGGCCCGCTGCCCGCGCCGATCAGCCACGCGATCAACGAGAACGACCTTGTCGCCGCCTCCGTGCTGTCGGGCAACCGCAACTTCGAGGGCCGCGTGTCACCCGACGTGCGCGCGAATTTCCTTGCCTCGCCGCCGCTGGTGGTCGCCTATGCGCTGAAGGGCACGGTGACGGAGGACATGACCACCACGCCGATCGGCACCAACGACAATGGCGAGGAGGTATACCTCCGCGACATCTGGCCGACCAACGAGGAGGTCGCGAGCGTGATGGCCGCGAACATCGACGCGAGCATGTTCGCCAGCCGCTACGGCAACGTCTATCAGGGCGACCAGCATTGGTCGGGCATCCAGGTCGAGGGGTCGGACACCTACACCTGGCGCGCCGGCTCCACCTACATCGCCAACCCGCCCTATTTCGAGGGCATGGAGATGACCCCCGCCCCCGTCGGCGACATCCGCGATGCGAAGCTGCTGGCGGTGCTGGGCGACTCGATCACCACCGACCACATCAGCCCCGCGGGCTCGATCAAGGCGGACAGCCCAGCGGGCAAGTGGCTCCAAGAGCGGCAGGTGTCAAAGGCCGACTTCAACAGCTATGGCGCGCGGCGCGGCAACGATCAGGTGATGGTGCGCGGCACCTTCGCCAACATCCGCATCAGGAACGAGATGGTGCCCGGCGTCGAGGGCGGCATGACCCGCTATGGCGAGGAGGTGATGCCGATCTATGACGCGGCGATGCGCTACAAGGCGGACGGCGTGCCGCTCGTTATCGTCGCGGGCAAGGAATACGGCACCGGCTCGTCGCGCGACTGGGCGGCCAAGGGCACCAACCTGCTCGGCGTGCGCGCGGTGATCGCGGAGTCCTTTGAGCGTATCCACCGCTCCAACCTCGTCGGCATGGGCGTGCTCCCGCTCCAGTTCCCGGCCGGGGTCGATCGCCGAACGCTGGGGCTGACGGGCGACGAAACCTTCACGATTGAGAATGTCGCTGGCCTCCGCCCGCGTCAGGACGTGACGGTGACGCTCACGCGGGCGGATGGTGCGGTCGAGACGTTCACCGCCCGCTGCCGGATCGACACGGTCAACGAGCTGGAATATTTCCTCAACGGCGGCATCCTGCATTATGTGCTGAGGAAGCTGGCGGCGTGAGTGGGCGTTGACGGTAAGGCAGAGCTGCCTTACTTCGCCGCTATGTCGACGCTGACAATCACCGCCAAGGGGCAGATCACGCTCAACAAGGCGCTGCTTCGTCACCTGGGCCTGAAGCCAGGCGACAAGCTCGACGTGCGGGAGCGGCCGAACCGGATGGCCACGATCGCCCCCGCCGCGCCGGCCCGCGCCGGCCGAATGTCGGATGCGTTCGGTATGCTTCACCGCGAGGGAATGAAGACGCTCTCCGTTGAGGAGATGAACGAGGCAATCGCCGAAAGCCGGGCCGAGGACGACGAGCGGATCAAGGCGGAGTGGCGTGACGGTCGGCAATGAAGATCATCGCCGACACCAACCTGATCGTCCGCGTCCTGACCCGCGACGACCCACGCCAGTTCGAGGTGGCGGGGCACCTGCTTGAGACCGCCGAGACGGTGGTCTTCCCTGTCGTCGCGCTGTGTGAGACCGTGTGGGTCCTCACGCGTGCGGTAAAATGGCCGGGGTCGGCCGTCGCGCGGGCGCTCCGCGTGCTGCTCGACGATCCCAAGGTGCTTTTCGATCAGGCCTTGGTCGAGCGGGGTCTGGCCATGCTGGACGACGGGGGCGACTTCGCCGACGCGGTGGTCGCCGCCGACGGACGGCGCTTCGCAGACGCCACCTTCGCGACGTTCGACCGGGACGCGGCGCGTTTGCTGACGGCGCAAGGGTCGGCGGTCACCCTGCTAGCCTGACCCGCCCCCGCCCGTAAGCGAAATAGACCACCAGCCCCGCCGCGTTCCACAGGAGGAACGACCGCTGCGTCACCGCCTGCAGGCTGAAGAACAGGTACACGCACCCGGCGATCGCCGCCGGGGCCACCACCCACGCCAGCGGCACCCGGAACGCCCGCGCCCGTCCCGGCTCGCGCTGCCGCAACACCAGCACGCTCGCCGCCACCGCGACGAACGCGCACAGCGTCCCCGCATTGGCCAAGCTGGCGATCACGTCGAGCGGCGCGAGCCCGGCGACCACCGCGACGAAGGCGGCGGTGACGGCGGTGATCCGAACCGGGGTGCCCCGCGCCGACACCTTCGCCAGCGACGCGGGCAGGAAGCCGTCGCGCGCCATGACGAGGAAGATGCGGCTCTGCCCGTAGAGGAAGGCGAGCAGCACCGTCGGCAGCGCGATCGCCGCCGCCGCGGCGACGATCGTCGCCACCCGGTCCTGCCCGAGCGACCGCAGGATAAGCGCGAGCGGCTCGGGGCTCTTCGCGAACGCGGTATAGGGGGCCGCCCCCACCGCCGCTGCCGCAACCACGAGATAGATCAACGTACAGGCCACCATCGACCCGACAATGCCGATCGCAAGGTCGCGCTCGGGCCGCTTCGCCTCCTCCGCCGCGGTCGAGATCGCGTCGAAGCCGTAGAACGCGAAGAAGATGATCGCCGCCGCGCCCATCACCCCGCGCTTGACCCCGCCCGCGCCCGCGCTCGCACCCAGGCCATAGGGCGCGAACGGGTGCAGGTGCGCGGCGTCGAACCGCGGAAGCGCCACCGCGACGAACAGCGCCAGCGTGGCGATCTTGACCAGCACCAGCGCGGTGTTGATCCGCGCGCTCTCGCGGGTGCCGAGCATCAGCAGTCCCGCGACCACGAAGATGATCGCCACCGCGGGCAGGTTCACCACCCCGCCCAGCCCCGGCCCGTTCGCGAGCGCGCGCGGCAGGTCGAGCCCAAGGCCGTGCAGGAACCCGGTCAGGTAGCCCGACCACCCCACCGCCACAGTCGCCACGACCAACGAATATTCGAGGATCAGGCTCCAGCCGACGCCCCAGGCGATCACCTCGCCCAGCACCGCATAGCTGTAGGTGTAGGCGCTGCCCGAGGCGGGGATCGTCGTCGCCATCTCCGCATAGCAGAGCGCCGCACACGCGCAGATCAGCCCTGCGACCGCGAAGCTCACCAGCACCGCCGGCCCCGCCCGGTCCGCGCCGACGCCGATCAGCGTCAGGATGCCCGTCCCCACGATCGCCCCGACGCCGAGCGCGACGTGGTGCGGCCAGGACAAGGTACGCGCGAGCGCCTGCCCAGGTGGCTGCAGGGTAATCGGCTTCAGGCGGAACAGCGACATCATGTTACCTCTGGACGAAGCGTAGGGGCCAAGGCGACCCTTCGACAAGCGTCGGTCGAGCGGTTAGGGGAAAGCCATGGACGCCACCCTCGACTTCGCGCTCGGCGAGACCGCCGACATGATCCGCGACACCACGCGCCGCTTTGCCGCCGACCGCATCGCGCCCAAGGCAGCCGCGATCGACACGGAGAACCGCTTCGACCGCTCGTTATGGCCCGAGATGGGTGAATTGGGCCTCCACGGCATCACTGTCGAGGAGCAATGGGGCGGCCTCGGCCTCGGCTATCTCGACCATGTCGTCGCGATGGAGGAGGTGAGCCGCGCGTCAGCCTCGATCGGGCTCAGCTACGGCGCGCACTCCAATCTGTGCGTCAACCAAATCCGCCGCTGGGCGAACGACGAGCAAAAGGCGCGCTATCTCCCCAAGCTGATCAGCGGCGAGCATGTCGGCAGCCTCGCCATGTCCGAGGCCGGGTCCGGCTCCGACGTCGTGTCGATGAAGCTCAAGGCGGAGACGCGGGGCAACGACCGCTACGTCCTCAACGGCACGAAGTTCTGGATAACGAACGCGCCCGAGGCCGACACGCTGGTCGTCTACGCCAAGACCGATCCGGCGGCGGGCCCGCGCGGGATCACCGCGTTCCTGATCGAACGCGGCATGGCGGGCTTTTCCGTCAGCAAGAAGCTCGACAAGATGGGAATGCGCGGGTCCGACACCGCCGAGCTGGTGTTCGACGATTGCGAGGTCCCGGTCGAGAACGTGATGGGCCGCGTCGGCGAGGGTGTCCGCATCCTGATGAGCGGGCTCGATTACGAACGCGCGGTGCTTGCGGCGGGGCCGCTCGGCATCATGCAGGCGTGCCTCGACGTGGTGCTGCCCTATGTCCGCGACAGGAAGCAGTTCGGCCAGCCGATCGGCACCTTCCAGCTGATGCAGGGCAAGATCGCGGACATGTACGTCGCGCTCAACTCGGCGCGCGCCTATGTTTACGCGGTCGCGCGGGCGTGCGACGCGGGCAAGACCACGCGCTTCGACGCGGCGGGCGCGATTCTGCTGGCGAGCGAGAACGCGGTAAAGGTCGCGCTGGAGGCGATCCAGGCGCTCGGCGGCGCGGGCTATACGCGCGAATGGCCCGTCGAGCGATTTTTGCGCGACGCGAAGCTCTACGACATCGGCGCGGGGACGAACGAAATCCGCCGCTACCTGATCGGTCGCGAGCTGGTCCGGCACAACGCCCCGGTGGCGCAGTAGTAGAAAGCTCCTCCCCGTTTACGGGGAGGGGGACCATGCCGAAGACATGGTGGAGGGGGGCCAGCCGGGTGCGTACTTCCTGAGCCCCCTCCACCACCGCGCCAAGCGGCGCGGCGGTCCCCCTCCCCGTCCCGGGGAGGAACTAACGGCTCACCACACCTGCACCCGCTTCCCCGGCGGAAGATACAGCGCCTGCCCCGGCGTCACCCCGAACGCCGGATACCACCCGTCGAGGTTCCTCACCGTTTGCACCCGCCACATCGCGGGCGCGTGGACGTCCGCCGCGATGCGTGCGCGCAGCGCCTTTTCGCGCATCTTCGTCCGCCAGCTCTGCGCGAACGCGAAGAAGAACCGCTGGTCGCCGGTCAGCCCGTCGATCACCGGCGTGGGGCGACCGGCGAGCGAGGCGTGGTACGCTTCATAGGCGGCGGTGAGCCCGGCGGTGTCGGCGATATTTTCGCCCAGCTCCTGCTCGCCGTTGAGGTGCAGGTCGGGGAACGCCTGATACGCATCGAACTGCGCGACCAGCGCGCGGCCCTGGTTGTTGAAATGCTGGAGGTCCGCCGCCGTCCACCAATTGTGCATCCGCCCGGTGGAGTCGAAATCCGCGCCGAGGTTGTCGAAGCTGTGGCTGATCTCGTGCCCGATCACCGCGCCGATCGCGCCATAGTTGGCCGCCGCGTCGAAGCGCGGGTCGAAGTACGGCGATTCGAGGATCGCCGCGGGGAAGTTGAGCGCGTTCTGGAGCGGCAGGTTGACCGCGTTCACCGTCTGCGGCGTCATCCACCATTCGCCGCGGTCGACGGGCTTGCCGATCTTGCCGATGTGGTAGCGGTAATCGGCGAGGTCGGCGCGCTCCATGTTGCCGACCGGGTCGTCGTTGCGGACTTCGAACGCGGGATAGTCGCGCCAATGGTCGGGATAGCCGACGCCGATCTTGAGCACCGCCAGCTTGCGGCGCGCCTCCGCCTTGGTCGCGGGGGCGAGCCAGTCGAGCCGCGCCAGCCGCGCGTCGAACGCGGCGACCAAGCCGCGCGTCATCCCCTCGATCGCGCGCTTGGACTCCGGCGGGAAATAGCGCGCCGCGTAGAGCCGCCCGACCTGATCGCCCAGCGCGTCGTTCACCGCCTCGATCGCGCGCTTGTCGCGCGGCTGCTGCGCGGGGGTGCCGTTCAGCGTCCGACCGTAAAAATCGAACCGCGCCTGATCGAACGCGCGCGGCAGCACCGACGTCACGCGGTTGAGGTGGTGGAACGCCAGCCAGTCGCGCCAGCTGTCCATCGGCTCGCTCGCGACCAGCGCGGCGAGCTTGGCGGTCGCCTCCGGTTGCCAGGCGATGAAGTCCCGCTGGTGCGGTAGCCCCGCCGCGCTCCAGAACGCCGCCCAGTCGAGCCCCGGCGCATGGGTGTCGAAGTCGGCGCGCGTCCACGGGTTATCGCCCTTGTGCGCGTCCTGGCTGGTGACGATGTCGGCCTGCGCGGCGGCGATCTTCATCTCCAGCGCGAACACCCGCGCGGCCCGCACCTGCAGGTCGGTCATCCCCGCCAGCCCGAACAGCTGAGCGAGATAGGCCTGATACGCGGTCCGGACTTCCGTCATCTGCGGCTTGGGCGACAGGTAATAGTCGCGGCTCGGCAGGCCCAGCCCGCCTTGCATCAGGTACGGGACGGTGCGCGTCGGCTGGTTGACGTCCTGGCTCACGAACAGCCCGAACAGGTCGCCGGTGCTGGCGTAATTGTTATTGTTGAACGGGTCGGTGTTAGCGCGCAGGTCCGCGCCGAGCTGCGCGGCGAGCGCGCGCTTGTCGGGGAGCGCGGCGATCCGCGCCAGTTCGGGGCGGAGCGGGGCGAGGCCGCGCGCCTCGATCGCGCCGATGTCGAGATAGGCGGCGTAATAGTCCGCGATCTGCCGCTGGTCGCTGCCCGCTGGTGCGTGCGCCTGGCCTGCGCCCGCGATGATCGCGGCATTGCGCGCCTCGGCCACCTTGAACACGTCGAGCCCGACGCCGACGCCCGAGCGGTCCTCCGGGATCACCGCCGCGCGCCGCCATGCGCCGTTGGCATGGCCGTCGAAGTCGTCGCCCGGCCGGACCGCGGTATCGATCGCCGCCTTGTCGACGCCGGACAGCGGCCCGCCCGCCTGCGCCAGCGCCGCCGTCGCGCCGCCCAGCAGCATCGCCATCACCACCGCGCGCTTCATCGCCCTATCCTTTGCTGACCGGCGGCAGCCTAGCGCCGGTGCCGCCTCCGCGCCAGCGGCTTCCCAAGCTCCCGCCGCGCGGCTAGTCCGTCGCGATGCCGTCAAGGACCCCCGCATGAGCGCCCCGGTGCTCGACACCAAGGTCGATGCGGAAAGCGACGGCTTCCGCCGCAACGCCGCGCGCAACCGGGCGCTCGTGGAACAGCTCCGCGCCGACGTCGCGCTCGCCGCGCTGGGCGGGCCGGAGCGCGCGCGCGAACGTCACACCGCGCGCGGCAAGCTGCTCCCGCGCGAGCGCGTCGAGCGATTGCTCGACCCGGGCTCGCCGCTGCTCGAAATCGGCCAGCTCGCCGCCAACGGGCTGTACGATGGCGAGGTGCCCGGCGCGGGGGTGATCGCGGGCATCGGGCGCGTGTCGGGCCGCCAGTGCATGATCGTGTGCAACGACGCGACGGTGAAGGGCGGCACCTATTACCCGCTCACCGTCAAGAAGCACCTGCGCGCGCAGGAGATCGCGGAGGCGAACCGCCTCCCTTGCATCTACCTCGTCGACAGCGGCGGCGCGAATTTACCGCATCAGGCGGAGGTGTTCCCCGACCGCGACCATGTCGGGCGCATTTTCTTCAACCAGGCGAACATGAGCGCCAAGGGCATTCCGCAGATCGCCTGCGTGATGGGCAGCTGCACCGCCGGCGGCGCGTACGTCCCCGCGATGAGCGACGAGACGGTGATCGTGCGGGGCCAGGGGACGATCTTCCTCGCCGGGCCGCCGCTGGTCAAGGCGGCGACGGGCGAGGTCATCAGCGCGGAGGAACTGGGCGGCGCGGACACGCATGGGCGAAAGTCGGGCGTGGTCGATCACGTCGCGGAGAATGACGAGCACGCGCTGACGATCGTCCGCGATATCGTCTCGACGTTGCAGCCGTCGCGGCAGGCCGACGTCAACCTGCGCGAGCCGCGCCCGCCGAGGTACGACGCGGACGAGCTGTACGGTATCATCCCCGACGACGTCCGCGCGCCCTACGATGTCCACGAGGTGATCGCGCGGCTGGTCGACGGGAGCGAGTTCCACGAGTTCAAGCCGCTCTACGGCGCGTCGCTGGTGTGCGGCTTCGCGCATATCTGGGGCCTGCCGGTCGCGATCCTAGCCAACAACGGTGTGTTGTTCAGCGAGTCCGCAGTGAAGGGCGCGCACTTCATCGAGCTAGCCTGCCAACGCCGCATCCCGCTCCTGTTCCTCCAGAACATCAGCGGTTTCATGGTGGGCGGGAGGTACGAGGCGGAGGGCATCGCCAAGCACGGCGCGAAGCTCGTAACCGCCGTCGCCACCGCCTCCGTCCCCAAGATCACCGTGCTGATCGGCGGCAGCTTCGGCGCGGGCAATTACGGCATGTGCGGGCGCGCCTACAGCCCCCGCTTCCTGTTCACCTGGCCGGGCAGCCGCATCAGCGTGATGGGCGGCGAGCAGGCGGCGAGCGTGCTCGCGACCGTCCACCGCGATGCGGAGCGCTGGACGCCCGAGCAGGCCGAGGCGTTCAAGGCTCCCGTGCGGCAGAAATACGAGGACGAGGGCAACCCGTACTACGCCACCGCCCGCCTATGGGACGACGGCGTGATCGACCCCGCGCAGACGCGCGACGTGCTAGGGCTGGCGTTCGCGGCGACGCTCAACGCGCCGGTGCCGGAGCGGGCGCAGTTCGGGGTGTTCCGGATGTGACGGAGGACCTCGTGATGCTGCCCCTTCTCGCCCTTGCCCTCGCGCAATCGGCTTCCGACAGGCTCCCGCCCGCCAACCCGTTGCCCTATACGGACGCGGATACCGCCAACGTCCTCACCCCCGTCAACGCGCTGCTCGCCGCCGTCGCCGCGCGGGACGGGGCAGCGATCCTCGCGCAGGTCCGCCCCGACGGCTCCGCCACCGCCGCGATCGAGCGCGCGGACGGCACGCGTGCGATCCGCCGCCAGGGCTGGGCCGAGTTCGCCGCCGCCGTCCATCCCGGCCCGGAACGCTATGCCGAACGCCTGCTCGACCCGGCGGTGGAGACCGACGGGGACGTGGCGATGGTGTGGAGCCCCTATGTTTTTACCGTCGACGGCCGCGTCGACCATTGCGGCGCGGACCATTTCGACCTCGTGCGCGAGGCCGGCCGCTGGCGCATCCTCAACATTACTTGGTCGCAGCGCACGACAGGGTGTGGCGGGTGAGCCGCTGTCCTACGCGCTCACTTTATGGTCTAAGCGCCCCGCATGACGCTCACGCCGCCCCTTCGCGACACCGCGACCGCTTCCGGACCTTCGCGCGGGAGGCGATTACGAACCGGACGTGGAGCGAACTTAGCGAACTTCCGGCAGATGCTCGCATGATCCGCTCGCTGCTCATCGCCAACCGCGGCGAGATCGCCTGCCGGGTGATCCGCACCGCGAGGGCGCTCGGCATCCGCACGGTCGCGGTCTATTCGGACGCGGACGCGAAGGCGCTCCACGTCCGGCAGGCGGACGAGGCGGTGCATATCGGCCCCTCGCCTGCGCGCGAATCCTACCTGCGCGGCGACCGCATCACCGAAGCGGCGCGCGCGACGGGAGCGGAGGCGATCCACCCGGGCTATGGCTTCCTGTCGGAGAACGCCGATTTCGCGCAGGCCGTGATCGACGCCGGGCTGGTCTGGGTGGGCCCCAAGCCGCACTCGATCCGCGCGATGGGGCTGAAGGACGCGGCCAAGAAGCTGATGATGGAAGCGGGCGTCCCCACCACGCCCGGCTATCTGGGCGAGGACCAATCGCCGGAACGCCTACAGGTGGAGGCCGACGTGATCGGCTATCCCGTGCTTATCAAGGCGGTCGCGGGCGGCGGCGGCAAGGGAATGCGGCAGGTCTCGCGAGCGGAGGGGTTCCCCGACGCGCTCCAGTCCTGCCGCCGCGAGGCCGCGTCGAGCTTCGGCGACGACCGGGTGCTGCTGGAGAAATACATCCTCTCGCCGCGCCACGTCGAGGTGCAGGTGTTCGGCGACAGCCACGGCGAGGTCGTCCACCTGTTCGAGCGCGACTGCTCGCTCCAGCGCCGCCACCAGAAGGTGATCGAGGAGGCCCCCGCCCCCGGCATGGACGCGGCCACCCGCGAGGCGGTGTGCGGCGCGGCGGTCAAGGCAGCGCGCGCGGTCGACTATCAGGGCGCGGGCACGATCGAGTTCATCGCCGACGCCAGCGAGGGCCTACGCGCCGACCGCATCTGGTTCATGGAGATGAACACCCGGCTCCAGGTCGAACATCCCGTGACGGAGGAGATCACCGGGGTCGATCTGGTCGAATGGCAACTCCGCGTGGCGAGTGGCGAGCCGCTGCCCAAGCGGCAGGAGGAGCTGAGCATCAACGGCTGGGCGATGGAGGCGCGGCTCTATGCGGAGGACCCAACCTCCGGCTTCTTACCGTCGATCGGGACGCTGGAGATCTACCGAGAGCAGACCGACGTGCGCGAGGATGCGGGGGTGTCGGAAGGAGACACGATTTCGCCCTTCTACGATCCCATGATTGCGAAGCTGATCGCTCACGCGGACACTCGTGCAGAAGCGATCGAGAAGCTTAGCAATGCTTGCCACGCAACGGACATATACCCGGTCAAGACGAACGCGGCGTTCCTCCGCCGTGCGCTGGACCATGATGATTTCCGAGCCGGTCGGATCGACACTGGCTTTATTGGCCGGAACGCCGACACTCTCATTCCGCCGCCTGAGCCGCGCGAGACTGTCGTTCACGACGCGATTACCACTCTCGCTGCTTTCGAGCTGGAAGGCCGCTCGTTCTCGAGCAACGGCGCGCAGCCCTTCGCCGTTCCGTCGGGAGAACCTTGGCGCGACCTCACAGGCTTCCGCGCTAACCGGCCGCCGAATAGGACCATTCGGGTTATGCATGGTGGGCTCGTCTATGAGCGGGAGCTGAAGGACCGGTGGCGAGATCGCTTCCCCATCTTCGTCAAACCCGTTGCAGACGGCTTCGTGATCTGGGACGACGCGCAAAATTTCCTCTTCACGCCAGTCCGGCACGATGGCACCGCATCCGGCACCGCCGCCGACGGCGCGATCCTCTCGCCCATGCCCGGTCGCATCATCGCGGTGGAGGTCGCCGCGGGGGATCGCGTCGCCAAGGGGCAAAGACTCGTTACGCTCGAAGCGATGAAGATGGAGCACAGCCTCGTAGCCCCCTTCGACGGCACGGTCGCCGAACTCGACGCGACCGCGGGCGCACAGGTGAGTGAGGGCAAGCTGTTGGCGCGGGTGGAGCGGGAGGGGTGAATACCGTGCTCTACCGCAAGGAGAGGTCAAACCGTGAAGCTTTCCCCGCACCCGCACGCGCCCTTGGCGTTGGGGTTGGCGAACACGAAGCCGGCGGCGAAGTCGTCCTCCACCCAGTCCATCGTCGAGCCGACCAGGTACAGGATCGACGCCCCGTCGACGAACAGCACGCCCCCCACCGTCTCGATCCGCTCGTCGAAGGGCTTCGCCTCCGTCACATAATCGACCGAATAGGCGAGCCCCGAACAGCCTCGGCGCGGGGTCGACAGCTTGACCCCGACCGCCCCGTCGGGCGCGCGGCTCATCAAGGCAGCGACCCGCGCCTCGGCGGACGGGGTAAGGTTCAGCGCAGCGGGCCGCTGCCGCGTCATCGTCGCCATCACAACATTCCTAGCTCGAGCTTCGCCTCGTCGCTCATCTTCTGCGGGTCCCAAGGCGGGTCCCAGACGAGGTTGACGTCCGCGACCGACACGCCCGGGACCGAGCCGACACGTAGCTCCACCTCCGCGGGCATCGACTCCGCCACCGGGCAGTGCGGCGTGGTCAGCGTCATCGAAACCGCGACATGCCCGCCGTCCGCGACCTCGACCCCGTAGATCAGCCCGAGGTCGTAGATGTTGACCGGGATCTCGGGGTCGTAGATCTCCTTGAGCGCCTCGATCACCGCCTCGTACACCGCGCCGCCCGGCTCGCCCTCGCCGAGTTCGGCGGGCTTTTGCGACAGGAAGCCTTCAAGATAGTCGCGCTTGCGCTCGAACGTCACCCGAGCATCTTCGACCCGCGCCTTTGCCGGCGAAGGAACCGCGTCGACCTCTTCGACCCTGAACTCGCTCATGCGCCCATTCCTATCCAAAAATCCTCGTCACTCGCTCGATCCCGCGCACCAGCGCGTCGACATCGTCCGGGCCGTTATACACGCCGAAGCTCGCCCGCGCGGTCGCCTCGACGCCCAGCGCCTCCATCAGCGGCTGCGCGC
>CALMGC010000301.1:13480-21731 GCA_937863505.1 uncultured Sphingomonadales bacterium | reverse complement strand
ACCTACGCCCGCTTGATGGAGCCCGTGGCATGAACGTCCAGGTCCGCAGCACGCCGGCCAAGCCCGCCGCCAGCCGGCTGGCCATCGCCGATTGCGACATCCATCCGGCGTCGCGCACGCCGCACGACCTGGACCCATGGCTGTCGCAGCGCTGGCGGGACCATGCCGCGCAGTTCGGCCTGCTGCGCCGCCTCGGGATGGAGCAAGGACCGGCTTATCCGAAAAGCCAGCCCAATGCCTCCCGCCGCGACGCCTATCCGCCGGAGGGTGGCCGGCAGGGCAGCAGCCCGGCCTTCCTGGCCGAGCACCACCTCGACCCGAACAACGTGGCGCTGGGCATCCTGAACCCGCTGGGAACCGGGCAGGGTGTCGCCAACCCCGATCTGAGCGCCGCGCTCTGCCGGGCCGTGAACCACTGGCAGCAGGAGGTCTGGGTGGCGGCGGACCGGCAGGGTATCGAGGTCGGGATGGTCGAACTCGATCACCGCCGCGCGGGCGAGTGCGTCCTCGGCTATTTCGCGCTCGTCCCCGAGCTGACCGGGCAAGGCCATGGCCGCTGGCTGATGGCGCAGGCGCTCGCGCGGGCGTGGCGGCCGGAAGTGACGCGCCTCAGCGTCCAGACCTGCACGCTCGACCATCCTTCCGCACTCGGCTTCTACCGAGCGCAGGGCTTCGTCGCCGTGGCGCGGACGCTGGAAACCTTTCCCGACCCGCGCGTCCTTGGCCTGCTGCCGCCCGACGCCGCGCCTCAGGTGCCTCTGCTCGCCAGCCCGCGATAGGCGGCGACCGCGATCAGGCACGCGGCGACCTGCGCCAGCGCCGCCGCGCCAGCGCCCGCCGCGTCGACCACCGCCCGCGCGACCGGGTTGGGCGCGTGAAGTGTGCGGAGCCACAGGTCGAGCTGGTCGAACGGCATCTCGCCGGCGCGCAGCAGCAGCGTCACCGCCGCCAGCGCCGTCACCCCGAGCATGTTCCGGCGGGTCAGCCGTACACTCCGCCACACCGCCGCGACCGCGCCAAGGCCAGGCTCCCCGGCAAGCAGCGGCCCGGTCAGGATCGTGCGCCCGAAGATGAGCAGCCCCGGCAGGATCAGCAGCAGCCCCAGCGTCCCCGGCACCCCGACCAACACGCCTGCGAGCATCAGCCGCGGCCACAGCGACACGCCGCGCCGCAACGCGCCCCGCACATCGGGCTTCGTATAGAGTGCGAACAGCGCCGCAATTCCGAACTGCACCAGCGCCGCCGTCAGCAGATAAGCGAGCAAGTGGTCGCCGACGAACCGCGCCTGCGCCTGCATCGCCACCGAAAGCGAAACGGGGGCGTCGCCCGGCACAGGCTGCGGCAGGAGCAGCTTCATCGCATAGTCGGGCAGGAACAGGAACGGCGCGGCGACGCGGACCAGCAGGTCGCGGTCGCGCCGCCACAGCGCCCCGGCATCGGCCAAGACGCGACTCACGGTCAATTTCATGCGAAGGTCTCGGCCGCCTCTCGCCCGGTCAGCGCGCGGTACAGCTGGGCGGTGAAGGTCGAGGTGACCACCGCGAACGCCGCGGCGAGCGCGGCCGCGCAGGTAGAGCCGAGGAACACCGCCACCCTTGTCCCCGACACGCCGAGGATGATCCGGAACAACAGGCTGACCACCAGCTGCGCCGCCGCCACCGCGATGAAGTAGAGGATGGAGAACAGGAGAAACACGCCGATGATCCGCCATGTCAGCCCGACGGTGAGCCGCCATGACCGCGCGAAGGTCCGCAGTCCCTGCCGCTCGTTGACGATCACCGGCGTGAACACCGCGAGTCGCGCGCCCAGCCACAATGCCACCGGCAGGACGATGACGAACAGGTAGAGAAAGGCACCGCCGATCGTCCCTGGCGATACGTTGGCGAAGTGCGTCGGTCGCGCCCCGCGCGTGATCGCGGTGAGGCTGATGCCGCTCATGCCGAACATGACCAGCATCGGCGCGAACAACACCAGCGCCGCGAGCACGGACAGCAATGCCAGCCCGATCGCGGCGGGAAGCCGCGACGCGCCGAGCGCCAGCGCGCTCTGCCGGTCATGCGTCGGATCGCTCGCGGCGGCGACCAGGGCCAGCCCGCCCCACATCGCCAGCAACGCCGCGGCGATCGAGATCACCACCGTTGTCAGGTAATAGCTGACCGTGTGTTCGGTGAAAAACGAAGTGACCGCGCCCTGCACCACGCGCGGCAGGAACGAGAGCAGGAAAGCGATCCACCCGAGCATCGACGCACGGCCCCGCAGCACCTGCGTGGTCCGGTCCCAGATGTCGTTCATTCTCAACATCGCGTCGCGTTCCCTTCGCCTGACGCCTATCCCTTGCGCGGCAGCGCCGCAACGCCCACGACTCCGGGCGCATGATCGACGATGTCGAATGGCGGGTCACCCCCGGATTGACGCCCTATGCAGCGGCGCTCGCCGAGATGGAGGCGCGCGCGGCGGCGGTGGTGGCGGGCGCGGCGCGCGAGCTTGTCTGGCTTCTAGAACACCCGCCGGTCTATACCGCCGGGACGAGCGCCGATCCCGCCGAACTGATCGACCCACGCTTCCCCGTGGTCGCGGCGGGGCGCGGCGGGCGCTATACCTATCACGGGCCCGGGCAGCGAGTCGGCTACCTCGTCCTCGATCTCGGCAGGCGCGGACGCGACGTGCGCTGCTTCGTCCACGCCGTGGAAGGCTGGGTCATCGCCGCCTTGGCCGAGCTCGGCATCGCCGGGCATCGTGCGGCCGGGCGAGTCGGCATCTGGACGCACCTGCCGGACGGGCGCGAGGCGAAGATCGGCGCGATCGGTGTGCGGGTCCGCCGCTGGGTCACGTTGCACGGATTCTCGGTCAATCTCTCGCCCGACCTGTCGCATTTCGGCGGCATCGTGCCTTGCGGGTTGGCCGAGTACCCGGTCACCAGCGCCGCCGCGCTCGGGGCACCGTCAGCGCTTGCAACCTTTGACGCGGCACTCGCGTTGGCCGTGCCAGAGTTCCTTGCAAAACTTTCTTGTCCCTTAACAATCGGGACTTGAGAGAATGCCTGTCAGCGTTTAATGCCTACCTCGATTTGGGAGATAAGGGCCCCCTCGCCCGGCCAAATCTTTCACAAGGGAGCTTTCTCAATGCGTGCTTTCATCTCCAAGGCGGTTGCCGGTTCGCTGATCGCGGGCGCGGCGCTGATGGTTTCGGCCTGCGGCTCGAAGACCGAGAACACCACCACCGACAACACCTCCGTCACCGACATGAACGCGACCGAGGGCATGGACACGATGACCGACAACATGTCGAACGTCGACAGCGCGTCGGGCAACGGCGCGATGATGTCGAACGACAGCATGATGTCGAACTCGGGCGCGGGCGCGATGTCGAACGGCTCGATGATGAGCAACAGCACCGGCAACTCAATGTAATCCTGCCTTGCCGGGCTGATATGAAGGGGCCGTCCGGGATACCGGGCGGCCCTTTTCATATGTCTCGTTCCCTCCAGCTAAGGTTGCGTTAACCATCCAAGCCGCAAGGAAGGCCGGTGAGGCAATGCGGTCGACCGCCCGGCGAATATGGTGAATATCGCTTGGGACCGGGCCGCATCTGGCCTAGAATCATCGGGTTGACGCCGGGGAGGGCTGACATGAACATGGTGCGGGCGATAGCGGCGAGTGCCGCCATGGTGGGCGTGGCGTTGACGGCGGCGGCGCCGGCCAGCGCGCAATTCTATCTCAAGTCGCGCGACTATAGCGGCGCGGCGATCCAGGGCGACGAGCCCGGCGTGGTGCAGCCTTTGCCCGGGGCGACCCCGGCCGAGCGGCGCGCGGTTGTCGCGTGGACGTTGCGCGCGGGGCTGAACGTCGCCGCGCTGCAATGCGGATTTCAGCCGACCCTGCTGTCGGTCAACAGCTACAATGCCATGCTCGCCGATCACAAGACGGAGCTGGCCGCGACCTGGGCGACGCTGGGCAAGTATTTCAACCGGACCAGCGGCTCCAAGGCGAAGGGAACGGATGCGCTCGATCACTTCCAGACGCTGACCTATTCGAGCTTCTCGACGATCCAGGCGCAGCTGAACTTCTGCCAGACCGCCGCCGCGATCGGGCGCGACGCCGCCTTCACGCCGCGCGGCGAGTTCGCCACGCTCGCCGAGCAGCGCCTGCGCGAGCTGCGCAACAGCCAGACGCCGTGGGGCGAGCAGAGCTTCGTGCGCTTTGCCTATGCGGACACCGCCGGGCTGCCGCGCTTCGACCCCGAATGCTGGGACAAGAAGGGCGTGTGGCGGACCAAGAAGTGCGGCGAGCAGACCTGGCCGCCCGCGGGTGCCGGTGTCGCAGCGCTCAACCAACGCACCTCAGCGCAGGCCCAGTAGCTTGTGGGTCTGGAGCGACAGCCGCCAGCGCGGTCGCTCCATCACCAGCGCCATCGCCGCGTCGCGATTGGCGTCGGCGCGCGCGTCATCGAGCGGCTGGACGAGGTGGTGCCGAAAGCGCCACGTCTCCAGCTCGCCCGGGTCGAGCCCGGCTTGCGGCCAGACCAGCTTGAGCTCGTCGCCCGCGCGCTGGACGACACGGCTCCCCGCCTTCGGGCTGATACACACCCAGTCGAGTCGCGGATGCGCGGGCAGCGTGCCGTTGCTCTCGATGGCCACGCGAAATCCCGACGCATGAAGCGCGTCTATCAGCGCGTCGTCGATCTGCAGCATCGGCTCGCCGCCGGTGAGCACGACGAAGCGCGCCTCCCTGCCGTCACCCCAATGCCGCTCGGCGGCGGCGACGAGCGCGGTCGCGTCCGCGAATCGGCCCCCGCCCACGCCGTCGACCCCGACAAAATCGGTGTCGCAGAAGCGGCAGGTCGCCGACGCGCGGTCCGCCTCACGCCCCGACCATAGATTGCACCCGGCGAAGCGGATGAACACCGCCCGCGCGCCCGCATTCGCCCCCTCGCCCTGCAGCGTCAGGAACATCTCCTTGACCGCGTAGCTCATGGCGCCGCGGCGTAGGCGGTCGGATCGGGCAACCCCGCCTCCGCAAATCCCCTGCGGCGCAAGCGGCACGAATCACACAGGCCGCAATGCACGCCGCCCGGCGCGGGGTCGTAACAGGACCAGCTGATCCCCGCGTCGAGCCCTAATCGCGCCGCCTCGCGGACGATGTCCGCCTTGGTCATGTGCTGGAGCGGCGCGTGGATACGGAACGGCGCGCCCTCGACGCCCGCCTTGGTGGCGAGCTCCGCCAGCCGCTCGAAGGCGGTGATGAACTCGGGGCGGCAATCGGGATAGCCCGAATAGTCGAGCGCGTTGACGCCGATGTAGAGGTCGCGCGCGCCCGCCGCCTCCGCCCAGCCGAGCGCGAGGCCGAGGAAGATGGTGTTACGCGCGGGGACGTAAGTAACGGGGATGCCCTCGCCCACCCCGCCCTTCGGCACGGGCACGTCGCCTGTCAGCGCCGAGCCGCCGAATGCGGCGAGGTCGAGCGGCAGCACGACATGCCGCTCCGCCCCCAACGCGGTCGCGACCCGGCGCGCGGCGGCGAGCTCGACGCGGTGGCGCTGGTTGTAGTCGATCGACAGCGCGAGCAACCGATAGCCCGCCTCCCGCGCCAGTGCGGCGGATACCATCGAGTCAAGCCCGCCCGAGACGAGCACGACGGCATGGGAGGGAGCGGTCATGGCCCGACCGGCGCTAAGCGCGTCAACCCATCCGGGCAAGGCGCGGCGGCCCAACGAAAAAGGGCCGCCCCGAAGGGCGGCCTAGGACGGCCGTCAGGCCGGCATGGGAGAAAGCGTGTCCCGAAGCAGAACACGAGATGAGCCGTAACGGGATAAGGTGAAGGCCGCGTTAACATGGGTGGCTCAACTTACGAGGTCGTCGACGCGGACCGGGAACGAGGTCGCGCAGAACGCGCAATCGACGCGGATCAGTCCATCCGCATCCGCCATCTCGCGCTGGTCCTCGGGCGGAAACTTGGCGAGCACATGGCCGATATGTTCGGGCGTGCAGCGGCAGCCGCGCGACAGCGGAGTCGACGCGAGCACCCGCACGTCCGCTTCCTCGTTGAACAGCCGCCACACCAGCGTCTCGAGCGGCAGCCCCGGGTCGGCCAGTTCATCCTCCCCCATCGTCCGCCCGAGCGCGGCGACATGCTCCCACTCGGGATGGTCGAGCCGGGTGTGGAGCCGCTCGCGCCCTTCCTCTCCCTCGGGCAGATGCTGGAGGAACAACCCGCCCGCGATCGTGCGCCCGCCCGCCTTGCGCATCCCGACCCGGACGAGCGTCGGTATCTGCTCCGACTGGACGAAGTAGCTCTGCGCCGCCTCGACGAGCGTGTCGCCGTCGAGCGGGACGATACCCTGATAGCGCTCGCCGGTCGAGGCGAGGTCGAACGTGATCGCGAGATAGCCCGCGCCGAACAGCGCGAACAATGACGGTCGCTCGGGCGCGCCGGCGAGCCGCTCGGCGTCGTAGTCGATATAGCCGCGCACCGCGCCGCCCTGGTAATCGCACACCAGCAGCCGCACGACGCCGCCCCCGGTCTGCGCCTGTAGCGTCAGCTGGCCCGACGGGTCCTTCAGCGTCGAGCCGATCAGCGCGCCGAGCGTCAGCGCCTCGGCGAGCAACGCCTCGATCGGCGCAGGGTATGCGTGCGCGGCGAGCACCGCATCGAGCGCGGGCCCGACCCGCACGATCCGTCCCCGCGCCGAGCGCGACGGGATCGCGAAGCCTAGCGCGCGGTCGAGGTCCTGGTGTCTGGCGTCCTGCATCAGCCTAAGTTGGGGCGAAGAGGGGCGTCGATCAACCGATCTGCCCGAAGCACCATCGCAGCACCGCCTTCTGCGCATGGAGCCGGTTCTCGGCTTCCGGCCAGATCAACGATTGCGGGCCGTCGATCACCTCCGCCGCGACCTCCTCGCCGCGATGCGCGGGTAGGCAATGGAGGAACACGGCATCCGGCTTGGCCGCGGACATCAGCGTCGGCGTGACCTGATAGGGAGCGAGCGCCTCCAGCTTGCTCGCCGCCCCCTCCTGCCCCATCGAGATCCAGGTGTCGGTGACGACCACGTCCGCGCCCGCGATCGCCTCGGCGGGGTCCGCGACCACGCGCACGCGGCCCCCGCCGACCGCGGTCACCTCCTCGTCCGGCTGAAAGCCTTGCGGGCAGGCCGCGACCACGTCGAACTGCATCAGCCCCGCCGCCTCGGCGATCGAGGCGAGCACGTTGTTGCCGTCGCCGAGCCACGCGACCTTGAGCCCGGGCAGCGCCTTGTCATGCTCGATCAGCGTCAGCAGGTCCGCCATGATCTGACACGGGTGCGACGCGTCGGTCAGCCCGTTGATGACGGGGACGGAGGCATACGCCGCCATCTCCTCCAGCTTTTCATGCGCGTCGGTGCGCAGCATGATCGCGTCGCAATAGCCCGACAGGATGCGCGCGGTATCGGCCACCGTCTCGCCGCGCCCGAGCTGCATGGCGCCCGCGTCCGAGACGATCGACGTGCCGCCGAGTTGCCGGATCGCCATGTCGAAGCTGAACCGGGTGCGGGTGGACGATTTCTCGAACACCATCGCCAGCACGCGCCCGGCGAGCGGCGCGTCGCCGTCCACGCGTCCCTTGGGCCAGCCCGCCCGCGCCGCCTTGCGGTCGATCGCGTCCGCGATCATCGCCGCGACCCCGTCGGCACCCGCGTCGGAAAGGGAAAGGAAATGGCGAGTCATCCGCTCAGTCCCGACGTGGCGGGATCCGACCGGAACAGCATACCCAATATTCCAAAGTTCGCTAAGTTCGCTCTATGTACGAGGGTGTAACCCAACCCTGATGTTCGAACCGGTCGAACGAAACGGTGTGCGCGCGGCATCGGGTAGGTCACGGCGCGAGCATGACATTCACGGTCCAACATTGACAGCCTCCGTGCTCAATCGTCCGCTACCGGCACATAGGTCCGCGCCGCCTCGCTCAGCTTCGCGACGAACTCGGCGACCTCGGCTTCGCCCACCACCAGCGGCGGCAACACGCGCACGACATTCTCCCCCGCCGATACGGTCAGCACGCCATGCTCGTCGCGCAGATGCGCCACGAACCGCCGCGCGTCGCTCTTGAGCTTGAGCCCTAGCATCAGCCCCTTGCCGCGAACGTGGTCGAACAGGTGATCGTGGTTGGGGATCATCTGCTCGAGGCTGGCGCGCAGCCGCTCGCCCATCGCGGCGACGTGGTCGAGGAACCCCGGCTCGAGCAGCACGTCGAGCACCGCTTCCCCCGCCGCCATCGCC
>CALMGC010000301.1:0-13470 GCA_937863505.1 uncultured Sphingomonadales bacterium | reverse complement strand
CCAGCGGATTGCCGCCATAAGTGGAGCCGTGCGTGCCCGCGACCATGCCCTTGGCGGCGCGCTCGGTGGCGAGGCAGGCGCCGAGCGGGAAGCCGCCGCCGATTCCCTTAGCGACCGCCATGATGTCGGGCTCCACCCCGACCTGCTGATGGTAGAACATCGTGCCTGTCCGACCATAACCGCACTGCACCTCGTCCAGCACCAGCAACAGCCCGTGCTCGTCGCACACCGCGCGCAGCCCCTTGAGGAAGGCGTCGCTGCCGACCGACACGCCGCCCTCGCCCTGGATCGGCTCGACGAGGAACCCGGCGGTGTTCGCGTCGACCAGCGCCAGCGCCGCGTCGAGGTCGTTGAACGGCGCATAGCTGAAGCCGGGCAACAGCGGCTCGAACCCGTCGCGCATCTTCGCCTGGTTGGTCGCCGAAATGGTGCCCAGCGTGCGCCCGTGAAACGCCTGGTTGAAAGTGATGAGGTCGTGCCGCTCGGGATGGCCGTCGGCGTGATGGTAGCGGCGCGCGGTCTTGATCGCGCACTCCACCGCCTCCGCGCCCGAGTTGGTGAAGAACACCGTGTCCGCAAAGCAGGTCGCGACCAGCCGCTCAGCGAACCGCTCCTGCTGCGGCGAGCCGTACAGGTTGGAGACGTGCATCAACGTCGCCGCCTGGGTCGCGATCGCCTCGACCAGTTTCGGATGCCCATGCCCGAGCGCGTTGACCGCGATCCCGCTCGCGAAATCGAGGAACCGCCTCCCGTCCTCACCGATGAGATAGCACCCCTCGCCTCGCACCGGCCGCACCCCGCTCCGGGGGTAGACGGGCATGAGCGCGGGGAAGGACACGGGGGCTGCTCCTCAATGGAAAAGGGCGGCCCGGATGGGACCGCCCTGGCCATTCCCTAACGGCGCGGGCGCGCGGGCGTCAACAGCGAGGGTTGCGCACCGAACCGGCTTCAGTGTCCGTTGGCCGACCAGTGCGGGGGATCGGAGACCAACTTGTGAACACCATAGGACGCGCCGACCAAGTGAAGTTGCGCGCCGGTTTTGACCTCAATCGCCTTGCCCGCACCGTTGACCATATCCAGCGAGCCTTGCCAATGGATTGTCATGTCCACGGCTAGGCCATTGATATGATTGGACGTGAGTGATGCCTGGTGAGCCATGTGGAAAAGCCTGACCATTTCGCGCGCAGCCTTCTTCGAGGTGGCTAAGTCGCCATGATCCCAGATGATGTCGCAGCCCTTGATTGCGGGTACGTCCTTTGGGGCAATCTGCCCATGAGCTACTTTCCAACTGTAATGCATCAACTTAGCTCGGGTACGGCTCCGTAGCGTTGCGCTGATTCGCACCTGAGCACCGGCAGCTCGCAAAGCCGTGATGAAATTCGACGCTTGCCCCCTAAAGCTAAGAGCCAAGTCATCCAGCGACGAGCTGTTCGGATAGCTCGCCTGATTGCGGTGCCACCAGCGCGCACCGCTCAGCCGTCGGTCTGTCGGATCGGCGACCGTGGTAGCCCGGGATGCGGCGGCCGCCGCCCGCGCGCTGGTCGGCTTGCCAGCTTAGGGCTGTTTGATCGTCCTCGTTGCCCAGCAACAGATTGGCTGTTCGCCGGTTGGGCTCAACAAGCCCATCTGGCCGCAACATGCGCAGTTCACGTTGTTGATATCTTATCAACGCCGCCGTTGTCACTGGCCCACATACGCCGTCTACTGGAAGTCGGTCGTTAGACGGAAGGTGTCGATTGATTGCACGCTGCACTTCAATCACGTCGCGACGGTTATTCATTCCACCGACGCCGACGCTATTCTCAAGACCTGCCATGTCTTAACCTCCTAGCCTACTCGATCTCGTCCTCATACTGTCTCAGTGATGCAAGGACATCTTTGCGCTTCGCATAGCGCTTTCGCAGAGAGGCCAGTTGTTTGTCCGTTCCCGTACAGAACCGTTGCACCTTCCTGTTCAGGAAAGCCGCACGGGCCTTGTCGTAACCGTCCTCTCCCATGAAGTGTTCGCATTGTTCGCGACGATCGCGAAAGGCGAGAACGTCAGCGGGGAGGGATTGCTTCGTGGTGGATGCGTGCGCGCCAGCCGCGAATCGTATCTGCTTGGCTCTTACTGGTGGTGCTGGACTTGGATGAATGCTCGCGCCTGCTGCACCCGCCGTCGGTACGCTTAACGCCGACCCGGGAACGGTAGACGCGAGAGAGGTCAGACCAATCAGGGCGTACCGCATCATCATCTGAATCTGTCCTCGCTTTGAATGACCACTGCTATAACGAGCGAAGCTCACGCGTCGATCGCGTCCTCTTCCACCCGCGCCGCATTCTCCTGAATAAAGGCGAAGCGGTGCGCGGGGTTGTTGCCCATTAGGCGATCGACGAGATCCTTCACGCCCGCGCGCTCTTCGTATTCCTGCGGCAGGGTGATGCGGATCATCGAGCGTTTGGCCGGGTCCATCGTCGTCTCGCGCAGCTGCATCGGGTTCATCTCGCCCAGCCCCTTGAAGCGCGACACCTCGACCTTCTTGCCCCGGAACGCGGTGCGCTCCAGCTCGGCGCGGTGCGCATCGTCGCGGGCGTAGAGCGACTTCGCGCCCACGGTCAGCCGATACAAAGGCGGCTGCGCGAGGTGGAGGTGGCCGCGGCGGACCAGCTCGGGCATCTCCTGAAAAAAGAACGTCATCAGCAACGTCGCGATATGCGCGCCGTCGACGTCCGCGTCCGTCATGATCACGACGCGCTCATAGCGGAGATTGTCGGGTCGGCACTCCTTGCGCGTCCCGCAGCCGAGCGCGAGGACGAGGTCGGCGATCTCCGTGTTGGCCATGATCTTGGCCGACGTCGCCGAGGCGACGTTCAATATCTTGCCCCGGATCGGCAGGATCGCCTGCGTCTTCCTGTCGCGCGCCTGCTTGGCGGAGCCGCCCGCCGAGTCGCCCTCGACGATGAACAGCTCGGTCCCTTCGGGCGCATCGGACGAGCAATCGGTGAGCTTGCCGGGAAGGCGCAGCTTGCGCGCGCCGGTCGCGGTCTTGCGCTTGACCTCGCGCTCGGCCTTGCGGCGGAGGCGGTCGTCCATCCGCTCGAGCACATAGCCGAGCAGCGCCTTGCCGCGGTCGGTGTTGTGGCCAAGCCAGTGGTCGAAATGGTCGCGCACCGCTTTCTCGACGAGGCCGGCGGCTTCGGGGCTGGTCAGCCTGTCCTTGGTCTGGCTCTGGAATTGCGGGTCGCGGATGAAGACGGACAGCATCAGCTCCGCGCCGAGCGTCACGTCGTCGGCGGTCAGGTCGCGCGCGCGCTTGTTACTGGTGAGCTCGCCGAACCCGCGAAGCCCGCGGACCAGCGCCTGCCGCAGGCCCTGTTCGTGCGTGCCGCCGTCGGGGGTGGGGATGGTGTTGCAATACCAGGAGTAGCTGCCGTCGCTCCACAGCGGCCACGCGACCGCCCATTCGACGCGGCCCGCCTCGCCCGGAAAGTCCTGCCGACCGGCGAAGAAATCGGCGGTGGCGCATTCGCGCGCGCCGACCTGTTCGCGCAGGTGATCGGCGAGCCCGCCGGGGAACTGGAACACCGCCTCGGTCGGCGTGTCGTCGACAATGAGCTCGGGCGCGCACCGCCACCGTATCTCGACGCCCGCGAACAGATACGCCTTGGAGCGCGCGAGCGTGTAGAGCCGCTTGGGCTTGAACTTGAGCTCGGGGCCGAAAATCTCGATGTCGGGCACGAACGATACGCTGGTACCGCGCCGGTTTGGCGCGTTACCGAGCAGTTCGAGCGGGCCGAGCGTCTGCCCCCGGCTGAACCGCTGGCGATAGAGTTGGCGGTTGCGCGCGACCTCCACCACCGTCTCGGACGACAGCGCGTTGACGACGCTGACGCCGACGCCGTGGAGCCCGCCGCTGGTCGCGTACGCCTTGCCCGCGAACTTGCCGCCCGAGTGGAGTGTTGACAGGATCACCTCCAGCGCGCTCTTGTCGGGGAACTTGGGATGCGGGTCGACCGGGATGCCGCGCCCGTTGTCGGTGACGGTCAGCCGCTCGCCCGGCTCGAGCGTGATCTCGATTCGCGTCGCGTGCCCCGCCACCGCCTCGTCCATCGCATTGTCGAGCACCTCGGCGGCGAGGTGGTGCAACGCGCGCTCGTCGGTGCCGCCGACATACATGCCCGGGCGGCGGCGGACGGGCTCCAGCCCTTCCAGCACCTCGATGGAAGAGGCGTCATAGCTGGTATCGGGTTTGGGGGAAGCGGCGAACAGATCGGACATGGGCGCAGGTATGGCGGAACAAACGTGGTCCGCCAAGCGGCGTCGCTTCGTCGGTCAACGCGCCTTGGGTTTGCCGAACGGGATGGTGAGCGTCACCGCGACGCCGTTCCCTTCCCCGCCGGGTAGCGCGCTGTGAATTGCGTGGAGGTGCGCGGTGCCGATCCCGGGCAGGCGGAAGGTGGTGGGGTCGATGTGCTTGGCTTCGGCGAGCGGCGGCAGCGGGTGGAGCCGGCGGTCGATCGGCCGCGCGCATACCACGACGTCCCCGTCCGCGCTCGGGCCGGATGGGCACGCGCGCGACGCTACCGACAGCCGCTCGGTGCCGACTGGCGGTGCGGCGGCCTGAACGAGGAGCGCGAGCGTCAGCATCGACCTGCCTGCCCCGCGCTGCTGGTCACCGGAGCCGGACCCAGGTCGGCGCGTGGTCGCTCGCCTTTTCGCGCCCGCGATACTCCTTGTCGACGCTCGCCTCGACCAGACGGTCGGCGACCGCGGGGCTGAGCAGCAGATGGTCGATGCGGAACCCCGCGTCGCGCTGCCACGCGCCCGCCTGATAATCCCAAAATGTCCATACGCCCCCGTCCGGCCGCCGCGTCCTGAGCGCGTCGGTCCACCCCTGCGCGAGCAGCGCGCGATAGCCCGCGCGGCTTTCGGGCTGGGTCAGCGCATCTTCCGCCATCGCACGGACCGAATAGCCGTCGTCATCGTGCGGGATGACGTTATAATCGCCCGCCAGCACCGTCGGCACCTCCTCGGCCAGCAACGCCAGCGCCCGAGCGCGCAGCCGGTCGATCCAGCGAAGCTTGTAGTCGAACTTGGGGCCGGGGCGCGGGTTGCCGTTGGGCAGGTAGATCGACGCTACCACGAGGCCTTCGACCTCGCATTCCAGATAGCGGCTGTGATCATCCTCCGGCTCGCCGCCGAGCCCACGCTGGCGCTCGACCGGGTCTGTCCCGCGCGCAAGCACCGCGACGCCGTTGAACCCCTTCTGCCCATGCCACACCGCGCCATAGCCCGCGTCGCGGATCTCGGCTTCGGGGAACGTCTCGTCGCTCGCCTTGAGTTCCTGCAGGCAGACGATGTCGGGCTGTTGCTCGGTGAGGTATTCGATCAGGCGCGGCAGCCGCGCCTTGATGCCGTTGACGTTGTAGGTGACGAGCTTCACGCGCGCCGGGTGCGCGACGCGGCGCGCGACGTCAAGCGGCGCTAGACCGCAAAGCTTGATCCGCAGCCGCAGCCGCTCGCGGCTTGCGGGTTCTCGACCCGGAAGGCCGCGCCGCCGAGCGACTCGACATAGTCGACCGCGCAGCCGCGAACGAGGTCTAGGCTCATCGGGTCGACGACCAGGCGAACACCGTCCGTCTCGGCAAGGATGTCGTCGGCGTCGGGTGCATCCGCGAACCCGAAGCGGTATTGGAAGCCGGAACAGCCTCCGCCCTCAACCGACAGGCGGAGGATGGCGGGCTTGCCCTGCCGCGCCGCCACCGCCGCCACGCGGCGCGCGGCGGAGGGGGTCAGCGTGATGTCGGGGGCGAGCGTGGCCATGTAGGAGAGATAGGCGGTGCGGGTGCGGGGGGCAACACGTTGCGCGACTGCTCTTAAACGGACCCGCGTCGCGGGAAAGCCGCGCCGTGACGTCAGACGGGTTCGCTGGCGCGACCCGCTGGCCGAGCTTGGCCGTCTCGCGTCTAGCTTCGCTAGGCGCGTGCAGCCTGCGCTTAATCCTGCGGCGCTGGTCCGCTCAGCGATACGGGCACCGCCGTCACCGCCGCCGAATGCGCCGCAAGCAGATAGTCGCCCGTGGTCAGGAACGGCGCGGGATTTACCGCATGGCCATCCATCCGCACCTCGTAGTGGAGGTGCGGCCCGGTCGAGCGCCCGGTCGAGCCCATCAGTGCAATCAACTGCCCGCGCGTGACATGCGTGCCCGGCGCGACGAGGAAGCGCGACAGGTGGCCGTAGCGGGTCTGGATGCCCTTGCCATGGTCGATCTCGACGAGGTTGCCATAGCCGCCCGCGCGCTCGGCGCGGTCGACCGTGCCGTCGGCGGTGGCGTAGACGGGGGTGCCGACCGGGCCGGGGATGTCGACGCCAGCGTGCATCCGCGCGCCGCCGGTGAACGGGTCGGAGCGGATGCCGAAATTGCTGGTGAAGCGGAGCGTGTCGACCGGGCGGACCGAAGGGATGGCGATCGCATGGCTGAGCTGCTGGCCGCCATCGGCCTGCTTCCAGCTGTTAAAGGCGGAGCGCATCTGCAGTTCGGCGGCGATCTCGGCGGTGCTGACCGTGCCCGCCGCGACGATCGCCTGGCTCGCGCCCGCCGCCGTGCTGGCCAGCATCGGGGCCGAACCGCCCTCACCAGGCGCGGGAGCCGCGTGGGCCACGCCGCCGACCGAGATCGCGGCCACCGCCAGCGCGCAACGAACCGCGCAACGCGCATGCATCGAAATCGCCATTCGTACCCCACCCTCGCCGGCGCGGAACCAACCGCACCGCAACCCGTTTTGCCGCCCCGAACGTAAAGCGCTCCGGACGCAGCTACCTGACCCGGCAAGGGTTAATGCGGCAAGGTGATTCTATGTGGGTCGCGTTGAGCCGGGACGTGCGTGCGGTGAGTTGTTGTATCCCGACGAGCTGAGCCGCCGAACGCGCCCGAATCAGTGGCTTAGCGCCTGGGCCGCCGCGAGCACCTCAGCCGCATGGCCGGGCACCTTGACCTTGCGCCACTCCCGCACGAACGCGCCTTCGGCGTCGAACAGAAACGTGGAGCGATCGACGCCCATATATTTGCGCCCGTACATGCTCTTCTCGACCCAGGCCCCGAACGCCTCGAGCACCGCGCCGTCCGCGTCCGTTGCGAGCGGAACGCCGAGGTCATACTTCGCCGTAAACTTGGCGTGCGTCGCCGGGCTGTCTTTGCTGACCCCGAGCACGCGCACGCCGGCCTCGCCGAAGTCCGGGGCGAGCGCGGAAAAGTCCTGCGCCTCGCGCGTGCAGCCCGACGTGTCGTCCTTGGGGTAGAAATACAGCACCAGCGGCGCGCCCCGGAACGAGGCGAGCGACAGCGGCGCGTCATCGGGGCCGGTCAGCATCAGGTCAGGCAGGTTCATCGCGCGGCTCCCCAGATCAGCTCCACCTCCTGCCGCGTCGCAGTGAACCGGGCAACCACCGCGTCCCAATCGGGCGCGCCCAGCGCGCGCGCAATCACGGCCCGGGTCGCGGGCGGCGGCGCTTCCGCATCAGGCGCGAGCAGCCGCAGGGTCACGAGCATCCGCGTCAGCAGATCGTGCGCCGCAAGCGCGCCGGGCGGCATCAGCGGCCCGAGCTGCTCGATCGCACCTGCGAGGTTCGGGTCGAACGCGGTGCAACCCACAAGCTGCGCAACGTGGACCGCGAACTCGAGGTCGACGAGCCCGCCGGGGAGCATCTTCGCGTCGAGCCTCCCGCGCGGCGGCTTGTGCCGCGCCATCTCCGCCCGCATCGTGTGCGCCTCGGCGGGTACGTCGCGCGGCGGTCGCTCCCCGCTGAGCACCGCGACCCGCATCGCTTCCACCTCGCCCCGCGCGCGCGGCGAGCCGAACACCGCACGCGCGCGACACAGCGCCATATGCTCCCACGTCCACGCCTCGGTTCGGAGATACTGCGCCCAGGACGCGACCGACACCACCATCGGCCCCTCCGCGCCCGAGGGCCGCAGCCGCGTGTCGACGGGGTAGAGCGGGCCCGCCGCCGTTGCGACCGACAGCGCCGCGGTCACCCGGCTCGCCAAACGGTTGTAGTATAGTGTCGCCCCCAGCGGTCGTGCACCGTCCGACTGCGCGGTGAACGCGCCGGTGAAAAGGTAGACGAGATCGAGGTCGGACGCGTGCGTCATCGCCGCGCCGCCCATCCGTCCAAAGGCGAGGACCACCAGCTCGCTCCCCGGCACACGGCCATGCGCGCGCGCGAACTCGGCCACCGCCGCCGCAGCTAGGACCTCGATCGCGGCTTCCGCAACGCGCGCATAGCCGCCGGCGACGTCGAGCGGGTCCGCCGTGCCCGCGACGATCTGCGTCCCAAGCGCGAACCGCTTCTCGCCCACAACCTGCCGCACCCGGTCGAGCCGCGCGGCATAATCGTCTCCCGCCTCGCGCGCCGCCATCTCCGCCGCGAGCGCGTCGACATCACCGACCGGCGCGAGCGCGCTGGCGTCGATCAGCCCGTCGAGCAAGGCGGGGCGGCGCGCGAGGTCGTCGGCGAGCGGCCCGGCATGGCTGAGCACTTGCCCGAGCAGTTTGGCCAGCGGTGGCCTCGCTTCCAGCAGGCGAAAGATGTTGATCGCGCTCGGCAATCGCTCGAGCATCGCGTCGAAACGGGCGATCGCCTCGTCCGGCGACGCACCGCCGCCAAGTGCCGCGATCAGCGCGGGCAGCACCGCCTCCAGCGCCTCGCGCGCGCTTGAACCGCGTAGCGCGGGGTAAACGCCCGCGCGC
This sequence comes from uncultured Sphingomonadales bacterium, assembly GCA_937863505.1. GTDB lineage: Bacteria > Pseudomonadota > Alphaproteobacteria > Sphingomonadales > Sphingomonadaceae > Sphingomonas. Next base: position 4,740 of record CALMGC010000301.1, on the reverse strand, counting down.
CAGCGCTCGATCGTTCGCGCCCCGCTTGCGTCGAACCCCGCCGCGACCAGCGCCGCCGCCAATGCGTCCGCGTCGCGCGGCAACCCCGGCGCGCCCTCCGGCTCCAGCGAGTCGTAGACTAGCCCGACCCGCGCTACCGGCGCACGAAGCAGGTCGAGCAGCGCGGGGCCATCGACGACGCCATGCAATCGCGCCACCCGGTCCAGCGGCTCCCCCTCGGGCAGCCGGTGCGTCTGCCGGTCGTCGATCATCTGCACGCGGTGCTCGATCGTCCGCAGCAGCGTGTAGGTCTCGGTCAACGCCGCCGCCTCGTCCGCGCCGATCCACCCCGCCGCCGCGAGCCTGGCAAGCGCGTCGCGCGTCGCGGGCGCGCGCAGCGACGGGTCGCGCCCGCCATGGATCAGCTGGTGGATCTGTGCGAAGAACTCCACCTCGCGAATGCCGCCGCGCCCGCGCTTGAGGTCGTACCCGGGGCCGAAAGCCTGCCCCTCGGCATGGTGGTCGCGGATGCGGCGCGACATCTCGCGCAACTCGCGCACCGCACCGAAGTCGAGGCCGCGTCGCCACACGAAGGGGCGGATCGCGGACAGGAAACGCTGGCCAAGCGCTAGGTCCCCCGCCGCCGCCCGCGCGCGGATGAACGCGGCGCGCTCCCACGGCAGCGCTTCCGACTCGTAATAGCTGAACGCCGCCCCGACCGGCAGCACGATCGGCGTCACCTCGGACGAAGGGCGCAACCGCAGGTCGACGCGGAGCACATAGCCGTCCGCGTCGCGCGCGCTCAATAGCTCCACCACCCGCCGCCCGACCCGGACCGCGGCCTCCTCCGCCGTCTCGCGCGCGCGGTGGGGAAAGGTTGCGGGCTCGACGAGCAGGATCGGGTCGATGTCCGACGAATAGTTCAGCTCGTGGCTGCCCTGCTTGCCGAGCGCGAGCGCGACGAAACCGCGTGGCGGCTCCCCCGGGGTGCGTTCGGCGATGGCGGCGGTGATCGCCTGGTCGAGCGCGTAGTCGGCGAAGTCGGTCAGCGCGCCCGTGACCGCCGTCAGGCCGAGCACGCCCGCAAGGTCGCCGATTGCCACCGTGAGCGCCAATCGCCGCCGCTGGACCCGCAGCCGTCGCGCGGCAGGAAGGTCAGGTTCAACGGCCAGCGCCGCCGCGATATCGACCCGTCCTTTTTCAAGCTCGGCAGCCAGCGCCGACTCGCGCTCGAGCAGCATCGCCAGAAACGGGGAGTTCGCCCGCGCGCGCGCCACCGCGTCGGTTATGGCGGTCATGCCACGCCCGCGCGGGTCAGAATGTGACACAAGTGAAACAATGGCAACCATGTGGGAACATGGCCGTTTCTGACGCTATGACCCAGGTTAAGCCTCTCCCCGGGCCGCCTCAGGCCCCCTCCGGCCACGGCGTCGTCGTCCACCGCCCCCGCACGACCGATGCGATCGGCATTTCGCTCCGCCACGCGTTCGCGCCCGACCAGGCACTGCCGGATCACCTCGCGCACCCGCTCACCGCGCTCGGCGCGTGGCGTTGACGCCCGCGCTCACCGGTCGCGGCTGAGTTCGTCGACCTCACCCATGATCGTGTCGAGCGCGGTCTTCGACGTGTCGGTCAGATGTTCGCGCCGTGACGGCAGACTGCCTTCGCTGAGGATGGTCTCTAGCGCCACGCGCCCGCGTGCGACCCGGCTCTTGATCGTGCCGACCGCGACATTGCAGATTTCCGCCGCCTCTTCATAGGCGAAGCCGCCTGCGCCGACGAGGATCAGCGCCTCGCGCTGCGGCTGCGGCAAATGGAGCAGCGCGCGCTGCATATCGCCCAGTTCGACATGCCGGTCCTGGCTGGCCGGCGCGGCGAGCAGCCGGTCGGCGACGAGATCGTCCCATTCGCCCTTGAACCGCGCGCGGCGCATCTGCGACAGGTACAGGTTACGGAGGATAATGAAGGTCCACGCGCGCATGTTGGTGCCCGCCTGGAACCGCTTGCGCGCCGCCCATGCCTTGAGCAGCGTCTCCTGCACGAGGTCATCGGCGAGATCGCGACTACCCGACAGCGAGCGCCCGAACGCGCGCAGGTGCGGGATGACCTGCCCCAATTGCTGTTTGAACTCGGGGTCGGAGAGCGACACGTGCTCCACCGACGCGGCGGTGCCAGCGTCCTCGGCCACGGCTTGAGTCATCGAAATCCCACACCCCGTTTCCCCGCGCCGAGGCGCCGTCCGCACCTAGATAGGCGCGGGCTCCCCGATTGCCAGCGTCGGCCCGATCAAACGCCGTGGATCACGAGATATGCAAAGATCGCAATGATGAGGATCAAGGACGCACCGAGAATATAGCGCGTCATGCCGGGCGTCGCCCCCGCGCGCGCCTGCTCGGTATTGACGTGAACTGGTTTCTGCTTGTCGGCCATGCGGCGCTCAACCTTTCAGCTGTGGTTTGGGTCCCGCGCGCTCAGGCGGGCACGGTGCTCTGGTCGAAGAACAGCGCCTGGCTGATCGCCGCCTTCACCGTCGCGCGCCCGAACGGCTTGGTGATGAGGAAGGTCGGCTCGGGCCGCTCGCCGGTGAGCAACCGCTCCGGGAAGGCGGTGATGAAGATCACCGGCACCTCGAACTCGGCGAGGATGTCCTTCACCGCGTCGATGCCCGAACTGTCGTCGGCGAGCTGGATGTCGGCGAGCACCAGCCCCGGCCGGTCCTCCAACGCCAGCGCCACCGCCTCATCGCGCGTCACCGCGACGCCCGTCACTTCATGGCCGAGGTCGCGGACGATCGTCTCGATGTCCATCGCGATGATCGGCTCGTCCTCGATGATCAGCACCCGCGCGCGCGTCTGGTCCTCGATTTCGTGCAGCGCATCCGCCACCAGCTTGTCCACCTCGGCCGTGTCCACTTCGATCAGATACGCGGTGTCCTCGGGCGAGAAGCCTTCCATCGCAGTCAGTAGCAGCGCCTGCCGCGACAGCGGCGTCATCCGCGCCAGCCGCGCACGCGCCAGCGTCTCCTTGCCCTCTGCATCGTCGGGCACGATCAGGTCGTCGTCGGCGTTGGTCGACGACCAGATGCCCTGAAACATGCGGTAGAGGCCCAGCCTGGGATCCCTGTCGCGCGGGAACTCGGCGGGCGCTGCGACGATCGCCTCCAGCGTCGCGCGGACGTACTTGTCCCCCTCCCGTTGGCTTCCGGTCAGCGCGCGGCCATAGCGTCGCAGAAAGGGCAGATGCGGCGCGAGTTGCTGTCCAAGCGACATGACGGTGTGGAACTCCGTGAATCCGAAACGCCCCTTTGCGGGCGAGCGCTCCCCAAAAGCAAATCGTTTCGCCGCTGGCGGCGACCGGGCGACGGGTGGCGAAACTTTGTGCGACAGCAAGGAACATCCAGAGCCGGGTTTGGTTTCCCGCCCGTTAGGTCACAGCAACCGAACGCCGCGCTTTTGTGGTGTGGGGCCATGTACCCGTTCTGGCGGGGTCGACTGAGGGGATGGCGTTGCCGGACGACAGAAACAAACCTCACGCACCCGACCGCTCCGGCAAGGACTCGTCCTCCGATCGCGACACGGGCGAGGCGCTGCGGTCGATCTATCAGAAGACGATTGATGAGCAGATCCCTGACGAAATGCTCGATCTGCTCGGCAAGCTGGACTGACCCGCTTGCCCGCGCATAGCGGCGGCGTGTCAGCGCGGGTCCGTTTGTCATGGCAGGGAGCGATCGCGCGCTGGCCGACGGGGGCTAAGCTGTTCGCGACGCTGTCGCTCGCATTGCTGCCGCTGGCGCTGATCGCGATGCTGGCGACGTGGGAGACGACGCGCACGCTGGTGGACGATAATCGCGCGCGGCTGCGGATCGCGGCGGTGGAGAACGGACACTCGCTCGCGCGCGAGCTGGTCGGCGACATGACGGCGCTACGCAACGCGACGGTCGCGCTGGACCGCGATCCCGCCGACGCGCCGTCCTGCGCGCGCATCGCCGGCGTGTTCGCGCAAGACATCCCACAAGGCTCCCGCTTCGTCGTGCGCGATGCGCACGGGCAGGTGTTGTGCGGCGAGCCGTTTGCCGAGATGACCCGCCCGAACCGACCGGGCGGCCCGGACGCGATCAGCGCCGCGTTGCTGCCCGGACGCGGGCTGGTGTTGGCGGTGTCGAACGGGCGCGGCCATGCCGTCGCCGCCGCCCTGTTCCCGCAAGAGTTCCTAATGCGGACGAGCCGCCCCGGCGGGACCGGCCCCCTGTTCAACTCGGCGCTGATCCAGCGCGACGAGGCGTCGCCGATGGTCACCGCCGACCAGAGGGCAATCGCCGCGCGCGATACGGTACGTGTCCCGCTCGGCATCGACGACCTCCAGTTCGAGATGCAGGTCCGAAGCGCGCCGATCACCTGGGCGGTGCTGGTCGCGCTGTCGCTGCCGCTGCTCATGTGGGCGGCGGCGGCGGCGATCGGCTGGTTCGTGGTCGACGCGCTGCTGATCCGCCCGCTGCGCCGGTTGCGCGCGAGCGTCGGCTCATATCACCCTGGCGATGTGATCGACCCGGGGGACACCCGTTCCGTCCCCGCGCAGGAAATCCGCGATCTGGGTGACACGTTCCGCGCGATCGGGCGAACGGTGGCGCTCCACGAAGCAGGGCTGGCGGAAGGGCTCGTCCGCCAGACCAAGCTGACGCGCGAGGTCCATCACCGGGTCAAGAACAACCTCCAGGTGATCTCCAGCCTGATCAACATCCACTCGCGCGGGTCGGGCGGGGAC
>CALMGC010000300.1 GCA_937863505.1 uncultured Sphingomonadales bacterium | reverse complement strand
CGTCGAGGGCTCGGCGACGCTGATCGGCGGCGATCCGGGGATCGGCAAGTCGACCTTGCTGCTTCAGGCGGCGGCGAAGCTCGCCAAGGCGGGACGGGGGGTTGCCTATGTCTCGGGCGAGGAGGCGGCGGACCAGGTGCGCTTGCGCGCGCGGCGGCTGGGGCTGGGCGACGCGCCGGTGCAGCTGGCGGCGGCGACCAGCGTGCGCGACATCCTCACGACACTGAGCACCGGGCGCGTGCCCGACCTGCTGGTGATCGACTCGATTCAGACCATGCACTCCGACCTGATCGAGGGCGCGCCGGGCACGGTCAGCCAGGTGCGCGCGTCGGCGGGCGAGCTGATCCGCTTCGCCAAGGAGCGCGGCACGGCGGTGGTGCTGGTCGGCCACGTCACCAAGGACGGCAGCATCGCGGGGCCGCGCGTGCTCGAGCATATGGTCGACACGGTGCTGTCGTTCGAGGGCGAACGCTCGCACCAATACCGCATCCTCCGCGCGATCAAGAACCGCTTTGGCGGCACGGACGAGATTGGCGTGTTCGCGATGGCGGACGAGGGGCTGGCGGAGGTGGCGAACCCGTCCGCGCTGTTCCTGACGCATCGCGAGGAGGGGGTGACGGGGACCACCGTCTTCCCCGCGCTGGAGGGGACGCGCCCGGTGCTGGTCGAGATCCAGGCGCTGGTGGTGCGGCTCGCGAGCGGGGCGACCCCGCGCCGGTCGGTGGTGGGGTGGGACTCCGGGCGGCTGGCGATGGTGCTGGCCGTGCTGGAGGCGCGGTGCGGGCTGTCGTTCTCGTCGGCCGAAGTGTACCTCAACATCGCGGGCGGATACCGGGTGCAGGACCCGGCGGCGGACCTCGCGGTCGCGGCGGCGCTGGTGTCGGCGTTGAGCGAGCGCCCGGTGGCGGCGGACGCGGTCGCGTTCGGGGAGATCGCGCTGTCGGGGGAGATACGGCCGGTGGCGCATGGGGCGCTGCGGCTGAAGGAAGCGGGCAAGCTCGGCTTCGAGCGCGCGCTGGTGCCCGCGTCGGCGAAGGGGGAGAAGACGGGGCTGACGCTGAGCGGGTTCCGCAACCTGCGCGATTTCACGGGGCATATGCTTGGGCGGTGAGGCTGACCAATCCAGTCCGTCACCGTGAACTTGTTTCAGGGTCCAATGTGGTGCGGGCGACCACCGGTGGTCGTGTGAACGACGGTGGATGCTGAAACGAGTTCAGCATGACGGAGAGAAGGGAGGAGCACGCCATGCCCCTCATACGAGGCTCATGAAGCCGAACTTGCCGGCCGCGAAGCTCTCGCCGCCTCTACCCGCCCGCGCTTGCTATGCTATGCTCCCGGACATGGGACTCTCCGCGCTCGATATCCTCGTGTTGCTCGTCGTCGCGGGGTCCGCATTGATGGGCGTCACGCGGGGGTTCGTGGCGGAGGTCTTGTCCTTGTTCGCCTGGGTCGGGATCGTGTTCGCGCTGAAGCTGTTCCACGCGCCGCTCGCGCTCGCGCTGGCGCGACCGATCGGGACCGTCGCGGGGGCGGCGGTGCTGGCGTTCGCGTTGATCGCGGGGGCGACGTACTTCGGCGGGCGGATGGTGGCGCGCGCGCTGGGCAAGCGGACGCGCACTTCCGTGCTCGGGCCGGTCGACCGCGCGCTCGGCTTCGGGTTCGGCGCGTTCAAGGGGCTGGTGCTCGCCAGCCTCGCGTTCCTGCTCGTCGCGCTGGTGGTCGACACGTTTGACGGCGGACCAACGCGCAGGCCGCTATGGATCACCAATTCGCGCACCTATCCGCTACTCAACGCGACCAGCGCGAGCATGGCGGACATGATCGACCGCCGCCGCCACGGTCGCCCCGCGTTCGGTGATGACGCTTCGGCGGGTAACGCGCGATGAGCGAGACGCTCTACAACGCGGACATCCTGCGCCTCGCGACCGGCATTCAGCATCACGCGCGGCTCACCGACCCGCAAGGCACGGCGGAGCGCCGTTCGCCGATCTGCGGTAGCCGGGTGACGGTCGACGTCAACCTCGGCGCGGATGGGCGCGTGAGCGAAGTCGGCCTGCTGGTCCGCGCCTGCGCGCTGGGGCAGGCGTCGTCGGCGACGCTCGCTGGCGAGGTGCTGGGCAAGTCACCCGCCGAACTCGCCGCCGCGCGCGATGCGCTGACCGCGTGGCTGGCGAGCGGGGAGGGGGAGGTACCCGACTGGCCGGGGCTGCACCTGTTCACCCCCGCGCTCCCGCACAGCGCGCGCCACCCCTCGATCCGGCTGGCGTTCGAGGCGGCGGCGGAAGCGGCGGAAGTCGCGGCGCGGCGCGGGTGACGGGGACGCTGCTCCACGACGGGGTGGTCCTGATCGGCTTCGGGCTGTTTTTCGCGATCCTGTTCCGCAGACTGGGGCTCGGCGCGACCCTCGGCTATCTCGTCGCGGGGGCGGTGGTGGGGCCGCAGGTGCTGCACCTCACCGGCGACGCGGAAGCCAAGCTGGGCGTCGCCGAGCTCGGCATCACGCTGCTGCTGTTCCTTGTCGGGCTGGAGCTCAACCCGTCGCGGCTGTGGAAACTACGCGCCGACATCTTCGGCTTCGGGCTGCTCCAGGTCGTAATGTGCGGCGCGGCGCTGGCCGGAGTCGTATGGCTGTTGGCCGGCTTCTCGCCCGCCGCCGCGGTCGCGCTCGGGCTGCCGCTGGCGTTGTCGTCGACCGCGCAGGTGCTGCCGATGCTGCAGTCCGCCGGGCGGCTGCGCACCCCGTTCGGAGAGCGGGCGTTCTCGATCCTGCTGCTCCAGGACCTGTCGATCGTGCCGCTGATCACCATCGTCGCCGCGATGAGCCGCGCGCCCGCCGACCCGCACGCACCGCCGGGCTGGATGCTGGGTATCCGCACGGTGGTGGCGGTGATCGGGCTGGTGCTGGCGGGGCGCTTCCTGCTCCGCCCGCTGTTCCGCCTGATCGGGGGCTTGGGCGAGCGCGAGATGTTCGTGTTCGCGGGGTTGTTCGCCGTCATCGCCGCGGCGGCGGTGATGGAGGCGCTGGGCCTCTCGACCGCGCTCGGCGCGTTCGTCGCGGGGGTGATGCTCGCCGACTCGCCCTACCGGCACGAGCTGGAGGCGGATGTGGAGCCGTTTCGCTCCATCCTGCTTGGGCTGTTTTTCCTGTCGATCGGGATGATGCTGGACCTCCACGCGATCGCGGCCCGCCCCGGGTTCGTGCTCGGCATGGCGGCGGCGCTGATCGTGACCAAGGCGCTGATCGTGTTCGGGCTCGCGCGCGCGTTCGGGATGGCGTGGCGGGGCGCGCTCGCGCTGGGGCTGTTGCTCAGCCAGGGCGGCGAGTTCGGCTTCGTGCTGTTCGCGCAGGCGCAGCGCGCGCTGCTGATCGAGCCGCAGGCCGCGAGCCTGTTCGGCGCGATCGTGACCTTGTCGATGGCGACCACGCCGTTCCTGATGATGCTCAATCGCCGCATCCGCGCGCCCGAGCAGTCGCAGAAGGAGCGCGAGCCGCCGCGCGAAGACGGCGCGAGCGCGCTGATCGTCGGCTATGGCCGGTTCGGGCAGACGGTGGGGCAGATGCTATGGGCGCAGGGCGTCCCCGTGACGCTGATCGACACCGACATCGAGATGATCGACGTCGCGGGCGAGTTCGGGGCCAAGGTCTATTATGGCGACGGCACCCGGCTAGACCTGCTGCGCCAGGCGGGCGCGGCGGAGGCGGCGCTGATCTGTTTTTGCGTCGACGGGGACCAGATCAGCGCCGAGCTGCTTACGGGCGTCCACGCGGCATTCCCGAACGCGACGCTGTTCGTGCGCGCCTATGACCGGCGCGCGGTGATTGCGCTCAAGGACGCGCCGGTCGCCTATGTCGTGCGCGAGGTGCTCGAATCCGCGGTGCAGATGGGGCGGCGCGCGCTGCGCAGCCTCGACGTGGACGAGGGCGAGATCGAGCGGACGGAGGCGTCCTATCGCCAGACCGACCGTGAGCGGTTGCGGTTGCAGAAGGAGAGCGGGATGCGGACGCCGATGAACTGGGGCACCGAGGCAAGGATCGGCGAGCGATGAACGCGCTATGGGTGGTGGCGGCGCTGTCGGGCGCGCTGGCGGTGATGGCGGGCGCATTCGGCGCGCATGGGGCAAGCGGCGCGGCGGCGGAGTGGCTCAAGACCGGCGGGCAATATCAGCTCGTCCACGCGGTCGCGGCGCTGGTAGCGATGCGGATGGGCGCGCGCGGGCCGGGGTGGCTGTTCGTGGGCGGCGGCGCGCTGTTTGGGGGAACGCTGTATCTGATGGCGCTCGGCGCACCGAGGTGGTTCGGAGCGATTACCCCGGTTGGCGGCGCGTTGATGATCGCGGGCTGGCTTTGGCTGGCGTGGGTGGGATGGCGGGGGTGAGGCGCTTCATTCGACCCAACCGCGCCTGATCCCGAACGGTGTCAGCGCGAACGGAACTCCCGGCGATCAATGGAGATAGCCCACCAGTCCCGCGATGCCCCACCCCGCTTGCGGCCCGACATTCACGCCACCCATCAGCAGCGCGCCGCGGGCGTTGCTGATCGCACGGTTGACCAGAAAGGAAAGCGCCGGCGTGGCCAGCCCGGCGGCGAGCATGACCGGGTTGATGCCGAACAACATCGCATCGCCCGAGGCGCCCGCAATCAGACCGAGCGCGCCCTCGACGAACACCACCGCCCCCTGGATGTCCGCCTTGGTCAGTTCCGTGGAGCCGAGCCGCTCCGATTTGAACACGAGCCCGCCGCTCTTGAAGAACTTGGCGGAACCGGCCGCGCTCACGCTCGTGCCCTTTATCCGCGGCTGCGGGATGCGACCGAGCTTCGGGATCTTGAAGCCGCCGGAGAAGCCTGCACCAAGTCCGCCGTAATAGAAGGTATGTTGGTTGCCGCGCGGGTCCTTGAGGTAGATCGCCCCGCCCGATGCGGCGACAAAGGCGATGCCCACGCCCCCCGTCGCGCCGGTATCGTAGGTCCATTGGCTGTGTTCAAAGAACATGAGTAGCTTCCCCCTTTGACTCTGGCCATTCGGACCACCCGGCCCACAGCCCTCCCAATCCAAGCAGCGCGAGCAGGATCGGCCAGAACCAGAGCGCACCGAACCGGTCCACCGTGGCGGTGACCCGCGGCGCCTCCGGGCGATACCGCACGCGAACCGCGTCACCGGGCTTGTACCCGCCGACCCAGCCGCCTTGCGGGTAGGACAGCTTTTGCCCGTTCGCGGTAAACTCGATTTCCGGGTGGGAGCCGCCCGCGTTGAGCGACGCGACGCGCCCGTCCGCGACCGACGACTCGCGGACGAAACGGAGCACCCCGATGGCGCTCGCGACCGCGCCGAGCGATATCAGCGCGCCGATGGTCAGCATCGCGATCGCCTTCAGCATCCGGTCACCCCTCGCCCTTCCTTCAGCAAGGTCATGCGCGACGAAAGTGCGCTTCGCAAGCGCGAGGCGCACCCGGCATGGGACAGTGCGCGATGCCGACCTGCGTTGGCCCTTGGTGATCAACGGGTCCGATCAGCTCACGGCACCACCACGCAGGCGACGCCCGCCGCGTGGCAGGCGCGTTCGGCGTCCGCCTTGCTCGCGAACGGGCCGGCCTGGAGGCGGGTGACCGCGCCCGCCTTGGCGTAGGTCGGCTGGCCACCGACCCGCGCGCCGACGCGGGACCATAGCGCCTGCGCCGCGCCCGGTTCGCGGAATGCGCCGAGCTGGACGCGAAAGTGTCCGGCGCCCGCGCGCGAGGTTTCCTTCGCTACCACCGGCGCACGCGGGGTCGGGGCGGGGCGAGCTGCCTCTTTCGCGACCACCGGCGCGCGCGGCGTGGGGCTGGGC
>CALMGC010000299.1:15098-16342 GCA_937863505.1 uncultured Sphingomonadales bacterium | reverse complement strand
CGGCGAGCGGGCGCGCCTGTACCGTCGGCGCGACCGCGATCGTCTGCGCGGGCGCGCTCGCCGGCTTCGCCTCGAGCGGGAGGTAACGGATCGTCGCGGCCCGGTCGTCGGCGAGATACCGGCGCGCGACCCGCTGGACGTCGGTGGGGCTGACGCGCGCGATGGCGGCGAGCTGCCGGTCGCTCGCGCGCGGGTCGCCGTCGATGGTCACCGACCCGGCGAGCACTCGCCCCAAGCTTTCCGGCGTCTCGCGTTCGCGGATCGCGGCGGTGAGCAGCTCGTTCTTCGCGCGCGCGAGTTCGGACGCGAGCGGGGGCAGGTTACGCAGCCGGGCGATCTCCGCCCGGATTGCGGCCTCCCCGGCGCCGATTTCCTTGCCGTTCGCGAGCACGGCAAAGGCGGTGAACACGCCCGCCTGCTGGCGCGAGTCGGCCTGCGTCTGCACTGTCTGCGCGAGCTGCTGACGATAGACGAGCGACTGGTACAGCCGCGAGCTGTCCCCGGTCGACAGGATCGCGCTCAGCACGGTGAGCGCGGGCGTGTCGGGCGCATCGTCGGGCGGGATCGGATAGGATAGCAGTACCGCGGGCAGCGGCGTATTGGCCTCATACACCGTACGCGCGACCGGGGCGGCGCGGACCGGCTCGGCGACGGTCACGCGCGGAATGGGCGTGGTCGGGCGCTTGATCCGCCCAAAATATTGGTCGACCCAGCGGTCGAGCTGCGCGGGATCGAAATTCCCCGACACGACCAGCACCGCATTGTCGGGCCGGTAGTAAGTCGCATGGAACGCGCGCACGTCGTCGATGGTGGCGCTGTCGAGATTGGGGATGCTGCCGATCACGCCGCGGGCGTACGGGTGCGTCTGGTAGGATATCGCGGGCAGATAGGTGTTGAACAGCTTGCCATAGGGCTGGGCGAGAACGCGGAGGCGGTACTCCTCCTCGACCACGTTGCGTTCGGAGGCGAAGCTGGTCGGCTCCACCACCAGGCTCGCCATCCGGTCCGCTTCCGCGAACAGCAGCCGCTGGAGGTGGTTGGCGGGGACGACCTCGTGATATTCGGTATAATCGTCGTTGGTCGACGCGTTGTTCGCGCCGCCGACATCCTCGGTCAGCCGGTCGAACTGTTCGGAGACGAGATTGCGCGTCGCCTTGAACATGAGATGCTCGAACAGGTGCGCGAAGCCCGATCGCCCGGCCGGGTCGTCCTTGCCGCCGACGTCGTACCAGACCTGGATCGCG
>CALMGC010000299.1:0-15088 GCA_937863505.1 uncultured Sphingomonadales bacterium | reverse complement strand
CGTTGGACGTGCCCGTGTCACGCAAGGCGTACACGCGCAGCCCGTTGGCGAGCGTGCGTTCGGTAAAGGCGAGCGGCTTGACCGGCGCGGTCGTGGGCGCGGGCTGGGCCGGGGCGGCGACGGGAAGCGAGAGGGTCGAGAGGAGAAGGGCGGCTCTGAGGGCGCGCATGGGCATTCCTATGTTGGAGATGAAAAGTTAGCGTCCGACGGTGATCGTCATTCCTGCCCACGCCGCGCGTACAGCACCGCCGCCGCGACCGCGGCCGAGCCGATGCCGACGCCGATCGAGCCCAGCCGCCAGCGGCGCGCGCGGGCGGCGTCCTCCGCTTTGGCGCGACCGTGCCCGGCGGCGGCGGCAGCGCGCGCGGTCGCTAGGATTTCGTTCTCGTCGGCCATCATCGCTCTCCTCGATAGCGCAACCTGAACGCATCGGCGAAGGCGAACAAGCGATGTTCCGCGATCGCCGCGCGCAGATCGGCCATCAGCGTTTGGTAAAACCAGATATTGTGCTCGGTCATCAACATCGCGCCCAAGATTTCCTGCGACCGGACGAGATGATGCAGATAGGCGCGGGTCCATTTGGCGCAGACGGGGCAGGGGCAGGCGGGATCGAGCGGGCGCTGGTCCTCCCCGAACCGAGCGTTGCGCAAGTTGATCGGTCCGTCGCGCGTGAACGCCTGCCCCGTTCGCCCCGATCGGGTGGGGAGGACGCAATCGAACATATCCACCCCGCGCTCCACCGCGCCGACGATGTCGTCGGGCTTGCCGACGCCCATGAGATAGCGCGGGCGCTCGGCGGGGAGCTGCGCGGGAGCAAAGTCGAGGCAGGCGAACATCGCTTCCTGCCCCTCGCCGACCGCGAGCCCGCCGATCGCATAGCCGTCGAAACCGATGTCGGTCAGCGCCGCCGCGCTGTCGCCGCGCAGCGTTCGGTCGAGCGCGCCCTGCTGAATGCCGAACAGCGCGGCCCTCTCGGCGTGCTCGCCGCCGCCGTCGAACGCGTCGCGCGAGCGCCTGGCCCAGCGCATCGAGCGTGCCATCGCCGCCGCCTGCACTTCGGGGGTGGAGCTGGTCGGGACCAGCTCGTCGAACGCCATGACAATATCGCTGCCGAGCAACCGCTGGATTTCGATCGACCGCTCGGGGCTGAGCGTGCGGCGGCTGCCGTCGAGGTGCGATTTGAAGGTGACGCCGTCCTCGCTGCGGGTGGTGAGGTCGGCGAGGCTCATCACCTGGTAGCCGCCGCTGTCGGTGAGGATCGGCCGGTCCCAACCGCTGAACGCGTGGAGACCGCCCAGCCGCGCGACCCGCTCGGCGGTGGGGCGGAGCATCAGGTGATAGGTGTTGCCGAGGATAATGTCCGCCCCCGACGCCGCGACGTCGCCCGGCTTCATCGCCTTGACGGTTCCGGCGGTGCCGACCGGCATGAAGACCGGGGTGCGGATTACGCCGCGCCGCATCGTGATTTCGCCCGTGCGCGCGCGACCGTCGGTGGCGTGGATGGCAAAGGCGAAGCGAGTCACGCGCGGGGCTGTGGCGGACGCGCGCGGGCGTGTCGAGTTACCAGATCGGCGGCAGCATCGCCCAGCTCGTCGCGCGATAGCCGCGCCAGTCCGACCCGAACCGCTCGCCCAACGCGCGCTCCTCGACCCGCACCCGCCAGGCGAGCCCGGCGAGCGGGATGAGCAGCATCGCCAGCAACGATAGCCAGTTGGCGAGCGACACGCCCAGCCCCAGACAGGTCACCAGCGCGCCGGTATAGGCCGGGTGGCGAACGCGCGCATAGGGGCCGGAGCGGACCAGCCGATGCTGGTCGAGCAATGTCACCTGCGTCCGGAAATGCTCGCCCAGCGTGCGGACGGCCCAGAGCCGAAACGCAATGCCCGCCAGCATCAGCGCCGCGCCGACCGGCACCGCCTCCGCGCGCGACCAGGGCGTCGCGGACCAGCGGACGTGCGCAAGCATGAAGGCGAGCACGACGCCGCCGACGATCGAGGCGATCAGCAGGCCGCGGCTGCCCGCGTCGCGCGCGACACCTGCGGCAGGGGCGCGGTCGCGTTGCAGGATCCAGACTTCGCTCGCCAACCACAGGGCGTAGACCGCCCAGAACAATCCCGCCATGCTCGCCCCCTTTAGTGTATTATGAGCATACAACACCGACGAGGCAGGCGCAAGTGTGGCCGTTCAGCCTCCCGATGCTCCAGCGCCGCCGCCGCGACGTCCGCCGCGCCCAGCACCGCCGCCGCCGGTGCGCTCCCCTCGCCGTCCACCGCCCAGCGGAGCGTCGCGGATGGTGAGCAGCTCGGCGCGCGTCACGACGCCGTCGTGGTCCGCGTCGAAACGGGCGAACTCGTGCGCCATCGCGGTCTGGAGCTCGGGGAGGGTGATGACGTTGTCGCCGTCGCGGTCGACCGCGAACGGGCTAGGCAGCGCGTTGCGGTCGCCGAGGAAGCGCTCGGCCCAGTCGGCGAACTCGATATAGCCAAGCCGTCCGCGCCCGCCCGTGTCGATCGCGCGAAACGAGCGCTCGACCCCGGCGGCGAGCTCCGCGCGCGTCGTCTTGCCATCGCCGTCGGTGTCGAACGCCGCGATCATCATGCCGACCGGCTCGACATAGATCGTCGCGCGCTCGGCCCCGGCGGGGCGCTGATCGGGGGCAGGCTGGTCGCTCGCCTGCGCGCCGCGTCCCCGCCCGCCGTCTCGCATCTGCGCGGCGGCGGGCAAGGCGGCAAGGAGCAGGACGGCGGGGACGAGCGGGCGCATCGGGCGGGGCCTTTCAGGGCAGCAGCAGGCTGGCGTCGCCATAGCTGTAGAAGCGATAGCCCGACGCGATCGCATGGGCATAGGCCGCCTGCATCCGCTCGCGCCCCATCAACGCCGCTACCAGCATGAACAGCGTCGAGCGGGGCAGGTGGAAATTGGTGAGCAGGCCGTCGATCGCGCGGAAATGGTAGCCGGGGGTGATGAAGATGCTGGTGTCGCCCTCGAACGGGTGGACGAGCCCGTGCTCGTCCGCCGCCGACTCGAGCAGCCGGAGCGAGGTGGTGCCGACCGCGATCACCCGCCCGCCGTTTGCCCGGACGGCGTTGAGGCGATCGGCGGTGGCGGCGTCGATTCGGCCCCACTCGGCATGCATTCGATGGTTGGTGGTGTCGCTCGCCTTAACGGGCAAGAACGTCCCTGCGCCGACATGAAGCGTCAGCGTCGCGTGCCCCACTCCGCGCTCGGTGAGCGCCGTCATCAGTTCGGGGGTGAAGTGGAGCGCGGCGGTGGGCGCGGCGACCGCGCCGGGCTCCTGCGCGAACATGGTCTGATAGTCGTCGAGATCGGCCGCATCCGCCGGGCGGCGCGCTGCGATATAGGGCGGGAGCGGGGTGGTGCCCGCCCGCTCAAGCAGCAGCTCGACCGGCTTGTCGCCGAGAAAGTCGAGCGCGAGGCTACCATCCTCGGCTCGGTCGCGCGCGACGGCGGTGACGTCGTGACCGAAGTCGATCACGTCACCCTCGCGCACCCGCCGCGCGTTGCGGACGAACGCGCGCCAGCGGCGCGGCCCTTCGCGCTTGTGCAGCGTCGCGCCGACCCGCGCCTCGCCGCGCTTGCCCTCGAGCTGGGCGGGGATAACACGGGTGTCGTTGAACACGAGCAGGTCGCCGGGGCGGAGCTGCAACGGCAGGTCGCCGACGTGGAGGTCACGCGTATCCGCGCCGTCAAGCACGAGCAACCGGGCCGTATCCCGGGGGCTTGCCGGACGGAGCGCGATCCGCTCGGGCGGAAGCGCGAAGTCGAACAGGTCGACGTTCAACCTTGTCTCCGTTCGTCCTGAGCTTGTCGAAGCCTGTCCTGAGCGACGCCGCAGGCGGCGTCGAAGGAGGCAGGCAACCGTGGTGCGCTTGGCCCGTGCTTCGACAAGCTCAGCACGAACGGCTTAAGAGTTGAGGCTCAGCGCCGACGCGCCCTTGCACCGGCCGGCTTCACCGCCACGGCCGTGGCGGAGATCGTCGCGGCACCGGTGCTCGGCAGCGTCGCGGGCGCGGTAATCGGCGCGGGCGTGTAAGGCGGTGGGTTGTCGCTGGCGACATAGGCGTGGACGATGCGCGACGGGTTGGCGGGCGGCTCGCCGCGCTGGATCGTGTCAACATAGCCCATGCCGTCGATCACGCGGCCGAACACCGTGTACTTGCGGTCGAGCTTGAGCGTCGGCTGAAAGACAATGAAGAACTGGCTGTTGGCGCTGTTCTTGTCCTCCGCGCGCGCCGCCGCCACCGCGCCGCGCACATGCGGGAGCTGATTGAACTCGGCGGGGACGTTTGGGAGCGTCGAGCCGCCGGTGCCGTCGCCCTTGGGGTCGCCGCCCTGCGCCATGAACCCCTCGATCACGCGGTGGAACGCTAGCCCGTCATAGAAATGCTGGCGGGTCAGCGTCTTCACGCGCGCGACCATCTGCGGCGCCATGTCGGGGCGGAGCATGATCAGCACCCGCCCGCCAGTCGACAGGTCAAGCACCCATTCGTTGCTGAGATCGCCATAGGCGGGTTGCGCGACGGCTGGGGCCGTGGCGGGCGCGGGCTGGTCGGCAGGGGTCTGAGCAAGCGCGGGGGAGGCAAGGGCGATGCTGCCCAGCAACGACAAGGAAAACTTCATGGGTCGGTATCTGCTCTGGAAAGGTGGCGCGATTTAGACACGGCGCTCGCTTGCGGCAAACTGAACCGTCATGCGCGCGGTGTCAGCTTGGCGATGACCTCGTTGCGGACGCCCGGGGAGACGAACTTCGAGATGTCGCCCCCGAACCGCGCGATCTCCTTCACCAGCGTCGAGGCGATCGGCTGCAAGGCGGCGTCCGCCATCAGGAAAACGGTCTCGACCCGGTCGTTCAGCTGCTGGTTCATCCCCGCCATCTGATACTCGTATTCGAAGTCGGTCAGCGCGCGAAGGCCGCGCACGATCACCGACGCGCCCTCTCGATCGGCGAAGTCCATCAGCAGCGAGTTGTACGCGACGACGCGGATGTCGGCGGAGAAACGCTCGACCTCACGCGCGACGGTGGCGAGCCGCTCCTCCAGGGTGAACAGCGGCGATTTGGACGGGTTGGTGGTGACGCCGATGATGAGCCGGTCGACCAGCTTCGTAGCCCGGCGGATGATCGACAGGTGCCCGAGCGTGATCGGGTCAAAGGTGCCGGGGTAGACGCCGATGCGAGTCACCGGTCGCGCGCCAGCGTGAAGCGCGCCACCTCGCGCAGCAGGTCCGCTTCCGCGCCATAGCCGCGCAGGTGCTCGACCGCCTGCTCGACCAGCATCCGCGACTGCGCGCGCGCGCGGTCGGGGCCGAGGAGCGACAGGAACGTCTCCTTGCCCGCACCCTCGTCCTTGCGCAGCGCCTTGCCGACCGCCGCCTCGTCCCCTTCCGCATCGAGCAGGTCGTCGGCGATCTGAAAGGCGAGCCCGAGGTCGCGCGCGTAGCCGCGCAGATGCGTGCGCCCCTCCGGCGGCACGCGGCCGAGGATCGCGCCCGCCTCGACCGCGGCGGCGATCAGCGCGCCGGTCTTCATCGCCTGTAGCCGGGTGACGGTGGGCAGGTCGAAGGTCGAGCGCTCCGCTTCCAGGTCCATCGCCTGCCCGCCCGCCATGCCCGACGGCCCGGCGGCGCGCGCAAGATCGAACACCAGCTCCGCACGGACGAACGGGTCGGGATGCGTCGCTGGGTCGGCAAGGATCTCGAACGCGAGCGCGTGTAGGCAGTCGCCCGCCAGGATCGCGGTCGCCTCGTCATAGGCCTTGTGAACGGTGGGCTTGCCGCGGCGAAGGTCGTCATCGTCCATCGCGGGCAGGTCGTCGTGGATCAGCGAGTAGACATGGATCGACTCGAGCGCGACCGCCGCGCGCGCCGCGCACCGCTCATCGACCGCGAACATCCGCGCGGTGCTCATCAGCAGCAACGGGCGCAGCCGCTTGCCGCCGCCGATCGCGGCGTGGCGCATCGCGCGGTACAGATCCGCGCGCGGGTCGTCGGGGATGGCGAGGAAATGGTCGAACAGCCGGTCCACCTCGCCCGAGCAATACGCCATCGCGGCGTCGAGCGACTGGTCGGGAGCGGAAATCATCGTGCTCATGCCGCGGCGAAGGGCTGCGTTCCGGCCGCGCGGCCCTCGCCGTCGACCCGGATCGCCTCGATCCGCGCCTGCGCCGCGTCGAGCCGTTCGCCGCAGGCGCGGCGGAGCAGTTGACCGCGCTCGAACAGGTCGATCGACTCCTGCAAGGTCGCGTCGCCGCTTTCCAGGCGCCCGACGATGCGCTCGAGTTCCTTGAGCGCGTCCTCGAACGAGGGCGGGGCAGCGGCGGAGTCCATCGCCGGCCTATGGCGCAGGCGCATAATGAGGGTCAAGAACGCCCATTAGGAGCGAGCGGGGCACGGTGATCCAGGTTACTCAGGCCACCCGCGCGCAAAGGTCGGCGCCGCGCGCCCGGTCCCGCCCACCCGCCTTGGCGGCGAACAGCGCGGCATCGGCGCGGCGGTACAGCATCTTCCAGGCGGCCTCGTCGCCGAGCGGCCCCGCGCAGGTGCCCAGGCTAATGGTGACGTCGAGATCGAACGGCATCCGTTGGCCGCGCACCGTCGCCAGCAGCGTCTCGGGGTCGGGCGGGGCGTCGGCAGTGCCGAGTACCGCAAACTCCTCGCCGCCGATCCGCGCGACCAACGCGCCCGGCGGCGCGGCGGCGCGGAGAGCGCGCGCGACGAGGCGGAGCACTTCGTCGCCGCCGTCGTGGCCGAGCGCGTCGTTGACACCCTTGAAATGATCGACATCGGCAAGGGCCAATGCCTGCTCGCCCGCGCGCCCGATCGCGTGGCGCAGGAACGCGCGGCGGTTGAGCAGCCCGGTCAGCGGGTCGGTGTCCGCAAGCAGCAGCGCGCGGACCTCGCCTTCCCGCGCGCGGTCGCGCTCACGCGCGATCAGGCGAATGCGGTAGGCGACGGCGACGCTCGACAGCAGCGCCTCCAGGCTCATCGACACCACCGTCGACTGATCGACCAGCAAGCTCCAGGGCAGCAACCCGAAACCGACGGCGGTGCGCAGCGCGCTCATCAGCACGGGCGCGCTCCAGGCGAGCGCGAACAGCCAGCGGACTTCGCTCCTCAGCCGCCACGCGCGCCACAGCACCGGCACCACCATCGCGAGCAGCGGCACGAGCGACCAGCAATATAGCCGGTCGATCAACCCGATCCCGACAGGCGCCACAAAGAGGTACAGCAGCGCCGCGGCGAGCTGGCCCGCGACGATCACCGGCACCGCGCGCGCAAGCCAGCCCGCGAACACGCGCGGCTCAAAGAAGAAGCGCGCGAACACCAGCGCCTCCGAGCCGGAGAGTGCGAGCATGAGATAGTTGATGCGCATCCGGTCGTTGTTGGCCAGACCCGGCAGGATCCAGGCGAGCGCGCCCGAGCTCGACAGCGAATAGCCGAGCAGGGCGGCGACCATCACGCAATAGGCGATCTGGAACCGGTGCCGCATCGCGAGCAGCAGTGCTAGATTGTAAACCAACAGCGTCAGACACAGCGCGGCGAACCCGGCGTAGATCGCGGTCATGGTGAGGTCGGCGGCGAACGCCTGCTGCTCGGTGGCGAGCAGCGGCCCCCGGACGATGCCGCGCAGATTGGCCGCGCCCTCGACATGCCAAAGCAACCCGGTCAGCGGGGCGACGCGGGTCGGCGGCTCCACCTCAACCATCGCGCCCGGACGCAGGTGGCGAGAGATGCCCACGCCATCAAGCGCGACATGGTGGAACGAGCCATCGGCGAAGCGCGCGACCACATCAACACGCCGCTGCCACAGGCTGGCGAAGCGGAGGTGCCAATGCCTCTCCTCGCCGACGCGCGCGGGGAGCGCGCGCGCGAGCAGCCAGTAATCGCCCGGCCCCCACGCGCGCTGAGGTGTATGGCAATCGAAGCGCGCGGCGGCATCGAACATCGCGCCCGCGTGGTCACCGGGCAGCGCGCGCGCAACGCAGAGCGAGAGCGGCTGGCCGAGAATGGGCGCGGCACGGGCGGGCGCGCCAAACCCGGCGAGCAGCAGGCCGACCAGGAACCAGAGAAAGGATGCGCGTCGCGCCATCCTTCCCGTTTAACGCGCGATGGCAAACGGACGGTAAACGGGCCGGAGCGTCAGCCCCGGCCCCGTGTCGTTCAGTCCGCCTTGGCAGGGACCGCCTTGCCGCCCTTCTTCGCCTTTTTTGGTGCGGCGGGGGTGATCTCGAACGCGAGCGTACCGTCCTTCATGTGCACGTTGACCTCGCCGCCATGGACCAGCTTACCAAACAGCAATTCCTCGGCGAGCGGCTGCTTGATCTTCTCCTGGATCAACCGCCCCATCGGCCGCGCGCCGTACATCTTGTCATAGCCCTTCTCGGTCAGCCAGCTCTTCGACGCGTCGTCGAGGCTGATATGCACCTGACGATCGGCGAGCTGGAGTTCGAGCTGGAGAATAAACTTCTCCACCACCCGCGCGACCACTTCCGGCGGGAGATAGCCGAATGGCACGATCGCATCGAGACGGTTGCGGAACTCGGGCGTGAACAGCCTCGTGACCGCCTGCTCGTCCTCTCCCTCGCGGCTGAGATTGCCGAAGCCGAGCGTCTCGCGCGCCATGTCGGACGCGCCCGCATTGGTCGTCATGATCAGGATGACGTTGCGGAAATCAACGGTCTTGCCGTGCTGGTCGGTGAGCCGGCCATTGTCCATCACCTGCAGGAGGATGTTGAACAGGTCCGGATGCGCCTTCTCGATTTCGTCGAGCAGCAGCACGCAATGCGGGTTCTGGTCGACCGCGTCGGTCAGGAGCCCGCCCTGATCGAAGCCGACATAGCCCGGGGGCGCACCGATCAGGCGGCTGACCGAGTGCCGCTCCATATACTCGCTCATGTCGAAGCGCTGGAGCGGGATGCCGAGGATCGACGACAGCTGCTTGGCGACCTCCGTCTTGCCGACGCCGGTGGGGCCGGTGAACAGATAGTTGCCGATCGGCTTCTCCGGCTCGCGCAGCCCTGCGCGGGCGAGCTTGATCGCGCTCGCCAGCTTCTCGATCGCGGCGTTCTGGCCGAACACCACGCGCTTGAGGTCGGTCTCCAGCGTCGCCAGCGCGAGCTTGTCGTCGGTCGAGACGCTCTTCGGCGGAATGCGCGCCATGGTCGCGATGACCTGCTCGATCTCCTTGGTGGTGATCGTCTTCTTACGCTTGGCGAGCGGCACCAGCATCTGCATCGCGCCGACCTCGTCGATCACGTCGATCGCCTTGTCGGGCAGCTTGCGGTCGTTGATGTACCGCGCGGACAGCTCCACCGCCGACTTGATCGCGTCGGGCGTGTATTTGACCGAGTGGTGGTCCTCAAACGCGGAGCGCAAGCCTGCGAGGATCTTGATCGTGTCCTCGATCGTCGGCTCGTTGACGTCGATTTTCTGGAACCGGCGCAGCAGCGCGCGGTCCTTTTCGAAATGGTTGCGGAACTCCTTGTAGGTGGTGCTACCGATGCAGCGGATCGTGCCGCCCGACAAAGCGGGCTTGAGCAGGTTGCTCGCGTCCATCGCCCCGCCGCTGGTCGCGCCCGCGCCGATCACCGTGTGGATCTCGTCGATGAAGAGGACGGCGTGGGGCAGCTTCTCCAGCTCGTTGACGACCGCCTTCAGCCGCTCCTCGAAATCACCGCGATACCGCGTACCCGCGAGCAAGGAGCCCATGTCGAGCGAGTAGATCACGGCGGGCAGCAGCACCTCGGGCACATTGCCCTCGATGATCTTGCGCGCGAGCCCTTCGGCGATCGCGGTCTTGCCGACGCCGGGGTCGCCCACATAGAGCGGGTTGTTCTTCGACCGGCGGCAGAGGATCTGCACCGTGCGATCGACCTCCGCCGAGCGGCCGATCAGCGGATCGACCTTGCCGTTCTTCGCCTTTTCGTTGAGGTCGACGCAGAACTGCTTGAGCGCGCTCTCGCCCTTGCCCTTGGCGTTGTCGCCCTTGGCGGGCTTCTCTTCCTCCGCGCCCTTCACGTCGCGCGTCTCAGGCGTGCCGCCCTTGCCGACGCCATGGCTGATATAGCTGACCGCATCGAGACGGCTCATGTCCTGTTGCTGGAGGAAATAGACGGCGTAGGATTCACGCTCGGAGAAGAGCGCAACGAGCACGTTCGCGCCCGTCACCTCGTCGCGGCCCGAGGACTGGACGTGAAGGATCGCGCGCTGGACGACACGCTGGAAACCGCTGGTGGGCGAGGGGTCGGTCGCCGCGGACACCTTGAGCGCGTCGAGCTCGGTGTCGAGATAATGCGCCACGGTGGTCTTGAGCTCGCCAAGATCGACCCCGCACGAACCCATCACCTTGGATGCGTGCTCATCGTCGACCAGCGCGAGCAGGAGGTGCTCGAGCGTAGCATATTCGTGGCGGCGGTTGGACGCGGCCTCGAGCGCCTTGTGCAGCGTGGTTTCAAGGGCGGAAGCGAAGGAGGGCATTCAAAATACTCCAGACGGGTGCCCGGGCAACCCGTTAACGCCTATGTCGGGAGCCGCCGCGCCCGCATCAAGCGCCCTTGCTTCAGGGTACAAATGCGGGCCCGCTCCAATCATTGCCGAAATAGCGCGTCGGCGCTTGCGCGATGGTTAACGGCGTATTCAAGCCTGCGCTTCGTGCGCGCAATCTCCGCCTCCAGCGCGGCGATGCGCGCCTCCAGCTCCTCGACCGAGAGCGCGTCGAGGTCCTGCCGCGCGGCCTCGCCGACATGGTCGCCGGAACGAAGCGGCAGGTGGTCGTCCATGTCCATGCGGGGCAGCGTCCGCCCCCGCGTTAACGATGTCAATGGGCGCGCGGACATGGCCGCATTTTTGCATTTCCCTTGCGCGCGAGAACGGGCAGGACGCAGCCGCGGTTGCCGGGGCGAGGAGGCCGCGCGCTAGGGGAGGCGTAGATGACCGCGATACCGACGACGATGCTCGCGCTCGATCCCGCCACGCCCGGCGGGCCGGAGGTGCTGGTGCCCGTCGAGCGCCCGGTGCCGACGCCGGGCGAAGGCCAGGTGCTGGTCCGCGTCCATGCCGCCGGGGTCAACCGGCCCGAGCTGATGCAGCGCGCCGGGTACTACCCGCCGCCGCCGGGCGCCTCGACGATCCTGGGGCTGGAGCTGGCGGGCGAGGTGGTCGCGATGGGCGATGGCGTCGACCCGATCCAGATCGGCCAGCCGGTCTGCGCGCTGGTCAACGGCGGCGCGCAGGCCGAGTATGCGGTCGCGCCTTTCGGTCAGTGCCTGCCGGTGCCCGAGGCGCTGTCGATGGTGGAGGCGGCGGCGATGCCCGAGACGCTGTTCACCGTGTGGACCAACCTGTTCGAGCGCGCCTATGCGACCGAAGGTGACACGGTGCTGATCCATGGCGGCACCAGCGGCATCGGCACGATGGCGATCGCGCTGTGCAGGCTTTTCGGCATCACCGCGATCGTGACCGTCGGCTCGGATGCGAAGCGGGACGCGGCGCTGGCGCTCGGCGCGGCGGAGGCGATCAACTACCGGACGGAGGACTTCGTCGCGCGCGTCGGAGAGGCGACCGGGGGCAAGGGCGTCGCGGCGGTGCTCGACATGGTAGGCGGCGATTACGTGCCCCGCAACCTGCAATGCCTCGCCGAGGACGGTCGCCACGTCTCCATCGCGGTGCAGCGCGGGCTGACGGCGGAGGTGCCGCTGTTCGATATCATGCGCCGCCGCTTCACGCTGACCGGCTCGACGCTCCGCCCGCGCTCGGTCGCGTTCAAGACGCTGGTCGCCGACGAACTCGCGCGCACGGTGTGGCCGCATGTGGAGGCGGGGCGGCTCAAGCCGGTGATCGACCGCGTCTATCCGCTGGCGGAGGCGGCGGACGCGCATCGCCGGGTGGAGGCGGGGGAGCATGTGGGCAAGGTGGTGCTGGCGATAGGCGAGATCGCCCGCTAAGCCGGTGACACGCGGTGGGGACCGCGCGGGGGAAGACCATGCACGATCTGTTCGAGGATGAACCACGCCGACCGACGCTCCAGGCGGTCCTGCTCGCCGCAATCGTGATGATGATCGGGTCGGGCATCCTGTTCACCGGGCGACCGCTGATGCTGAGCAACAGCCCGCGCATCGACCGGGTGGCCGAGCTGCCCGCCAGCGTCGACCGCGCCGAACTGGCGCGGGAGGTCGTGGTCTACCCCTATTGGGTGCCGCAACGCGCATCGTTCCTGACGAGGTTCGTCGCATCCGCGGGAGCGGCGAGAGCACAGGACTATCCGGTGCTGGGCTATTCGGTGCGGGAGGTCACCATCCTGGGGCTTCCGCTATTCGGCTATACCGAGCTCGGGTTCGTGGTGGCGATCCCGGGGCTGTCCAGCACGCAGGCGACCCCGATCTCGGACGAGCAGCTTGCCGCACTCGACCGGCAGGCGGGCGAGAAACTGGAGCGCGGCTGGTTGTTTCCGTTCTGGAAACACAGCTGGGGCCTGCTGGCGCTCGCCGCAGCCGGGCTGGCGGTGTGGCTGGAGCTGCGCTTTCAGGCGCATCGCCGCGCGGTGCTGGGCATCATCTGACCGACGGGACAGGAGCAGGCCGATGAACTTCACCCTTCACCAATACGCGCCGTCCGGCAATTGCTACAAAGTCCGCCTCACCGCCGCGCACCTCGGCAAGGCCCTGACCTTGCGCGATTACGACATCCTCGCCGGCGAGACGCGGACGCCGGCGTTCCTCACCACCGTAGACGCGAACGGGCGCATTCCGGTGTTGCAAGTCGGCGAGCGGTTCCTGCCCGAAAGCAACGCCGCGTGCTGGTTCCTGGCGGACGGCTCCGCGCTGATTTCATCCGACCCGTTCGCGCGGGCCGACATGCTGCGATGGCTGTTCTGGGAGCAGTACAGCCACGAGCCCAACATCGCGACCTTGCGCTTCTGGCGCTCGATCATCGGCGAGAATCGGCTCACCTCGGCGCAACGCGACGCGATTGCTCCCAAGCAGGCGGCGGGAGAAGCGGCGCTGGCGCTCATGGACCGGCACCTCGCGCAGGTAGAGTGGATGGCGGGCGGCGCGTTCAGCCTCGCCGACATCGCGCTCTACGCTTACACCCACGTCGCGGAGGAGGGCGGGTTCGACCTGTCGCGCTACGCCACTATTACCGCTTGGCTTGCGCGGGTGGCGGCGCAGCCCGGGCACGTGCCGCTGGCGGCGTGACGCGGGGCGGCCGGCGGGTTCGTGAGCCTGGCACGGCCAACCAGAGAAAATCGTACGCCTAGCTGCTGGCGGGCCTGTGACGATTGGACATGTGAGTGATCGACACGTAGAAGCGATTGCCACCAAGCATAATGGTGCCGAGTATCTTTCCCTCCTTATAAATATGAGCAATAGTCACATAGGCTTCGCCGTTCGGGTCGCCATCCTCCATGGGTTGTTTTAACGGGTAATACAAAGCTTTCACTGCGCTGAGCAGACCGTTTCTCCTGAGCTGTGCATATCCTTCGGCCAACGCTTCTTCCAGGTAACGAAGAAGGACAGTGTATCCGTATCCAGCAATCCGCGCTTCGTTTCGTATTTCGCGCAGCATTCCTGCACGCGGTATGAGATATCTATGTGCTATCTCGTGCAATAGAGCGATCCGTTGCTGAGACAAAGGCTGGTCGCGGGAGATTTCAATAGTAGTTCCCCATTCATCCACCAGTGCTGAAATCGGCTCTTTCGTATACGGATTGAATAGCTTTTTGGGCCGCTTGATTTTGAGGCGGCTGTTGAGTTCCGGTGGATTCTTGCTTTCGATCTGGTACAGCCGGGGCCTGCCGCGCAGCCGCAACGTCCGCGCCTGGCCGTGAAGCAAGACAGCTTGGAGGAGGGTGATGCCCAAGATGGTCGCGGCTCGCGCGAAATGCCGGGCCGCCACGTCGATGCCGGCGTCCGATCTGGCCCCGGTAGCTGCCACCGCAAAGTCCTTCACCTCGCGGGCGCCGTCATAGAAAGACAGGCCGACGGTGACGGCACCGATACACACCAGAATGACGTCAACGATCTCGCCGACAACGAAGGCGTGCGATCCAGCCCAGATGATGAGGGTGGCGGTCACGATGGCAAGCGAGGCAGGCGTCAGCATACTCGCCATCGCCTCGCGCGCCTCCGGCTTCATGTACGGGCCTGCGCGTCGCATCGCCAATTCAAGCTTTTGACGGCTGGTCATGTGAGCAACGTCGGGCATCGTGATCACCCGAATGTTGGTTGGAACGAAATGACGTGCGAAACGGATGGGTCCTAAGACCAACCAGTGCCAGCAGCAGGGCAGGCGAGCACGTGTCAAGTGCTATTCCTGCCGCTTGCCCTAGCGGTTGGCGCCCACTACACCATTCAACAAGTGCGGCTGCTCCGACGCTGGGGCGGCCCTTTTTATATTCGGAGTTCATCCCGTGGCCCAGCCGCTCATGCCTCATGCGACCGCTTCCTGGATGGTCGACAACACCTCGCTCTCGTTCGACCAGATCGCCGAGTTCTGCGGGCTGCACATCCTGGAGGTGCAGGCGATCGCGGACGACACCGCCACCTCCAAGCTGACCGGGCGCGACCCGGTTCGCGCGCACGAGCTGACGCAGGATGAGATCGATCGCGGGCAGGCCGATCCGAACCACAAGCTGCGGATCATCAAGGGCCCCGAGCAGGTCCGCCGCACCAAGGGACCGCGCTATACGCCCGTGTCCAAGCGGCAGGACAAGCCCGACGGCATCGCCTGGATCATCCGCAACCACCCGGAGATCACCGACGGGCAGATCGGCTTGCTGATCGGCACCACGCGCACCACCATCGCCGCGATCCGTGACCGCTCGCACTGGAACATGGCCAACATCACCCCCAAGGACCCGGTGACGCTGGGGCTGACGACGCAGCGCGAACTCGACGCGGCGGTGGCCAAGGCGGCCAAGGCGGCGGGGATCGAGGCCGCGCCCGTCGACCCCCGGCTGGAGGGCGAGCGCCACGCGCTGATCGAGCAGCTGCGCGCCGAACGCGAGGCGCACGCGCGCGAGGCGGACGCGGCGGGAACGCCGGGCGGGATCGCCCCGACCGGCTTCGAGGCG
>CALMGC010000298.1 GCA_937863505.1 uncultured Sphingomonadales bacterium | reverse complement strand
CACCAGCACCGCGGCCCCGCACAGCGCGAGCACCACCGGCCTCCGCCCCCCCCGGTCGGACAGCGCGCCCACCGGCGGCGTGACCAGGATCACCACCAGCGCCGCGAGCGTGGACAGCCACAACGCCCCGCCCTCCCCCATTGCGCCGACGCGCGACAGGAACGCGGGCACATAGCTGATGCCCAGATAATAGGTTATCGACCCCAAGGCCGAGATCGCGAACCCGCGCCCGATCGCGGCGGGGTGGCGGCCGAGCGCGTGGCGGAGCGGGTCCGCCGGCACCGTGCCGCGCGCGCGTTGCGCCAGGAACTCGGGCGACTCCTCCATCGTCGAGCGCGCGAGGAGGACGCCGCCCGCCAGCGCGCCGCCGACCAGAAACGGGATGCGCCATCCCCAATGCGCCAGCGCGTCGGCGTTCGTCGCGCTCACCGTCAGCGCCGCGACGCCCGCCGCGAGCAGCGCGCCGACCTCGCTCGCCGCCGAGGCGAAGGAGGTGACCAGCCCGCGACGGGTGACCGGCGCGCTCTCCAGGAGATAGGCGACGACGCCCGTATATTCGCCGCCGACCGAGAAGGCCATGACGCAGCGCAAGGCTATCATCAGCCATCCCGCCGCGGGGCCGATCGTGGCAGCCGTGGGGAGCATCGCGGTGGCGAGCATCGCCGCGGTCATCAGCGCCATCGACGCGAGCATCATCCGCCGCCGCCCGAAGCGGTCACCGACCTGCCCGAACACCGCCGCACCGAGCGGGCGGAGCAGATAGGCGATCGCGAACCCGCCCAAGGTGGTCGCCAGCGCCGCCGCGCCACCCCCGAAGAACACGCGCGACAGCACCGTCGCGAAATACAGGTACAAGGTGAAGTCGTACCACTCCACCGCGGTCGAGAACGCCGCCACCGCCATCGAGCGACGCGAGACGTCGTGTTGCCGGGCGCTGTCCACCGTTGCTGTTCCAGGCGCTCTCATAATCAGGCCGCTGCCTTTTTCGTGGCTGTCGATCGCCGATACATACGCTGTCCTACACGCCGCCGATCTGGCACCCTAGCGCCCATGTCGCGCCGCCTCGTCCACAGTTCCTCCCGCTCGTGCGCCGATGCCTCGCGGGAAAGCGCGTTACGAAGCGAACGTAGAGCGAACTTAGCGAACTTCCGCGTTCTCCGACACGGCACGACTCGGGGCGAAGTAGAGCCCCCGATCACGCCTCGACTTCCTCGACTTCGTCGGGTCGGTCGTCGCTTGGCCTCGTCCCTCGCCGCCGTTAAGCCAGCCCCATGACCACCCCCCTCGCCCTGCTCCGCGCCGAGCTCACCGCGCGCGACCTCGACGGCTTCGTGGTCCCGCTCACCGATGAGCATGGCAGCGAATATGTCGGCGCGTATGCGCAGCGGCTCGGCTGGCTGACCGGCTTTGGCGGGTCGGCGGGGACGGCGGTGGTGCTGCGCGACACGGCGGCGATCTTCACCGACGGGCGTTACACGCTACAGGTGCGCGAGCAGGTCGATGGGGCCGACTGGCAGTTTGTGAGCGTACCGGAGCACAGCGTCGCAGGCTGGCTTGCAGATCATGCGCTCCCCGGCGGGCGCGTCGGCTATGATCCGTGGCTCCACACCCGCCCCTGGGTGGAGCAGGCGCGCGCCGCCCTCGCCGGGCGGGGGACCGAACTGGTCGCGGTCGAGGACAACCCCGTCGACGCGGTGTGGGCGGACCGCCCCCTCCCCTCCCCCGCCCCGCTCGCGGTCCACCCCGACGCGCTCGCCGGAGCCAGCAGCGCCGCCAAGCGCGCCGCCGTCGCCGACTGGCTGGCCGAGCAGGGCGCGGACGCGGTCGTGCTGACCGCGCTCGACTCGGTCGCCTGGCTGCTCAACGTGCGCGGCGAGGATGTCGCGCACACGCCCGTCGCCCGCGGGCACCTGCTCGTCCACGCGGACGGCACCGCCGACCTGTTCGTCGCACCCGAAAAGCTGACGGACGCGGTGGTCCAGCATCTCGGCAATGCGATCCGGACGCATGATTACGCGGCGCTCGGCTCGGCTTTGTCCGGTTACGCGGGCAAGCGCGTCGCGGTCGATCTCGACCGGTCGGCGGCGGCGGTCGCCGGGGCGCTGGAAGCGGGCGGCGCGCGCCTGCTCGCCCGCCGCGACCCCGCGCTCGACGCCAAGGCGCGCAAGACCCCGGCGGAGGTTGCGGGCCACCGCGCCGCCTCGTCGCGCGACGGCGCGGCGCTGTGCCGCTTCCTGCGCTGGGTGGAGGCGGAGGCGCGGAAGGGCGGCGTCACCGAGCTGTCCGCCGCTGCTAAGCTACTGGAGTTTCGGCAAGCGACGGGGCTGCTCCGCGACACGTCATTCGACACGATCAGCGCCACCGGCGCGCACGGCGCGAGCCCGCACTACCGCGTCGACGAAGCATCGAACGCGCCGTTGCTCCCCGGCCAGCTGTTCCTGATCGACTCGGGCGGGCAGTACGCCGACGGCACCACCGACGTGACCCGCGTCGTCCCCGTCACCGAGGCGAGCGCGGAGATGCGCGACCGCTTCACCCGCGTGCTGCGCGCCCATATCGCCGTCGCGACCGCGCTGTTCCCGCCCGGCACCGTCGGCGCGCAGATCGATGCCTTCGCCCGCCGCCCGCTCTGGGAAGCGGGGCTCGACTACGCGCACGGCACCGGCCACGGCGTCGGCGCATATCTGTCGGTGCATGAGGGCCCCGCCCGGCTCGCGCCGCCCAACTACCCCGGCGGCGGCGCGCTGGAGCCGCTGGCGGCGGGAATGATCCTGTCGAACGAGCCCGGTTACTACAAGCCGGGCGAATACGGCATCCGCATCGAGAACCTGTTGCTGGTCGAGAAGCGCGCGGCGGCGGGCGGCGACTTGCCGCTGCTCGGCTTCGAAACGCTCACCTTTGCGCCGATCGAGCGGCAACTCATTGATACTGCGTTATTGACGGCGGATGAGCTTTCGTGGCTTGATACCTATCATCGACGGGTCCTCGACGTGATCGGGCCCGCGCTGGAAGGAGAGGACAGGGCATGGCTCGTGTCAAAATGCTCGGCACTCGGGTGATGGGGGCCGCCGCCTGGGCCGCGGTCGCCGCCGCGACGCTCAGCGCCGCCTATGCGGGCAGCGCGATCGTGGCGCATTGCGGCACCTGGTTCGAGTGGCGCTAGGCGTCGGACGGCGGTTCGGGCGCGGACGGCACGGCCTCGCGCGCCTGCGCCTTGCGCCGGCGGAGATTGTCGCGCAGCGCGCGGGCGAGCCGTTCCTTCCTGTCCGCGTCGCTCATGCCCGCGCCCTTGCGCCGCCCCGCGCGGCTTGACAACGGTCCCCGAAGCCGCTCTTACCCGCCGCTCCCGGCGGGTCGCCCCGCCGATGCTGCCGTAGCTCAGTGGTAGAGCGCATCCTTGGTAAGGCTGAGGTCGTGAGTTCAATCCTCACCGGCAGCACCATCTTTCGATAATCCGGCGTCCCTCCCGGGATTTCCGCACCGGCAGGGGCGCGGCGAGAAGCTAACCGATGACGACCATGACGACGATCGGCGGCGCGCTCGCGCTCGCCCTGCTGGCGGTGACGGCGACCCCCGCCGCCGCCGCGGAGGCGGACGACTGCACCGGGCCCGCCAGCGATGTGCGGCTGTTCGTCACGGTGAGCAACGTCCGCTCGGCCAAGGGGCTGATCGCGGTGACGTTGTATGCCGACAACCGCCGCACGTTCCTGGCGCACCACGGATCGCTCTATGTGGGGCGGGTCCCCGCGACCGCGCCGACGACGCGGATGTGCATCCATGTCCCCGCCACCGGCACCTATGGGCTGGCGGTCTATCATGACGAGGACGGCAACCGGAAGTTCAACCGGTCGACCTTCGGACTGCCCGCCGAAGGCTATGGCTTCTCGAACAACCCTTCGACCTTTCTGGGTATCCCCTCCTTCACGTCGGTGCGCATGGCCGTGCCGCGATCGGGCACCGAAACCAGTGTCCGGCTCAAATACCCCTGACGATCTGCCCCTTGCCGGCGGCGGTCGGCGGCGCGTCGCGGCGGCCGCGCAACACGCCGGGGATGGCGAGGAGGATCGCGAGCAGCCACGTCGCGCTGAACCCGGCCAGCAGCCATGACACCGTCCAGCCCGCGCCGACGACGATGATCAGCCCGAACGCGAACGCGAAGAAGTCGCGGCTGGTCATGGCGATCAGCGTTTCGGTGACGTGGTGCTGCCATCCGGTCGGGAAGCGTCGCCGGTAATAGAGCTTGAGCACGTCGAGGCTGCCCGGCTGCCCGGCACGACGCGCAAGCCAGCCGAGCAGCAGCATCCCCACCACCCCTAACACCACCACCGTCGCGCCCACCACCGCCTGCCGCGCACCGTAAAGCCGGGTCAGCGACAC
>CALMGC010000297.1 GCA_937863505.1 uncultured Sphingomonadales bacterium | reverse complement strand
CCTGTCCCGAATCCTGTACCACGTTCGTCCTGCGTAGTTACGTGCATAATTGCCGATATCGTCGCCAACAACCTGTATCGCTATGTGAGCGCGGTGGCGGGCGACAGGGCGTGGACGGACCCGACGCATCGGGTGACCAATCTCGACCCCGCGTACCAGATCATCAGCGGCGGGCAGCTCGTCAACGGCATCCCCACGGCGCCGGGCGCGGGCATCACCGGCACGAGCGGCAAGTTCGGGAAGGTGTGCTTCCAGAACGACTGCCTGGATATCAGCACCGGCAAGGAATATGTGAACGGCGTCGCGGTCAGCTCCGCGTAACAGCCCGCGGCGGGGCAGGGACAGGGAACGCAGTTCGTCGCGCAAGTCGCGGCCGATCCCAAGCCGGCAATCCAGACCGCGACCAGGCTGCCCGACAACGTCGTCGCTGATCTCGCGGGCGGCTATCTCAACGGGCACAGCCAGCCGATGGCGACCGCCGTGCCGACGGGCGGGCATGACCGATTCGACGGTTATTATCTCGCGGGCGGCATCGAGGTGGCGGCCGACCCGCGCGCGACGGTGGGCCTCGCCTTTTCCTACTCGCAGCTGTCGGGCACCACGTCGCAAGGGGGCAGCAATCGCGCGCGCATCTTTACCAGGGCGCGCTCTACGGCAAGTTCGACGCGGGCCACCACCTCACGGTCGACGAACTCCTTACCGCGGGCGGGTTCGAGATCAACGACGTGCGCGGGGCAAGTCTGGTGGGCAGCAACTACCTGCTCACCAACTACGACCGGTCGCTCGCGCTGACGAGCGAGCTGGGCGTCGCCGCCGATGTGCCCGCCGGGCGGATCACCTTCGGTCCGCGCGTGTCGGTGCGCACCAGCACGATCGGCTTTTCGCGCACCGCCGAAAGCGGCGGCCCGATGGCGCTGGCCTATAATCTGCGCGATTATTCCAGCCTCGAGGGGCGGGCGGGGCTGAGGCTCGGCGGCGGCGACCGGATCAAGCCGTATCTGTCGACCTATTACGTCCACGATTTCCTCGACCGGCCCCGCGCGTTCGTCGCCAACTTCACCGGTGGGTTCGGTCCGGGCGCGGTGTTCGCGCTCAACAGGCAAGACCATGACTGGGACGAGATCTCCGGCGGGTTAACCGTGCGGACGCGCGGGGTCGACCTGTCGGTCGCCGCCGACACCACGGTGGAGCGCAATGGCGTCAGCAACCAGAGCTATCGCGGCGCGGTGACGTTCCACTTCTGAGGGCTGGACAGCGGGTCGAGCACGGCCCGCTCCTCATGTTCAACGGCGCTTGCCGTGTGGTCGGGGCTCCGCTATGGGGCCAATGCGTTCTCTACATCGCTGGTGGTGTCGAGGTCGGTGCCTTCGGGCTCCGGCGGCGCGCCGGTGTGTTTGGGAGGCAAGTGATTTGGCGGACATCGCCGCGTTGACCGAGCTGATCGAACCCGAAGCGCGCGCGCTCGGCTTCGCGCTGGTGCGCGTCCGGCTGTTCGGCGCGGCGGGCGGCGCCACGCTGCAGGTGATGGCCGAGCGGCCCGACACGCGTCAGCTGACGATCGACGACTGCGCCGAACTGTCGCGTCGCGTGTCCGACCGGCTCGACGAGGCGGACCCGATCGAGGGCGAATATCGGCTGGAGGTGAGCAGCCCCGGCATCGACCGACCGCTGACGCGCCTTCAAGATTTCACCGACTGGCGCGGGCATGAGGCGCGCGTCACGCTCGCCGAGCCGATGGATGGGCGCAAGCAGTTCAAGGGCGTGCTCGCCGGGGTCGACCCGGAAGGTGTGGTGGCGATCGACCTTGGTCGCGACAGCCACGCCTATCTGCCCTTCGACCGGATCGCCGACGCCAAGCTGGTGCTCACCGACAAGCTGATCGCCGCGACACAGCCGCTCTCCGCCGAAGGGGCGGAAGAACTCGAAGACGAACCGGCGGATGACGCCGAAGCAGAGGAACTGAACTGATGGCCGCCCCGAATTTTTCTGGCGCCTCCACCGGCATCGCCACCGCCAACCGCGCCGAGCTGATCGCGATCGCGAACTCCGTCGCGACGGAGAAGATGATCGACCGCGGCATCGTCATCGAGGCGATGGAGGACGCGATCCAGCGCGCGGCCAAGAACCGCTATGGCGCGGAGAACGACATTCGCGCCAAGCTCGACCCGCAAACCGGCGACCTCCGCCTGTGGCGCGTCGTCGAGGTGGTCGAGGCGGTGGACAACTACTTCACGCAGATGGACGTCGCGCAGGCGCAGAAGCTGCAACCGGGGGCGACCGTCGGCGACTATATCGTCGACCCGCTGCCCCCGATCGAGTTCGGGCGTATTCAGGCGCAGGCGTCGAAGCAGATCATCTTCCAGAAGGTGCGCGACGCCGAGCGCGAGCGGCAGTACGGCGAGTTCAAGGACCGCGTCGGCGAGATCATCACCGGCGTCGTCAAGCGGGTCGAGTTCGGGCACATCGTCGTCGACCTCGGCCGCGCGGAGGGCGTCATCCGCCGCGACGCGCAGATTCCGCGCGAGGTGGTGCGCGTCAACGACCGCATCCGCAGCCTCATCCTCAAGGTGGTGCGCGAGAACCGCGGGCCGCAAATCTTCCTGTCCCGCGCGCATCCCGACTTCATGAAGAAGCTGTTCGCGCAGGAGGTGCCCGAAATCTATGACGGGATCATCACCATCATGGCGGCCGCGCGGGACCCTGGAAGCCGCGCCAAGATCGGGGTGATCAGCCGCGACTCCTCCATCGACCCGGTCGGCGCGTGCGTCGGCATGAAGGGCAGCCGCGTGCAGGCCGTCGTGCAGGAGATGCAGGGCGAGAAGATCGACATCATCCCCTGGTCGGTCGACACCGCCACCTTCGTCGTCAACGCGCTCCAGCCCGCGTCCGTGTCGCGCGTCGTGATCGACGAGGAGGAGGACCGGATCGAGGTGGTGGTGCCCGACGATCAGCTTTCCCTCGCGATCGGGCGGCGCGGGCAGAATGTCCGCCTTGCCAGCCAGCTGACCGGCAAGGCGATCGACATCCTGACCGAGCAGGACGCGAGCGAGAAGCGCCAGCGCGAGTTCACCACCAACACCGAGCTGTTCCAGAACGAGCTCGATGTCGACGAGACGCTGTCGCAGCTGCTGGTGGCCGAGGGCTTCACCTCGCTCGAGGAGGTCGCCTATGTCGAGCTCGATGAGCTGGCGGCGATCGAGGGCTTCGACGAGGACTTGGCGGGCGAGTTGCAGGAGCGCGCGCAGGAGGCGCTGGAGCGGCGCGAACAGGCGAACCGCGAGGAGCGGCAGGCGCTGGGCGTGTCCGACGACCTGACGACGATCCCGTACCTGACCGAGGCGATGCTGGTCACGCTGGGCAAGGCGGGAATCAAGACGCTCGACGACTTGGCCGACCTCGCGACGGACGAGCTGGTGCAGAAGAAGCGCATCGAGCCGCGCCGCCGCGCCGAAGGGCCGCAGCCTCCCAAGCGGCCCGAGGACAAGGGCGGCGTGCTCGGCAGCTATGGCCTGTCAGAAGAGCAGGGCAACGAGATCATCATGGCCGCCCGCGCGCATTGGTTTGAGGACGAGCCTGCGGACACAGTCGATGCCGGGGAGGTCGCACATGCGGACCCGGCGCAATGAGGCGGTAGCCGACCCCACGGACGACGCGGCGGTGGACGGGGGCGACCCCGTCCGCTCCTGCATCCTCACCCGCGACCGCGCAGCCCGCGCGGCGCTGATCCGGCTCGCGCTCGGCCCGGACGGTCGGGTGCTGCCCGACGTGCGCGCCAAGGCGCCGGGGCGGGGGGCATGGATCGGCGTGACGCGCGCGGAGCTGGAAGCGGCGCTCGCCAAGGGCAAGCTGCGCGGGGCGCTCTCGCGCGCGTTCAAGACGGGGGAGTTCACGCTCTCGCCCGACCTACCCGCGCTGGTCGAGGAGGCGCTGCGGCGCGCGACGCTCGACCGGCTGGGGCTGGAGGCGAAGAGCGGCAATCTGCTCACCGGCACCGATCGGATCGCGGATGCGGCGCGCGCGGGCAAGCTCCATGCGCTGTACCATGCCGCCGACGCGGGCGAGGACGGGATGCGGCGGCTGGCGCAGGCGTGGCGCGTCGGTTCGGGGCGCGAGGGCGAAGGCTTGCGGGGCTTGGCGCTCCCGGTCGAGCGCCCCATATTGTCATTGGCGTTGGGCCGCGAGAATGTGGTACATCTCGGCCTGACGGACCGGCTGGCGGCGAAGCGGGTGGGCGACATGCTCGACCGCTGGCTCGGCTTCATCGGACCCACCCCAATCCCCGCGCCTTGCGAAACGGC
>CALMGC010000296.1 GCA_937863505.1 uncultured Sphingomonadales bacterium | reverse complement strand
GAGATGCAGGTCCGAAGCGCGCCGATCACCTGGGCGGTGCTGGTTGCGTTGTCCTTGCCGCTGTTGATGTGGGCGGCCGCGGCGGCGATCGGCTGGTTCGTCGTGGATGCGCTGTTGATCCGCCCGCTGCGCCGGTTGCGCGCGAGCGTCGCCTCATATCATCCCGGTTCCGTGATCGACCCGGGCGACACCCGTACCATCCCCGCGCAGGAAATCCGCGACCTGGGCGAGACGTTCAGCGCAATCAGCCGCACGGTGGCGCTCCACGAAGCGGGGCTGGCGGAAGGGCTCGTCCGCCAGACCAAGCTGACCCGCGAGGTCCACCATCGGGTCAAGAACAACCTTCAGGTGATCTCCAGCCTCATCAACATCCATTCCCGCGGGTCGGGCGGGGATGGCGCTGCGGAGGCCTATGCGACGATCCAGCGCCGCGTGGATGCGCTGGCGGTCGTCCACCGCAACCATTTCGCGGAAGCCGAGGTCAATCGCGGGCTGTCGCTCCGGTCGATGCTGGGCGAGCTCGCCTCCAACATCCGCGCCACCGCGTCCGACGACGCGGCGCAGCTCGGCATCACGCTCGACGTCGACCCGTTCTACGTCAACCAGGACGTTGGTGTTGCGATCGCTTTTCTGGTGACGGAGATGGTGGAGCTGGCGATGACGGTGGAAAGCGCGCCGCAGCTGCGGATATTGGTCAAGCCGGGCGAGGACGCCACCCGCGCGGTGCTGCGTGTGTCCGCGCGCGCGCTGAGGGATGACGACATTTTCAAGGCGGCGGTGATGCAGCGTTACGGCCGGGTGCTGGAGGGGCTTTCGCGCCAGCTCCGCTCCAAGCTGCACCATGATCCCGTGACCGGTGCGTACGAGATCGCGATCGCCGTGGTGTGCAGGGACTGACGACCGACAATTTTTCTTGGTGGGCGCGGAACCGCTTGTCGCCAGCGCAGTTATCACTTTCGGACCGCGGCCCCAGAGCCCCCCCCCGCTCTCGCGGTCCACGACATAGGCCCGGAAGCGCTCACCCCTCCCCCTGGTGACGTTTCCGGGCCTTTAACGTATCTGCGCAGATGTATGTCGCGGGTCGCGAACAGGACGATGGCGGCGCGCTACTCCGCCCCGACCACCACTGCGGGCTCCTTCGCGCGGCGCCGCTCGGTGAACCAGATGCCGATCAGCGCCGCCTCATACAGAATACACAACGGCACCGCGAGCAGGATCATCGACCCCGCATCGGGCGGCGCGAGCACCAGCGCGACGCCGAAACAGCCGATGATCGCATAGCGCCGCGCCCCCGCGAGCTGCTTGCGCGTAACGACGCCCGCGCGTTCGAGCAGCATCAGCAGCACCGGCAACAGGAACGCGATCCCGAACGCGAACAGGAACTGCATCACCAACGACAGGTAATTCCCCACCGCCGGCAGCGCCTCCTGCGAAATGCCGCCTACCGGGCGCTGGTAACTGAGCAGAAAGCGAAGCGCTGCCGGGATCGCGACGAAATAGGCCATCGCCGCGCCCATCGCGAACAGCACGGGCGTCATCAGCAGGAACGGCAACAGCGCCCGCCTCTCTTTACGGTACAGCCCAGGCGCGACGAACTGCCATAACTGGTTTGAGATCACCGGAAAGGCGAGCATCCCGCCAGCGAACAGCGCCACCTTGATCTGTACGAAGAAGGCCTCGAACAGCGCGGTGAAATAGACCTTCTTTTGGCCCGCGCGCACAAGCGGCTGGACCAGCAGCCCGAAGATGTCCTCCGCGAAATACAAACATACCACGAAACACAGCGCGAACGCTATCAGGCTGAACAGCAACCGCCGGCGCAGCTCGACAAGGTGTTCGAGCAACGGCGCGCGGCTGTCGTCGAGTTCGTCGCTCACGAGTTGACGGGGCCGTCAGCCGCTCCGGGTGCGGAGGCGTGACCCGGCGCGGGCTCGACCACCGGCTTCTCGACGACCACGGACGCGCCGGTCTTGTCCTCGTGCGTTTGGAAGGGATGCTCGCGCAGGATGCGCTCGTTCTCCGCCGCCCAGCGCTTTTCCATCTCAGCCAGCTCCGACTCGCGGATCATCTCGTCGAAGCCTGAGCGGAACTGCCGCGCGACGCCGCGCGCCTTGCCCACCCAATGCCCGGCGACGCGCATCGCGCGTGGCAGGTCCTTCGGCGGGATGACCAGCAGCGCCACCACCCCGAGTACCAGCAATTCTTGGGGTTCGAACACCGGCGAGCCTCCGTGCGCGCGTCAGCGCTCTTCGCGGAGCTTCTCGCCGTCGCGCGTCACGACCGTCTCGCGGTTGATGACCGGCTCCACCGCGCCGCGCGTCTCGATGCGGGCAGGGTCGCGCTTGACGACGGCCTCGTCGTCCTCCGCCATGCCCTTCTTGAACTGCTTCACGCCCTTGGCGACGTCGCCCATCATGTTGGAGAATCGGCCGCCGCCGAGCACCAGCACCAGCACGATCGCGAAAATGATCCAGTGCATCGGGCCGAAACTACCCATGACTTGTCTCCTTGCTTCCCAAGCTATCTAGGCGTGTGGACGCGGCTTTTCCACCGCGATTGCATCAGGCGAGCGCAAGGAACGCGTCGCGGCGCGCGATCAGCGCGTCGAAGTCGCCTTCGGGCTCCCCAATGCTCGCCATCGCGCTGGCGAGGCGCTCAACCGAGCGTGGGGCCATGTCGTCCAGCCGCTCCGCGATCGCGCGCATCTCGTCCATCCGCGCCCAGCAATCGAGCACCACGTCGCACCCCGCCGCGATCGCCCCCGCCGCCTTGTCCGCAGGGTTGCCGGACAGCGCCTTCATGTCGATGTCATCGGTCAGGAGCAGGCCGTCAAAGCCGATGCGCCCGCGGATTAGCTCCTCGATGATCACCGACGAGAGCGTGGCGGGCTGCTCGGCGTCCCAGCAATCGAAGACGATATGCGAGGTCATGCCCATAGGCGCTTCATTAAGCGTGCGGAATGGTTCGAGATCGACCTCCATTTCCGCCGCGCTTGCAGTCACGCGCGGGAGCAAATGGTGCGAGTCGACCCGGGCGCGACCGTGCCCGGGCATGTGCTTGACGACGCCGACCACGCCGCCTGCCGCGAGCCCTTCCAGCGTCGCG
Source organism: uncultured Sphingomonadales bacterium (assembly GCA_937863505.1). Taxonomy (GTDB): domain Bacteria; phylum Pseudomonadota; class Alphaproteobacteria; order Sphingomonadales; family Sphingomonadaceae; genus Sphingomonas. The sequence continues at coordinate 1,812 of CALMGC010000296.1, read as the reverse complement.
CGACCGAGCGCGGCGACGCGCATCGAGTCGGCCCCGTAGGCGCGCTTGGCGATCGCCTCCGTCGTATCCGGCTGCACCACGTCGAGCAGCGGCGCGCAGTTCACCGTGACGCCCACCTCGCGCAACATCAGCCCCAGCGCCTGCCCATTCGCGCGCGCGGCCTGGATCGCCGACATCGGCGCGGCATCGTACAGCCGGTCGAACGCGGGCCCGGCGGGAAAGGGGGGCCATTCGGGCGGACGCAGCCGCGCAACCGGGCCGCCCTCCTGGTCGATCAGGACCGGCAGGTCCCCGCGGCCGGTCAGCTCCCGCAGCGAGTCGGTCAGCGCGCGAAGCTGTGCGCGCGTCTGCACATTTCGCCCGAACAAGATGAAACCGACGGGCCGCGCCTCCGCGAAGAAGGCGTGTTCGTCGTCGGTAAGCACGGGACCGGCAAGGCCGAAGATGACGGGCTTCATGCCCTCGCTATACTCTGCCCCGCCGTTGCGTCACTGCGTTACGAAACAATCCTCGCCCGCAACCTTCAGCTTGCCCGCCAGATCAGCCGCCGCGTTTGCGCTGCCCGCGTTGACGCGCAGCCGGAATACCTGACGACCGTTCACCGCCGCGGGTTGCACCGCCTTGCCGAGCGGGGCGAGATAGCTGAACCGCTTGGCGAGCGCGCTCCACGCCGTGTTCGCCTTGGCCTCAGTGGGGAACGCACCGAGCTGGACCAGCGACCCGCCGGAGCTCGCGCCGGGAACGCTCGCGCGCGGCACCGCGACCGGGGCGGCGGCGGCGAGCTTGCCGCCCTTGCCTGGCACCGTCGTTGTCACGCTCGTGCCGCCATGGACGGGGGTAGCTATCGGGTGCGGGCGGCTGACCGCGATCGGAGCCTCGGGTACTTGGCGCGAATCGATCTTCGCCCCGCCCTGCCCGTTGCCGGTGCTGGTCGCTATCGCGCTGTCGCCCTCGCCCCCGACCTTGAGCCCGCCGGGATCGTCGGGCCTGACCTTGTAGTCGCCGTCCTGCGCCGCGATCATCCCGGGAGCGCCGCCCGGCGCGGTCGCGTCGTGGCGACCGACGCGCGTCACCGCCCACACGATCGCCATCAACAGCAACAGGGCGAGCAGCACCAGCAGGATCACCCGGCCCGCGCCGCCGCGCTTTGGGCGTTCGGGTTCCACCGTCTCGAGCCAAGGCAGCCGGTCCTCGTGCCGCAGGTGCATCTCGTCCGCCATGTCAGCTCAGCTCCTCGACCGCCTCGACGCCCATGATCGACAGCCCGTTGCGGATAACCTGCGCGATCGCCCCCGCCAAGAACAGACGCGCGGCGCTGAGCTCCGGGTCGTCCTCAAGCAGAAAGCGCCGCGTCGGATCGTCATTGCCTTGGTTCCACAATGCGTGAAAGGCGGCGGCCAAGTCATAGAGGTAGAACGCGATCCGGTGCGGCTCGCGCGCGGTCGCAGCGGTCAGCACCACGCGCGGGAACTGCGCGGCGAGCTTCACCAGCGCGAGTTCCGGCGTGTCAAGCCGGGACAGGTCGGGCGTCCCCGCCGTCATCCCCGCCACCGCGCGCCGGTGGAGCGAGGCGATGCGCGCGTGCGCGTATTGGACGTAAAAGACCGGGTTGTCCTTTGATGCCTCGACCACCTTGGCGAAGTCGAAATCCATCTGCGCATCGGCGCGGCGCGTCAGCATGGTGAAGCGCACCACGTCACGGCCGACCTCGCGCACGACATCGGCCAGCGTCACGAAGCTGCCGGAGCGCTTGGACATCTTGACCGGCTCGCCCGCGCGGAGCAGCCGCACCATCTGGATCAGCTTGACGTC
>CALMGC010000295.1 GCA_937863505.1 uncultured Sphingomonadales bacterium | reverse complement strand
GGGACGTCGAGCCCCGCCGCCTGCGCCAGCTCCTTGACCGCGTCGATGAACGGCAGCCCGCGCTGGTCGGTCATCCACCGGATCGCGTCGCCATGCGCGGAGCAGCCGAAGCAATGGTAGAAGCCCTTGTCGTCGTTGACGTAGAACGAGGGCGTCTTCTCGTTGTGGAACGGGCAGCATCCCTTATGCTCCCGCCCCGCGCGGGTGAGCTTTACACTTTTGCCGACCAGCGCGGACAGTGACGTGCGCGCGCGCAGTTCATCGAGAAAGGCGGGAGTGAGGGTCACGCTATGTCTTCTCTCCTCCCGCTCGCGGGAGGGGTTGGGGGTGGGCGGTTCAAGAGCGCGGCCCTGATCGCAAAAACCACACCTTCGGTATTGCCAAGCACCTCGGCATTGGTGAAGCGTAAAATTGACAGGCCTCGCGAGCGAAGAAACGCGTCCCTGTGCGCGTCCGCCTCAATCGTCAGGTCGTGACTATAGCCGTCCAGTTCCACAACAAGCTTTGCCGACCGGCAAAGAAAGTCGCAGATGAACGGACCGACCGGCATTTGTCGGCTGAACTTGTGCCCCAACTTGCTGTTGGACAGCTCGCACCAGAGCCAGCGCTCGGCGGGCGTCGCTTCGCGTCGAAGTCGTTGTGCCCTGAGCGTCGGGCGGCGGACTCCCGGCACCGTGCCCACCCCCGGCCCCTCCCGCAAGCGGGAGAGGAGCAGGTCAGGTGGTAACTCCCCGGTCACCCTCCTAGCGCCGCCTTCACCAGCCCGCTCGCCTTCGACATATCGAGGCTGCTCGCGTGGCGCGCCTTCAGCTCGGCCATCACCCGGCCCATGTCCTTCATACTGCTGGTGCCGAGTTCGCCCTTGATCGTCTCGATCGCGGCCCGCGTCTCCGCCTCGCTCATCTGCTGCGGCAGGAAGCGTTCGATCACCGCCACCTCCGCTTCCTCGGCGGCGGCGAGTTCCTCGCGCGCGCCCTGGCGGTAGAGCGTGATCGACTCGCGGCGCTGCTTGATCATGCGCTGGAGCACCTCCGTCACCAGCGCGTCGTCGTCGGTCGGCTTGTCCTTGGTCCGCTCCTCGATGTCGCGGTTCTTCACCGCGGCCTGGATGAGCCGCAGCGTCGCCACGTCCGCCTTGTCGCCCGCCTTCATAGCCGTGACCAGCGCGGTCTTGATGGTGTCTCGAATCATAGCGGGCGTCCTTATCACGTTGACGGCGGGGGAGGGCAGGTCTAGCGGGCGGCGCTTAGCGACATCGTTGCCCCAACCCAAGGAGTGCCCGCCGATCATGGCCGACGCCGTGCCTTTTGCCGTGCCTGAAGGAGCGACCGGCTGCCTCGTGCTGGCGTCGGGCGACGTGGCGTGGGGGCGCGGGTTCGGGGCGGAGGGGTCGGCGGTGGGCGAGGTGTGCTTCCACACCGCGATGACCGGCTATCAGGAGATCATGACCGACCCGAGCTTCGCGGGGCAGGTCATCACCTTCACCTTTCCGCACATCGGCAATGTCGGCGCGAACCCGGACGATGTCGAGGCGGACCGGCCGCACGCGCTCGGCATGATCGTGCGCGAGGACGTGACCGCGCCGTCGAACTTCCGCTCGGTCGAGCGGCTTGATGCGTGGATGCAGCGGCATCAGCGGATCGGGCTGGCGGGGGTGGACACGCGAGCGCTGACGCGGCGCATCAGGACCGGCGGCGCGCCCATCGGGGTGATCGCGCACTCGGCGGACGGCGTGTTCAATGTCGCGGCGCTGTTGGAGCGCGCGCGCGCTTGGCCGGGGCTCGAGGGCATGGACCTCGCCCGCGCGGTGACGCGCGAGACGCATGGCGCGTGGGAGGGCGGCGTCTGGCGGCTCGGCTTCGGCTATGGGGACGCGGGCGAGGCGGAGGCGGCGGACAAGCCGCACGTCGTCGCGATCGACTATGGCAGCAAGCACAACATCTTCCGCAACCTTGCTCATGCGGGCGCGAAAGTTTCCGTCGTCCCCGCGACCGCGACGTTCGAGCAGATCATGGCGCTGGAGCCCGACGGCCTGTTCCTGTCGAACGGCCCCGGCGATCCGGCGGCGACAGCGGAATACGCGGTGCCGGTGATCCGGCGGCTGCTCGATACGGGGAAGCCGCTGTTCGGCATCTGCCTCGGGCATCAGTTGCTCGGCCTCGCAGTCGGCGCACGCACGACCAAGATGTTCCAGGGCCATCGCGGCGCCAACCACCCGGTCAAGCGCCTGTCCGACGGCGCGGTCGAGATCACCAGCATGAACCACGGCTTCGCGGTCGAGCGCGACAGCCTGCCCGAGGGCGTCCGCGAAACCCACGTCTCGCTGTTCGACGGCAGCAACGCCGGACTGGAACTCGACGGCGGCCGCGCGTTCAGCGTGCAATACCACCCGGAAGCGAGCCCGGGGCCGCAGGATAGCTTGTACCTGTTCGAGCGGTTTGTGGGGATGTTGCAGGCGTGATCGCGATCCTGTTCTCCTTGGCACTTACCCTCGATCATTCGACTGGGGCGCAGACCAGCCCTATTCTGAACGAGATGGCGGAGGCTCAGAAAGCTTGCAGGGTCGATGGCGTGACCTATGTCCAATTCAGTGATCGTTCGAGAGAAGTGTACGTTCTTGTCGCAAATCGAGTTTACTC
>CALMGC010000294.1 GCA_937863505.1 uncultured Sphingomonadales bacterium | reverse complement strand
TCGACGGCTGCCCGAGGTCGAGATGCGCGTCGTAGCTGGCGCTCGCCTCGGCAGCGGGAACGGTGTCGGTGATCCGCATAAAGTCGCGGTGCTTGTCGCCCTTCCAGTCAGACGACGTGGCGTCAAGATACCAACGGCGGTACTCGGTCCGCGGCAAGGGCCAGTCCGTGCCTTCGAGCACGAGGTGCGCGCCGTCGCCCGTCCGCACCTGCACCCGGACCGGCGCGTCGTCGGTCACGCCGTTGTCGACGCTCTTCAGCCAGTGGTCGAACCAGCGCATGTGATCGGCGGTGGTCGCGGGCGCGTAGGAGTCCGGGAACCACGCATCCACGAAGTCGAACCTGCGCGCGGCGGCGCCGGTCGAGCGGACGAACGTCTCGCTGCTGCCGAGCTGATGGATGATCGCGCCGGTCTGCGGACCGACGATCCAGACAGGGGCGGTCGCCTTGGCGATGTCGGGGATCATGAAGATCGAGCCTTTCGGCCCATAGGCGGCGGGGTCATTGAACGGCGTCGCGAGCACGCGCGCCATCCAGTCGGTCTCCCGCCGCTCGCCGCACCAGTTGTTGCCGGACCAGACCCGGTGCCACCAGTTCCAGAAGCCGACCCCGAAAATGCCGCCGCCGTACAGCGCCTCGTTATAGATATCGGCGTCGGTGCCCTGCGCGATCATGGCTTTCAGGTGCGGCGGCTGCAGGCTGGCGACATTGTGCTGCGTCATCGCCAGATAGGACATGCCCCACAGGCCGACATTGCCGTTGGACCAGGGCTGCGTTCCCGCCCACTCGATCGCGTCATAATAGTCTTCCGCCTCGCCGAGGCTGAACGGCGCTTGCAGCCCGGGGCTGTTGCACACGCCGCGCGCGTCGACGCGGATGCAGACATAGCCGTTGGGGACCCAGACCGACGAGTCGACGGTCTCGTGATTCTCGTACTGAAGTCCGTCCGGGTTACCCGAAAAGAAACGATCCTCCAGCCGCTCCTTCTCCTGCGCTTCTTCCGCGCTGCAAATGCATTCGTGGTAGAACGCCTTGCCGTAAAACCCCTTGGCCATGACGACCGGGTACTCGCCATCCTCCGCCGGGCGGAACACGTCGGCGAGGACGTAGGAGCCGTCGCGCAACGGCACCTTGACGTCGGTCATCTTGACGATGCCGCGGATGTTGCGCCTGAGCTCGTTGCGCGCCGACGCGGAATCGCGGAGCCGGCGCGGCGTATTCATGGTGAAGACGCTCGGCGTGGCGTTGAGCTTCTCCAGCAGCGCGACCACCGCCGGATGCGCGTCGAAACTCGCCGGCGCGGCCTCGACCGCGTCCGCGGCCACCAGCCCGTCCGCCGCGGGCAGCGCAAAGGGGAGCGCCATCGGCCCGATCAGCTCATGAACCACCGGGGCGATCGTCACGCCCGTCTCGACATTGCCATCCGTGTCGAGCGTTTGCACCAGCCGCGCGAGGTTGGTGACGAGCGGGTCGTGCAGCTTGTCGATCCTGCCCGCGACCCGGTTGACGAGCTGTGCGAGGTTGACCCGCGGCGCACCCGGCGTCGAGCCGAGCACGAGCCCGCCGACCAGAAACGTGACCGCCTCGCCCGCGCGATACCGGAACTCGCCACGCTCGTCGGTGAGGCCCGTCACGGTCGGCGTCTGATAGCGAAGACCCCGGATCGGGCCGGCGAAGATCCCGGTGGCGAGGTCGTCGGTTTGGGTCATGGGGGCGTCCTGCATCGCGCTCTCGTCTTTGTCGCACGCGGGCAGGCGGGCACCTGCGAGCGGCCTCTCTCCGGCGCGACGCTTACCCGGTCCATGCCGGACCGTCAACGTCAACTCACCGAGTCATCTGAAGACCGAGGCGGGCCGCGCGGCTCGCATGATTGACGACCCTCTCACTATCGGATAGCCGCCGCCGCATCGGAAGGTCGCGGTCGAAAGGGCGCTTCGAGCCGGGCTGACATGATCGAGGTGAGGAACGATGGGCATGGAGCAGGACAAGGCGGCGATCATCGAGGCGCTGAACCTTTACGCGTTCGCGCTCGACGCGCGCCAGTGGGACCTGTTCGACCGTATCTTCACCGAGGACGTGGTGATGGATTTGGGGCCCGCGTCCGTCGCGTGGAAGGACCGCGCCGAGTTCAAGCAGGGTTTCGAGAATTTCCACGCCACGCTCGACAACCATCAGCATACGATGATGGGGCATCTGGTCCATGTCGACGGCGATACCGCCCGCGCGTTCTGCTATGGCAACTGGCTGCTGATCCGCGACGCGGCGGAGGGCGGACCGGCCTGGATGGGAACGGGCTGGTATGACGACGAGCTGATCCGCGACGACGGCCAGTGGAAGATCAAGAAGCGCGTTTGCCGGCTGCTGTCGTGGACGGGCAACCCGCGCGTTCCCGAGCCGAACGGCGACCAGACGCCGGACATGAACATGAATTCGCTGTTCCGCTCGGCCGATAAGGGTGAGCTCGGCTATTTGAAGGCGTTCGCCGCCAGCTAGGGCCGGGCTCGTCGGGCGCAGGCCCGACGCTCAAACGGACCGGTACTGGCCCGGCGCTACCCCGTCGAGCGTCCAGTCGCCCACGCTCCACCGCACCAGCCGCAGCGTCGGGTGGCCTACCGCCGCGGTCATCCGCCGCACTTGTCGGTTCCGGCCCTCGCGGACCGTCAGCCGGAGCCAGCCGTCGGCGACGGTCTTGCGGTATCGCACCGGCGGGTCGCGCGGCCATAGCGCGGGTGCGGCGATCCGCTCGGCGAGGGCGGGGCGAGTGACGCCGTCCTTGAGCCGCACGCCCTGCCGCAGCGACGCGAGCGCGGCGTCGGTCACCTCGCCCTCGACCTGCACCAGATAGTTCTTGGGCAGCTTGAACCGGGGGTCGGCGATGCGCGCCTGTAGTCGCCCGTCGTCGGTGAGCAGCAACAGCCCCTCGCTGTCGAGGTCGAGCCGCCCCGCCGGGTACACGCCCGGCACGTCGATGAAGTCCGACAGTGTCGGCCGGTCCGCGCCGCCATCCGTGAACTGGCACAACACGCCGTACGGCTTGTTGAACAGGATCAGCACAGGCTCGCCGCGACCGCCTCCGCGACCTTTATGCCGTCCACCGCCGCCGACAGGATGCCGCCCGCATAGCCCGCGCCCTCGCCCGCCGGGTAAAGGCCCGCGGTGTTAAGGCTCTGGAAATCCGCCCCGCGGGTGAAGCGCACGGGCGAGGAGGTGCGCGTCTCCACCCCAGTCATCACCACGTCGGGATGGTCGTAGCCCGGGATTTGGCGGCCGAACACGGGCAGCGCCTCGCGCATCGCCGCGACCGCGAAGTCCGGCAGGCATTTGGCGAGGTCGGTCGGCTCGACGCCCGGCTTGTAGGACGGCACCACCGAGCCGAGCGAAGTCGACGCGCGGCCTGCTAGGAAGTCGCCGAGCCGCTGCGCCGGAGCCTTGTAGGTCGAGCCGCCCGCGACGAACGCCTTGGCTTCCCAATGCCGCTGGAGCGCGAGCCCGGCCAGCGGGTCACCGGGGAAGTCGCGCGCCGGGTCGATGCCGACGACGAAGCCCGAGTTCGCGTTGCGCTCGTTGCGGCCGTACTGGCTCATGCCGTTGGTCGCGACCCGGCCTTCCTCCGACGTCGCCGCGACCACCGTGCCGCCCGGGCACATGCAGAAGCTGTAGACGGTGCGCCCGTTCGAGCAATGGTGCGAAAGGTGGTACTCGGCCGCGCCGAGGATCGGGTGGCCCGCATTGTGGCCGAAGCGCGCGCGGTCGATCCAGGATTGCGGATGCTCGATCCGCACCCCGATCGAGAACGGCTTGGCCTCGACATGGACGCCCGCCGCATGGAGGGTCGCGAACGTGTCGCGCGCGCTGTGCCCGATCGCCAGCACGACGCGCTCCGCCTCGAGATACTCGCCGGTGTGGAGGTGGAGCCCGCGCACCCGGCGGACGCCGGTCGCGTCGGGTTGAACGTCGATGCCGTCAACGCGGCTCTGCCAGCGATACTCGCCGCCGAGCCTTTCGATCGACGCGCGCATGTTCTCCACCATCGTGACGAGGCGGAACGTGCCGATATGCGGGTGCGCTTCGGTGAGGATCTCCGGCGGAGCGCCCGCGCGGACGAACTCGGTCAAGACCTTGCGGTCGAGGTGGCGCGGCTCCTTGATGCGGCTGTAGAGCTTGCCGTCGGAAAAGGTGCCCGCGCCGCCCTCGCCGAACTGGACGTTCGATTCGGGGTTGAGCACACTCCTGCGCCAAAGGCCCCAAGTGTCCTTGGTCCGCTCGCGCACCACCTTGCCGCGGTCGAGGATTATCGGGCGGAACCCCATCTGCGCGAGGATCAGTCCCGCGAACAAGCCGCACGGGCCCGCGCCGATCACTATCGGGCGATGGCAGTTCGCCGGTGCCTTGTGAACATGGCGGTAGCTGGTGTCGGGCGTGCGGGCGAGGTTGCGGTCCTTGCGACAGCGGGCGAGCACCGACGCCTCGTCGCGCAGCGTCACGTCGACGGTGTAGACCAGCCGGATATCCGCCTTGTCGCGCGCGTCGTTGCCCCGGCGCACGATATTATGTCGCACCAGATCGCGTGGGGCCACGCGCAGCCGCTCGCGGATCGCCGCGGGCAGCGCCTCGTCGGAATGGTGGAGCGGCAAGGTCAGGTTGGTCAGGCGCAGCATGGCCATCGCATGTAGGGACAGGGACTCCCGCGCGGCAACCAGAGGGTCGCTGCGCCGTTCAGCCGGTGGTGAATACGACCGATCCAACCGAGGGCGTGTCCAGACCACTCGACCGCGCCGACGCCTTTTGCGCGCGCTTCGGTTTGCGCGCGCCGGTGCTGATGGCGCCGATGGCGGGCGCGTCGCCACCCCTGCTCGCGGTGGCGGTGGCGAAGGCGGGCGGGCTCGGCGCGTGCGGCGCGCTGTTGATGCGACCCGCCGAGATCGCTGCCTGGGCGGAAGGCGTACGCGCGCTGAGCGACGGGCCTTTCCAGATCAACCTTTGGCTGCCCGACCCGCCCCCGGTCCGCGACGCCGACGCCGAGGCGCGGACGCGCGCGTTCCTTGAGCGTTGGGGACCGCCGGTGCCGCCGCAAGCAGGCGACGCGGTCCCGCCCGACTTCGCCGCGCAATGCGACGCGGTGCTGGCCACGCGCCCCGCCGTCATTTCCTCGATCATGGGGCTGTTCGCGCCCGAAATCGTCGCGCGCGCCAAGGCGGTCGGCGTCGCCTGGTTCGCGACGGTGACCAGTGTCGCGGAGGCGCGCGCGGCGGAGGCGGCGGGCGCGGACGCGGTGGTGGCGCAAGGCGCGGAGGCGGGCGGGCATCGCGGCAGCTTCGAAGCGGAAGCAGCCGAGCGCGGAGCGGTCGGCACGTTCGCGCTCGTCCCCGC
>CALMGC010000293.1 GCA_937863505.1 uncultured Sphingomonadales bacterium | reverse complement strand
GCTCACCTCGACTCAGGCGCGGCTGGAGCCGATCCGCGCCGACGTTCAGCTGCGTATACACTCGCTTGGTGTGCTGCTCGGCCAGACGCCCGAGGCGCTGGTGCCCGAGCTGTCCGCGCCCGCGCCCGCGCTCGGTCCGACGCCGGTCGTTCCCGCCGGACTGCCGTCCGATCTGCTGCGCCGCCGCCCCGACGTGCGCGCTGCCGAGCGCCAGCTCGCGGCCGCGACCGCGGGGGTGGGTATCGCGGTGTCGGATCTTTATCCCAAGCTCTCGCTGACCGGCACCGCGCAGCTGATCTCCACCGCGCTCGGCAACCTGTTCTCGATCGACAGCAAGCAGACGGCGGCCACCGCGTCGGCGATGTTCCCGATCATCGACTGGGGCCGTCGCCGCGCAACCGTCAACCAGCGGCGCGAGGATCGCGAACAGGCCTATATCCAGTACCAGTCGGCGGTGCTGGGCGCGTTGCGCGATGTCGAGGACCCGCTCGCGCAGATCGACGCGGAGCGGCGGCGCAACGCCGCGCTGCGCCGCGCGGTCGCGGACGCGCTGGAGGCGGTTCGCGCGGACGAGGCACAGTATCGCACCGGCCTCGCCACGCAATCCACCCTGCTCCAGGGCGAGACGGACGTGCTCACCGCGCGCGAGCAGGTTGCCAGCAGCGACGCGCAGGTACGGCAGATGACGGCGTCGCTGTTCAAGGCGTTGGGCGGCGGCTGGGAAACGCTGCCGGAGGTCGAGGACGCGAAACACCACCATCAGCCATTGAGGTAGAGTTCGCCCGATTCGGTCGGGCATGTGGGCGCACCCTGATGCATAAAGTCGCGTGATGATGCTACGAAGGGTGACTGAGTAGCTCATGAAGCACCTCGCTCGGCGGAGGTGTAACCTCCGCGCAATCGGTTAGCACCTCCTTCAGCCTTTTCGATTAGCGGCGGAGCGTGACCTGTTCCGCGTCCCGCGCCGACGGCTGTTCGTCAGGCGACTCGCCCGTGGCCGCGAGCGCGCCCGATCCGCCGCGAGCGGTCGGGTGCTGGCGCTTCGTGGTGTTGGCGGAACTGGCCAATTTCGCGACGCTGCGCCGCCATATCGGCAAGGCGCGCGCGGCGTCGTTGATGAAGATCGTCGCGGCCCGGATCGAGGGGGTGCTCGCGCCGCTCACGCTGGCGGTGGCTGGGCGCGACCTGGTCGAGGTGGAGCTGACCGGCGACACGCTGGGCGACGCCGATGCCGCGTTGGACTGCTTGCAGGACGCTTTCCGGGCGCCGCTCGAGATGGACGGCGAACTTCACCAGGCCCACCTGCTCCTCGCCGTTGCCGCCAGCCCGGCGGGTGGGATCGAGGATGTGCAGCTGGCCGACGAGGCCGATGCCGCGCTCGCGCAGGCGCGGGCGGAGGGACGGCGCGTGGTGCGCGACACCACGCGCGAGCCCCGCTCCGTCGACAAGGTCACGTTGCGGCGCGAACTCGCCGATGCGATCGAGCGTGAGGAGGTGTTCCTCCAGTACCAACCCAAGGTGCATGTCCGCCGCCAGCAGGTGGCGAGCGCGGAGGCGCTGGTCCGCTGGAATCACCCGCGCCGCGGACTGGTTCAGCCGGGCAGCTTCATCGAGCTGGCGGAGGAAACGCAGCTGATCGGGCCGTTGACGCTGTGGACGCTCCGCCGCGTGATCGCGGACCAGGCGACGCTGGCGAGCGGGGGGCATGACCTCACCATCTTCGTCAACATCTCCGGGCAATTGTTGAGCGACGGTCGCTTCATCGACGAGGCGTGCCGGCTGATAGCGGAGAGCGGCGCGCGGATCGGCGTCGAGATCACCGAAACCTCGGTGATCCGCGATCCCGAAAGCGCGATCCGCCACCTGGAGATGATTGCGGCAAGCGGTGTGCCGATCGCAATCGACGACTACGGTGCCGGGCTGTCATCGCTCGCCTATCTGAAACGGCTGCCCGCCCGCGAGCTCAAGATCGACAAGATGTTCGTCACCGAGCTGACGAGCAGCAACCGCGATCCGCTGATCGTGCGCTCCACCATCGACCTCGCGCACGCGATGGAAATGGAGGTCACGGCCGAGGGCGTCGAGACCGCCGCCGCGCTGGCGCTACTGACGGTGATGGGGTGCGACATGGTGCAGGGCTTTCTGCTCAGCCGCCCGCTTTCGCTGCCCGCTTTTATCGAGTATCTGAAGAGCAACGCGGTGGTGGAGGTCGGCACGGCCCGCGCCGCATTCAAACGATCCGCCGCATTGTGGAAAGCCGCCTAGAACGAGCGGCTTGGGGCTTTGACGATCAACTCGGTTAGCAATGTTGTCACATGCCGGTAATGCAAAGCAATAACATCTGGCCCTTGTGCCGGGGTCGATCACCCGTCTAGATAATCCAATATGGATCAAGTCGGTATCGAAATCGCCCTGTCTTCCGGCCACGGCGCGTGATCGTCCTGTTCATCGAGGATGACCGGATGAACCGCCGGGTGGTGCGCGACATGCTGCACGTCGCGGACGTCGAGATGGCCGAAGCGGAGAGTGGTGAGCAGGGGTTGGCGCTGATCGACGCGCACGACTATGCCGCGGTGCTGGTCGACCTCAGAATGCCGCACATGAGTGGGCTTGAGGTGATCGCGGCGGTGCGCGCTCGCTCCGACGCGAAGGCGCGGGTGCCGCTTATCGTGGTCACCGCCGACGTGGCCCGCCCGGTCCGCGATCAGTGTCTCGCGGCGGGCGCGGACGAGGTATTGTTCAAGCCGGTGTCGATGGACGGGCTGTTCGACGCGATCGGGCGCGTACTCGCCGACCGGCAGGGCGATGGCGGCATGATCACCTAACGCTTGGGCCTCAGCGCGTCGGCGAGCGATGCGGTCGCGCTGCCTCGCCGCGCGGGCGCGGGCTGCGTCGGCGCGGGGGCCCAGGCGCTGAGGTTGACGATGGCGAACCGTTCGGCGGTCCGCCCGTCGGGATCGGCGCGGGCGGCGAATGCCTCCGCCGCGCGGGCGAGCGTGTCGCGGCGGAGCGGTGTGGTGCCCGCCAGCAGGCTGGTCCCCGCCATTCCGCGCAGGTCCGCGAGCAATCGCCCGAGCCCCGAATAGCGCACGGTCAGCGTCTCCACGTCCGCGACCGGCAGCGTCAGCCCGGCGCGTACGAGCAGGTCACCCGCCGAGCGCACGTCGACTTGCGGGTGCAGCCGCGCGGCGGGCCGGTCGCCCTCCGCCTCCAGCAGCACCGCGCGAAGCGTCGACAGGCTGCCCGCGCCGAGGAACGCGCCCAGGAACAGCCCGTCGGGGCGGAGCACGCGCCGGACCAGCGCCAGCGCGCCGGGCAGGTCGTTCACCTGATCAAGCACCCCCGCGGAGACGACGAGGTCGAAGCTCGCGTCCGCGAAGGGTAGGCGGTCCTCGTCCGCCTGCACGCCGCCCGACGCCCTTGCGAACGCAAACCCCGCATCGACGCGCGCAACCCGTGCGCCGTTTGGCGGGTCGAACGCGCCGTCGAAACAGCCGAAATCAAGCACGTCCGCGAACGGGCGCGTCACCGCCGCCAGCCGCTCGGCGATGCCGTCGAGCATCGCCTCGCGCAGGAATGCGTGCGCGGGCCAGCCAGGCGCGGCGCGGTCGCGGCGCTGGCGGCGTCGGGCGCGGCTGAAGAGATCGTCCACACGCGCGCTTGTGCCGGGCGCGGGGCGGCGCGACAAGGCGGTGATGCACTGGGCCGCGCCGTTCCGCTCCGTCGCCGCGCTGGCGCTGCCGCCGCGCTGTCCGGGGTGCGGGGCGGTGGTGGGGGCGGACCACCGCTTCTGCGCGGAGTGTTGGGGGTCGTTACGGTTCATCGGGCCGCCCTGGTGCGCGCTGTGTCACCTGCCGTTCGAGCACGACCGGGACGCGGGCGCGACGTGCAAGGCCTGCGCGAGGCGTGCGCCGCGACACGCCGGCGTGCGCGCGGCGGTCGCCTATGGCCCGGTCGCGCGCACGGTGGCGTTGCGGCTGAAATATGGCGGACGGATCGCCTTCGCGCGGACGATGGCGGCGCTGATGACGCGGTGGGTGCCGGAGCAGAGCGACCTGCTGATCCCGGTGCCGCTCCACCGCTGGCGGATGTGGGGGCGGGGGTACAATCAAGCGGCGCTGATCGCCGATGCGCTTGGGGTCGCGAGCGGGGTCGCGGTCGACAAGTTCGCGCTGCAACGTCCGCGCAAGACACCGCCGCTCCGGGGCATGAACGGGCGTGAGCGGGCGCTGGCGGTGCGCAGCGCCTTCCACGTCACGCCAGACGGGGCGACGCGGATTGCAGGGCGGCACGTCACACTCATAGACGACGTGTTCACCAGCGGCGCGACCGCGGACGCCTGCACCGATGCGCTGCTCGGCGCGGGGGCGGCGAGCGTCACCGTGTTGTGCTGGGCGCGGGCGCTGGGGCGGGGCGATTGACAAGCGGCGGGGCAGGGCACACCTCACCCGCATGGCCAAAGTCCTGATCTATACCAAGGCGTTCTGCCCTTATTGCTCGCGCGCGCTCCAACTGCTCGGGCACAAGGGCGCGAGTGTCGAGGAGGTCGACATCACCATGGGCGGTGCGGGCCGCACGGAGATGCTGGCGCGCAGCAACGGGCGGACCACCGTGCCGCAGATCTTCGTCGGCGAGCGCCATGTGGGCGGCTATGACGACCTCGCCGCGCTGGAGCGCGCAGGGGAGCTCGACGCGCTCTTGGCATGAGGGCGGCGCTGCTCCAGATGACGAGCGGGGTCGACCCCGCCGCCAACGCGCGCGTGCTGGTCGATGCGGTGGAGCGGGCGGCGGACGCGGGCGCGGCGATGCTGTTCACACCCGAGATGTCGGGCCTGCTCGACCGCGACCGCGCGCGGGCGGCGGGGAGCATCACCGCCGAGCAGGGCGACCGGGTGCTCGCGGCAATGCGCGGGGCGGCGGCGAAGGCGGGCGTCTGGGTGCAACTCGGATCGCTGGCGGTGCGACGTGAGGACGGGCGGCTCGCCAACCGCGCGTTCGTGATCGACGGCGCGGGCGAGGTCCGCGCGCGATATGACAAGCTGCACCTGTTCGACGTCGACCTGCCCACCGGCGAGACATGGCGCGAGTCGGCGGCGTATGCGCCCGGCGACGCGGCGATGGTGGTCGACACGCCGCTGGGGCTGCTCGGGCTCACCATCTGTTACGACCTGCGTTTCCCCGACCTGTTCCGCGCGCTGAGCGATGCGGGCGCGACCGTGTTCAGCGTGCCGGCCGCGTTCACGCGCCCGACCGGCGCGGCGCATTGGCAGGTGCTGCTCCGCGCCCGGGCGATCGAGGCGGGGGCAATCGTGCTCGCGGCGGCGCAGACCGGCCTGCACGAGGACGGCCGCGCGACGCACGGGCATAGCCTCGCGATCGACCCGTGGGGCGAGGTGCTGCTCGACATGGGCGAGGCGGCGGGGCTGGCGATTGTCGACCTCGACCCGGCGCGTCTCGGCGATGTCCGCGCGCGCATCCCCGCGCTTCAGCACCGCCGCGCGATCCCGGCGGTGGAGCGGCGATGATCGTCTTCGACCTGCGTTGCGGGGGCGGGCATGTGTTCGAGGCGTGGTTCGCGTCGTCGAGCGCCTATGACGATCAGCGCGCGCGCGGGCTCGTCGCTTGCCCTTTGTGCGGCGACACCGAGGTGGGCAAGGCGGTGATGGCCCCCGCCGTTCCCGCAAAGTCAAATACCGCGCCCGCGCCCGCCGCGGTCAAGGCGGCGCTCGCGTCCCTGGCCCAGGCGCAGGCCAAGGCGTTGAAGGACTCGACTTGGGTCGGGCGCGACTTCGCCACCCGCGCGCGGGCGATGCACGACGGTGCGGAACCGCACGCGACCATCCACGGCCAAGCGACCTTTGCGGAAGCCAAGGGGCTGGTGGATGACGGCGTCCCCGTCGCGCCGCTGCCGCTCCCGGTCACGCCGCCCGACGCGCAGAATTGACCGGGCGCGCGCGTGTCGGGTAAGCATTACGCGCGCCCTCGTAGCTCAGCAGGATAGAGCAACGGTTTCCTAAACCGCAGGTCGGTGGTTCGAGTCCACTCGAGGGCAC
>CALMGC010000292.1 GCA_937863505.1 uncultured Sphingomonadales bacterium | reverse complement strand
AGCAGCATTTCCTCAACCGCGAGCGGACCAAGACCTTCTTCCGCGACGTGTTCCGCCGCGGCAACGGCGGCACGGCGTGGACCTTCACCAACTCGCCGCTGTTCCTCGACTTCCTCGCGGGTAACCGTTCCTACGAGTGCACCCCCTGGTCGATGCCGCTGCGCACCGTGTTCGGGTGGCAGAAGCCCTGCTACCTCGTCGGCGAGGGCTATGTGGATACCTTCGCGCAGCTGATGGAGGGGACCGACTGGGACCAGTACGGCGTCGGCAAGTACGAGAAATGCGCCGACTGCATGGTGCATTGCGGGTTCGAGGGCACCGCCGCGACCGACTCGATCCGCCACCCGCTCGAACTGATGAAGATCGGCCGCAAGGGAGTGCGGACCGAGGGACCGATGGCGGCGGACATCGACCTGTCCAACGCCCGCCCCGCCACCGACGTCCACTCGACGCACGTCGAGCGCGAGCTGGCGCGGATCAAGGCGGCGGACCCCGCGGGGATGAAGCGGGTGCAGCGGGCGGCGTAGGGGGGCGCTCGGGCGACCGCCTGTCGTCTGTTTGGGCGGAGAGTAGGGTGAATTGGGCGCTGGTCGGACCCATTACCGGCGAGGAAACCATTGCCACCGGCGGCGGCATCCGAGAGCTGAAACGCCTGCGGGATCGTTATGGCGGTAGGACCTGGCGAAAGAAGAAGGGGTTTGCGCGAGTGCGGTTTTCACCCTCTGGTCGCATTATGGAAGCTGAGTTACACTGGTACGAAGCCCAAGGCGTGGGCAAGGTCGAACTCAAGCTGAAGAGCCTGTTATGAACCTGCTCGTCTGCGTCGATAATACCGACTTCGAGGCGTCGCTGGAAGCACGCAAGATTTATCGCCAGGTCGATGATCCGGTCGGCGCGGAAGTCGACATGGTGCGGGTGGTCGACGAATCCGGCGAAGATTACCTTTACGCAGCGTCGCTGTTCCAGCCCATCAGTGTCGAGGCGCGACTGGAGCAACGGCTATTCGCCGAGGCTGCATGAGGCTTCCCGTTTCCCGATGCCAGGTCGGCGAAGGCCATCGGCGCGAACTGGCGCGGATCGAAATTTGGGGGAGGATAACATGAATGCCGCAGTAACTTGGTCCGACTTACATGGACGGATCAATACGAACAATGATTCGGGCAAGTACTATAATTACTACTCCGACACAGCGGGCACCAACAAATCGGCCCAGAACGCACCGGGGTATAAGGCGCGCTAGGATGTGCTGGCCGCATCAATCCGAAAGGTCCTGGTCACGCTGAATTTTTGCGCGGCGGCACCCCCGTTTATCAATACGACCCCCGGTGAGTTGCAGAAAGCAAAGGACACTCTGGTCGATCAGGTCAATTCCCTGTGGAATCAGCACAGACTGGTAATAAAGCTACTCGTCCTCGACGAACGAGGCCGCCCTACCGGCGTTTCCCGATCCCTGGATGTCGAATTCCGGATAAGATGGACCCTGTCAATTTCGACCGCCGACTACGTCTTGCGCGTGTACCCGACGCCCAACGACCTGCCCAATATTCCGGGGCGAACCGATAAACCGCCGTTCGTCATGGGCTCCTCCGGGACACAATCAGGCAGGATCGAGATGCATATAGCTGCCACCACACCGGCTTGGACGTACAGTCACGAGTTTGGCCACTGTATCGGCCTGCCGGATGAGTATAGTCACCCCGGCGTCAGATATTTCAGACCGAACGGACAGGAGGGTATCTTACTTGAAAGGCCGGATCCCTTCATCCCCGCCAACAGGCAGGGCCAAATGACCTCGCACGGTCGCGATCCGGACCTCAGGACGGAAATGAGTACGAACCCCAACAGCAATACGATGCCACGTCACTTATGGCCAACCGCACTCGAAGTCAGAAGGCTGGTGAATTTGTACGCGAAGAACGTCAAATTCGGTGTCGATGTGGATTTCTCGAGGTGACGGGTTCGCGGGTCATCGATATGTCGATGCTGTGGGTCATCGCGCTTGCGGCGTGCGGCTCCACGACCGATCGATCCGGAAGAGTCTCCGCCACTGACGCCGGAGCCGTGCAAGCAGCCGGGCTTCAGCAGGGAAGGGTGACGGGAGGAGCATCGTCGGGAGCCGTCGGAAGTATACCGGGAAATTACATCAGAGCCTTTGCGTGCAACTTTGATGAAAACCCTATTGTTGCGTGGGGAAGATACCACAAGGCGCCTGCGGGTCGCGCAGCGCGAGCGAATGACCTCAAGTTGCTGAGATCGCTCGGCCTCAACAGGGAAGGCCATGATGGCGACCTGGAAAGCCTGGGAGGCAAGATCATGGCGCCACCCGGCCTGACCGTTCTCGGCTTGCCTGTCCGGTTCCTGGAACTCAACGGGATGATCGGTGACGCGAACTCGATGTTTGTGACGACGTTCGCCAAGGGCGTCACCGTGGGTCAGGTCGTCAGGGCGGCAAGGCTGGACTTGGATCAAAAATCTTACAAGCAGTACAAGCTACGTCATTATAGTCGGCACATCAGCAACGAACCCGTGACCGACCTGTCCCTTGATGACAGGGGCGGCGGTAATGCCATGCTCATATGTCAGGTCCAAGGCACTCCTGATTAGGTTTGCCTCCAACCGCACCGCGAAAGCTCTTCCTGTCGCGCCCCCTTGCGATGTTGGAAAACTTCGCGGAGATGGTGCAGCGCCATGCCGCGCCTCCATTGTCCCCGCGCTCTCGCGCTCGAAAACGCCGCGTTTCTCGACGCGCTTCGCCAGACCGGCAACACCAAGGACGCCGCCGCCGCGATCGGCCGCAACGTCTGTTCGATGCGTCGACGCCGCGCCCGCCTGCCCGCGTTCGCGGCCGAGTGGCGGGCGGCGCTCGTGGTGGCGGAGGCGCGCCTGTACGAGCGCGCGAAGGGACGCCTGCCCGCGGCTTTGACGGAGGCGCCGCGCTCCGCCTATCGCACCAAGGGAGGCGAGCCGGTCATCGCCAAGGGGCGTGGCGGGCGGCTCCAGCAACGCGCCGCGCGTCCGAACGAGCTGACGCGGAAATGCGAGCAGGCGTTCCTCTTGGCGCTGTCCGTTTCCGCCAATGTCGGGCTGGCCGCCGCCGCCGCGGGCGCGCCGCGCGAGGCCTTCTACCGTCGCCGGCGGCTCGACGAGGCGTTCGCGCGCGAATGGCGGCTGGCGCTGGAAGAGGGCTATGGGCGGCTGCAACTGCGCCTGCTGGAGGGCGCGCTTCCCGAGAGCCACCAGCACGACGCTTGGCGGCACAATGAGCGGCCCGAGATGCCGCCGATGAGCTTCAACCAGATGCTCCAGCTCATGTATCTCCATCAGAAGGAGGCGCGCCTGCTCGCCGAGCCCGCTCACCTCAAGCGCCGCCGGGGCGAGTCGGGTGAGGCCCGCTCCTATCGCCTGACCGAGATGTACCGGTTGCAGGAACAGCGCTCACGCGAGCAGTTCCGCATCGCGGAGGCGGTGCGCGAAGCCCGGGGCGAGCCGACGCATTTCGAATGGGAGCGGATCGTGCTGCCCGATCTGGCGCAGGTGGAGGCGGGGCGGGACGACCCGGCGAAATCGCCGCACGATCCGGACACGGCGCTGTTCGGCGGGTGGCGGATCAAGGACCTCGCCGCGTATCGCAAGCGCAAATGAGGCGGTCCCTATTGCGGGGTCAGCCGCGCTTCACCGTCCGCGACAAGGGCGACGCCGCCCAGCGGCGCAGCGCCTCGCGCCGGACGGTTTCCGCGATCGTCGCGGGGGTGAGCCCCTGCGGCGCGGAGCCGGGGAACAGCACGGTGGTGACGTCGCCGCCGATGCTCTCGACCTCGTCGGCGACCGCGATGCAGGTGCCTGCGCCATTGCGCCGGACGCACCAGTCATGCCCCAGCGCACGGTGAAGCGCGAGCGAGCCTTCGCCGAGCAGTGGGTAGGGGCCGGTGTCGGCGACGATCACCGGCACGACGCGACCGTGATACACCACCACGCCGATGTCGCCGGTCCGCACGCCGGTCAGCCGGCTGAACTCGCCGTGCACATCGTCGGGCCCCGCGGCGGGGATCACCACATAGGGGATGCGGTCGGAGTCGACGGGCACCTCCGCGCCACCGGGGCCGGGGAGCATCAGCGACGTGCCGCACTGGTCCATCGGCCCGTGATCGGCGCTGCACGCGAAGGGGGAGCCGTCGAGGTCCACCGCGAGCTTGGACGTATAGGCGACCGCGCCGTCGGGCAGGCGCCGCAGCACCCGCACCGCGTTCGGGTCGCCGCGGCAGGCGCGCCCGTTATACGGCGTGTGGCCGCGGAAGGTGCCGCTACGGTCGCACTCGGCGAACTGCGCGCGATACGCTTCGTCGAGGTCGGTGCCGGCGGACAGGTCGATGTCGGCGGGCCAACTCGGCGGCGTAACGGCGGCGGGCGTGGCGGCAAGCAGGGCGGCGAGGGGGAGGAGCATGGCGGCTTGTAAGTCCCACGGCGACGGACTGGTTCCCGGCGATGCTGATTGATGTTGGCCAACCCTCATTAAATTGACTGCCGTTGCGCTCCGACGTAAGCGATAGACTCGGTGGTCAGGCTTGGCCGTTGGTTCGGGGCCGCGAGGTATCGAACGCCGCCGGACTCACCTTTCAACATCCTCGCTCGGCAGCGCCATGCGCGGGCCAAGCTGCGCCGCGCCGCGTTTCAGTTCGCGCATCGCGCGGGCGAAGCCGGCGGTGGTGCGGGCGATGTCGGGCACCTGCGCGGGGTTGCCCGCCAGGCTGCGGAGCATCGCGCGCGCGTCGACGCCGCCGTCGGGGCGCATCGATACGGTGATCGCGTGCGGGAGCAGGTGGCGCGCGCCGTCGGACACGCAGCGGACGATCGCGAAGGGAAGGCCCCGCTCGGCCGCGACCGCACCCGCGACATGGCTTTCCATGTCGACCGCGAGCGCGCCGTGCCGCTCTCCCAGCGCCAGCTTCTCCGCGACGGTGTCGATCATGCGACCGTCGGCATAGAAGCCGCCGACGCACGCTTGCGGGAGCCGCGTCGCCAGCGCGTCGCGCCATGCCGGGTCGCAGGGCAGGTCGATCGCGCCCCACAGCTTGTCGGCGACCACCCAGTCGCCGATGGTAAGCCCGTCCACCAGCGCCCCGGTCATCCCGAAGCTGATCACGCCGCCCGCGCCCACCGCCGCCTGTTCCAGCGCCGCGCGCAGGGCGACGGGATCGCCCCCGCCCGCGACGGGCACCACGCCCGGCAGCTGGCGCACGCACGCGACCTCGCGGTTGAAGCCGGTGGCGACGACTACATGCCCCATGCCGGTCGCCCCCCGTTGCCGCGCTTGAGGTTGCGATACCGCGCCAGCGCCCAGAGCGGGAAATATTTCGGATAGCCGTGATAGCGGAGGTAGAACACCCGCGGGAAGCCGCCGCCGGTATAATGCTCCTGCCCCCAGAGCCCGTCCGCCTCCTGCGCGCCCGCAAGCCACGCCACCCCGCGCGCGACTGCGTCGCCCTCCACCGCGCCCGCCGCCATCAGCCCGAGCAGCGCCCAGGCGGTCTGCGACGCGGTGGAGGGCGCGGGGGTGTGCCCCTTGCGGTCCAGCGCATAGCTGTCGCAATCCTCGCCCCAGCCGCCATCGGGGTTCTGGATCGCCTCCAGCCACCCCGCCGCCTTCGCCACCATCGGCGTCTCCGGCCCCAGCCCGGCGGCCCCCAGCGCGCACAGCACCGACCAGGTGCCATAGATGTAATTGACGCCCCAGCGCCCGAACCAGCTCCCGTCCGCTTCCTGCTCGCGTTCGAGATAGGCGAGCGCAGCGCGCATCCGGTCGCTGTCCCGCTCGCCGAGTTGCGCGAGCATCGACACGCAGCGCGCGGTGACGTCGGCGGTGGGCGGGTCGAGCAGCGCGCCGTGGTCGGCGAAGGGGAGGTTGTTGAGGTACTCATACGCATTGTCCGCGTCGAACGCGCCCCAGCCGCCGTCCTTGGACTGGAGCCCCACCGTCCACTCCACCCCGCGCGCGATCGCCTCGTCGTGGCGAGATCCGGTCCGGCCCCGCGCGCGATCCATCGCCATCACGACGACGGCGGTATCGTCGAGGTCCGGATAGTGATCGTTACGGTACTGGAAAGCCCAGCCCCCCGGTCGCACGTCCGGCTTCACCTCCGCCCAGTCGCCCGCGACGTCGAGCACCTGCAACGGCTCCAGCCATTCGAGGGCTGCCTCGGCTTTCTCGTCCTCGCCCGCCTCCAGCATCGCGTGCGCGGCGAGCGCGGTGTCCCAGACGGGGGAGACGCAGGGCTGGCAGTATGTCTCGTCATCGCGGTGAACGAGCAGCCGCTCTACCGAGTCGCGCGCCGCCGCCCGCGCCGGGTGGTCGGGTGGACAGTCGAGCGCGTCATACATCATCACGCTGTTCGCCATCGCCGGATAAATCGCGCCGAGGCCGTCGGTGCCGTTCAGCCGCTCGGTCACCCACGCTTCGCAGGCCGCGATCGCGCGGTCCCGCAGCGGCTTGGGCCACAGCCGGTCGCCCGCCTTCAGCCCCCGGTCGAGCGCGCCGAACGCGACGCCCCAGGCGCGCTTTAGGTTCGCGCCCTTGCTCCCGGGCCTGACGGGGTCGCCGGTATAGAGCTCGTCGACGACGATACCGAGCGGGTTGCGCGCCACCGGCTTGAGCGCGCCGAGCACCAGCAACGGCACCACCACCGTACGCGCCCAATAGCTCATCTTGCCCAGCGTGATCGGGAACCAGCGCGGGACCAGGATCAGCTCGGGCGGCATCGTCGGCACCGC
Source organism: uncultured Sphingomonadales bacterium (assembly GCA_937863505.1). GTDB lineage: Bacteria > Pseudomonadota > Alphaproteobacteria > Sphingomonadales > Sphingomonadaceae > Sphingomonas. Next base: position 1,620 of record CALMGC010000292.1, on the reverse strand, counting down.
CTCCCACGCGCCCGCGCCGAACAGCGCCAGCTGGATGCGCGTGAACACGTTCACCGCCGCCGCGCCCCCCGCGCTGAGGATCGCCGCGCGGGCGCGCGCCATATGCGGCGCGTCCACGTCGTCGCCGATCATCTTGAGCGCGTAATACGCCTTGACCGAGGCGCTGACATCGAACGCGCCGTCGTGGAACAGCCCCCAGCCGCCATGCGCCCCCGACTGGATACGCCGCAGATAGCGCGCGACCCGCGCCTCCAGCGCCGCATCGACCGGCTCGCCGAGATAGTGGCGGAGGAGGACATACTCGGCGGGAATGGTCGCGTCCGCCTCCAGCTCGAACACCCAATGCCCGTCGGGCTTCTGCGCCCCCGCGAGCGCGGACGCGGCGCGGGCGATGGAGGCGTCGAGCGGATCGGCGGGGGTGGGGGAGGCGGGGGCGTAAGGCGGCATCGCGGGCGCGTGTTAGCAGGCGCGGCGGGAAACTGAAGCGCGGTAGGCGGATTGCGCTTCGCCCGGTTATGCCCAACAGGACGTGCACACTCAAAAGGGGGCGGCGCCATGCCCGACGAACAGGTCAAGGTCCGGACGCGCGGCGGCGACTGTCCGGTTCACGTCATGACTCCCGCTGACGACGGGCCGTGGCCCGCCGTCATCCTCTACATGGACGCGGGCGGCATCCGCCCCGGCGTGATCGGCATGGCGCGGCGGCTCGCGGACGCCGGGTTCGTTGTGCTGCTGCCCGATCTGTTCTACCGTTATGGTCCGTACGGGCCGTTTGTCCCCAAAGTGGTGTTCGCGGGCGACTTCCGCGCGGTGCTGGGTCCATTGATGGCGACCACCGGTAATGCCAAGGCGGCGGAGGACACGGAGGCGTTGCTCGCCTACCTCGATACGCGCGACGACGTAGCGGGCCGCAAGCTGGGCGCGGTGGGTTTCTGCATGGGAGGTGGGATGGCGCTTGCCGCGGCGGGGACCTACCCCGAACGGTTCGCGGCGGTGGCGAGCTTTCACGGCGGCAGACTCGCCACGGACGCCGACGACAGCCCGCACCGCTTCGCGCCGCAGCTGAAGGCCGAGGCATATATCGCCGCCGCGCAGGACGACGCGAGCTACCCGCCGGACATGGCGGAGCGCTTCGAACACGCGCTGACGCGGGCCGGGGTGCGTTACCGGGCCGAGACATATCCAGCGGCGCACGGCTGGATGAAACCCGACTTCCCCGTGTACGATCACGAGCAAGCGGAGCGGGGCTGGACCGAGATGCTCGCCCTGTTCGACCGAACGCTGCACCAGGCTGAGCCGTCCTAACCGCCCGCCACCAGAGTCGCCGCGCGGGCGCGCGCCATGTGCGGGGCTTCGGGCGCGTCGCCGATCATCTTGAGCGCGAAGTACGCCTTGACCGAGGCGCTGACATCGAACGCGCCGTCGTGGAACAGCCCCCAGCCGCCATGCGCCCCCGACTGGATGCGCCGGAGATAGCGCGCGACCCGCGCCTCCAGCGCCGCGTCGACCGGCTCGCCGAGGTAATGGCGGAGGAGGACATATTCGGCCGGGATCGTCGCGTCCGCCTCCAGCTCGAACACCCAATGCCCGTCGGGCCGCTGCGCCTGCGCGAGCGCGTCC
>CALMGC010000291.1 GCA_937863505.1 uncultured Sphingomonadales bacterium | reverse complement strand
CGAGCGCGGTCAGCGTCTCGATCAGCACCGCGGTCTGGATCGTCATGTGGAGCGAACCGGTGATCCGCGCGCCCTTGAGCGGCTGCGACGCGCCGAACTCCTCGCGCAAGGACATCAGACCCGGCATCTCCGTCTCGGCGATCTCGATCTCCTTGCGACCGAACTCGGCGAGGCTGATGTCCTTGATGACGTAGTCATGCGTGGGCGTGGGGGCGAGCGCGGTGGCCACGGGACATTCTCCGACGATGGTGGGTTGCCCCTCCCCTACCTGTATCCGCGGGCCTGTGCAAATATAAAGAAGTCTTTATATCAGTTCAGGCCGTCCCCGCGCTGCTGGCGAGCAGGCGCGGATCGACGCCCGCGCCCGCGAAGCCGGCGTTCCAACGGTCGGCGGGCGCGGTGTCGAACAACAGCGCCTCGTCGCCCGCCACGTTGAACCAGCCATGTTGGGACAGCTCCGCGTCGAGCTGCCCCTCGCCCCACCCCGCATAGCCGAGGGCGAGCACCCACCGTGACGGCCCCTTCCCTTCCGCGATCGCGCGCAGCACGTCCAGCGTGGTGGACATGACCCAGCGCCCGGCGACGTCGATCGTGTCCTGCCCACCCCAGTCGAGCGAGTGGAGCAGGAACCCGCGCCGTGTCTCGCACGGGCCGCCGAAATGGACGGGCGCGTTCGGGGCCTCGCCGGGCTCGATCTCCAGCTGCGCGAGCAGGTCGTGGAAGCCCAGCCCGCCGATCACGGCCCCGACGCCGACGCCGACCGCGCCGTTCGCGTCATGCGCGCACATTGCGATCACCGCACGCTCGAACCGCGGGTCGCCGATGCCGGGCATCGCCAGCAGGAACTGGCCGGTGAGAAAGGGGCTGATCTGCATACGTTGCAGATAGCGAGCGCCCGCCCCGCTCGCCACGCTTGAAATCAATCGGCTCGCTTGCGAATGGCGGCGTGACCAACTCAGAGGAGATTCCCATGACCATCAGCGTCGGCGAGCGACTGCCTTCCACAACCCTGATCAAGGCGACCGTGAACGGCCCCGAACAGGTGACGTCGGACGAGTTCTTCGCCGGGCGCACCGTGGCGCTGTTCGCGGTGCCGGGCGCGTTCACGCCGACCTGCTCGGCCAAGCACCTGCCCGGCTATGTCGAAAATGCCGCGTCGTTGAAGGAGAAGGGCGTCGGCGAGATCGCCTGCGTGTCGGTCAACGACGCGTTCGTGATGGGGGCCTGGGCCAAGTCGGCGGGCGCGGACGGCATCACCATGCTCGCGGACGGCAATGGCGGCTTCGCCGAAGCGCTCGGGCTGACGATGGACGGAAGCAAGTTCGGCATGGGCAAGCGCAGCCAGCGCTATTCGATGCTGGTCAAGGACGGCGTCGTCGAGCAGCTCAACATCGAAGCGCCCGGCGAGTTCTCCGTCAGCTCGGCGGAGCATCTGTTGTCGGCGATGTGACCCGCTCCGCGCCGCCCGCGATGCCGGCGGCGCGGTCTTGCCACTGTCACGGGCGCGGCTTAGCAGCCCCGGATGACTCAAGCCGCCGCCATCGTCGCCGAGCTCGACCGGCTCTACCGCGCGTCGGTCGAGCGGCTCCAGCGCGCGCTAACCGACTATGTCCTGACCGGCGCGACGCCCGATGTGGAGGCTAGGCGCGGCGGCTGTTTCGCCTATCCCGAAATCCGCCTCCGCTTCGCGGGCGCGAGCGGGCGGCCCGCGCCGTTCCGCTCGTTCGGGCGGCTGTCGACCCCCGGCGAGTACCGGATCAGCGTCACCAAGCCCGCGCTGTTCGCCGAGTATCTGGCCGAACAGCTCACCCTGCTGATCGAGGACTATGACGTCGAGGTGCAGGCCGCGCCGGGGCGGCAGGAGATCCCCTTCCCCTACGTCCTCGACCCCGGCCACGCGCTCAGCCTCGACGAAGTCTCCGCCGCCGAGCTCGCGCGCTTCTTCCCCGCGACCGAGCTCGCGCATATCGGCGACGAGATCGCGGACGGCCTGTGGCTGTCGGTCGACGGCACCCGCCCGCTGGCGCTGTTCGATGGCCTCCGCACTGACTTCAGCCTCGCGCGGCTTCGTCACTATACCGGCACCCCGCCCGAACATTGCCAACGCTACGTCCTGTTCACCAATTACCATCGCTATGTCGACGAGTTCGTCCGCTGGGCGGCGAAGCAACTCGGCGAAAGGAGCCGCTATACGGCGCTGTCGGGCGCGGGCGGCGTGGTGATCGAGGACGGGGCGGAGGTCGAGAAGCTCGTCACCGATGCGGCGTGGCGGCGGCATCAGATGCCCGCCTATCACCTCATCGCCCCCGACCGCAGCGGCATAACGCTCGTCAACATCGGCGTCGGCCCATCGAATGCGAAGACGATCTGCGACCACCTCGCGGTGATGCGCCCCGAAGCGTGGCTGATGATCGGCCATTGCGGCGGCCTGCGCCCGTCGCAGCGGATCGGCGACTATGTCCTCGCGCACGCATATCTGCGCGACGACCACGTCCTCGACGACGTGCTCCCGCCCGAAATCCCCGTTCCCGCGATCGCCGAGGTGCAGCAGGCGCTTGCGCGCGCGGCCGAGAGCATCTCCGGCCAGTCGGGGGAGGAACTCAAGCGGCGGCTGCGCACCGGCACGATCGTCACCACCGACGATCGCAATTGGGAACTCCGCTACTCGCAATCGGCGCTCCGCTTTTCGCTCAGCCGCGCGGTGGCGATCGACATGGAGTCAGCGACCATCGCCGCGCAGGGTTATCGCTTCCGTGTGCCCTATGGGACCTTGCTCTGCGTGTCGGACAAGCCGCTCCACGGCGAGCTCAAGCTGCCCGGCCAGGCCAACCGCTTCTACGAACGCGCGATCAGCGAGCATATGCGGATCGGCATCGAGACCTGCGAGGAACTGCGCCGCGAGGGCCCGAAGCTGCACAGCCGCAAGCTGCGCGCCTTCGACGAGCCGCCGTTCCGCTAGGCGGCAACCATCGTCGGGGGAGTCGCGTTGCGCTACCATACCTAAACGGAGCCGTTCATGGCCGACGAACCCGAGACGCCCGAGACCAAGCCCGCCCTGCGCCGCCGCGCGCCGCGCAAGGCGGCGGACCCGGCTGCCGAGCGTAAGCCGCCCGCGCGCCGCAAGCCCGCCGCAAAGAGCACGGTCGACAAGATCGAGGACGCCGCCGCCGACGCGGTCAGCGCCCCCGTCGCGGCGGCGAAGAAAGCGGCCAAGGCGGTGAAGCCCCGCTCCACCAACCGCGCCACCCCGCGCGCACAGGCCAAGGGAGGCAAGATCACCCCGCAGAACACCCCGGCGACCACCGAGAAACGCGGCCGCAGCTGGGACGCGGCCGCTATCGCCGGCGGGCTCGGTGCGGCGGCGACGGTGGAGGTGCTCTCGCTGCGCGGCAGCACCTCCAGGAAGAAAGGATCATCCGTGACCAAAGAAGCGCACCAGCCCGACGGAACCGACAGCAGCGCCTCGTTCGACGCCGGCATCGCGGACGAGAACACCGTACCCGGCAAGACACCCTCGCCCGCCGCCGAGACGGGCACCGCGCATCAGCCCGACGGCACCGACTCCACCGCCTCGTTCGACGCGGGCATCGCGGACGAGAACACTATTCCGGGCTAGCCTCGCTCACTTCGGTACGAGCGCATAGTCGATCCAGACGGTCACGTCCCGCCGCATCTCGCCGGTCGCGAGCGACACGCGCGGCGGTGCCGGAGGCGGCGGAGCGGAGGCGGCCTCGCTAACCCGGAGGTGAGCCACATACACTTCCGGCCTGGTCGAAACACCTCGCTCGCTGACCCGAAGGATGCGCGCGACGCGCATCCCGAGCCCGGCGGCGTACGCTTCCGCTTGCGCCTTCGCCTGCGCGAGCGCCTCGGCGCGCGCTGCCGCCTGACCGGCGGTGGGGTTTTCGCTGGCAAGGTTTGGTCCGTTGACCGAGTTCGCCCCGGCGGCGAAGGCGGCCGCGATCACGTCGGGCGCGCGGTCGAGCCGGGTCAAGGTCACCGCCACGCTGTTGCGCGCGACAAAGCCGGTGATCTGCGGCTGCCCCTCATAGTGCTGGGGCTCATGCGCGCGAAGCGCGGGTCCACGCTGATCTGCTGCGTACGGACATAACGCGGGTCGACGCCCGCCTTGCCGATCGCCGCGATCACGTCCGCCATGGCTCTCGCATTGGCGTCGGTGGCCGCGCGCGCGGTGGAGCCGGTGGAGACCACCCCCATGCTGACATAGCCGACATCGGGTCGAAAGCGCGCCTGTCCCTCCGCCTGCACTTCGAGCAGCGTTTCGCGCGGCTGAAGCGGCACCTCGGTCGCCCCCGCCGGCCCGGCCACGCAGAGTATCGCCGCCAACACCAATCGCCTCATCACCTGTCCCCTTCAGCCAGAAACGCCGCCATCGCTTCGCCCAGCTCGGGCTTGACCACCGCGCTCATATGCCCGCCCGGCACCTCGACATAGCGCGCATTCGGGAGCGCGTCGGCAAGCGCTGGGGCGGAGCCGTTGTCCCGATCCTCCGCCCCGCACACCACCAGCGCGGGCACGTCGAACCGCTCGATCTCGTCTAGCGGCGTCGACACGAACGTCTCGATGATGCCGAGCAGCGCGACCGGGTCGCCGCGCGTGGTCTTAAGGAACGCCTCGGCCATCCACTCGGGGCTGCCGCGCGGGTGGCGTCCGAGATTGGTCAGGATGTGGCGGAAGTGCCCGGCCCGCCGTCCGGTGTCGGTTAGCCCCTCCAGGCCCATACCGGAGAACACCACCCGCCCCGGCCGCGCGCCGGTCGCGAGCAGCCGCGACACCGTCCGCGCACCGAGCGAATAACCGCCAAGGTCAGGGTCGCCCAACCCCAGCGCCTCGATCAGCACTCGCGCATCGCTCACCAGCACGTCGGGCGGGTAGAGGCGCAAATCGTGCGGCTTGTCGCTTTCCCCATGCGCGCGAAGGTCGGGCATGATCACCCGCCGGCCCCGCGCGGCGATGGCGGCGGCGTGGCCGTACTTGATCCAGTTCGTCGCTGCGTCGGACAGAAAGCCGTGGAGCAGGACCACCGGCCTGCCTTCTCCCATCTCGCGCCAGGCAAGGCGGACGCCGTCGGGCGCGGTGACGAAGCGGGTTTCACTCGGGGCCATGGCCGGCGGCGTCCTTCCAACGCTGAGCAAGGTAGGGCACGTATCGGTGGCGCAGTATCGCCCGCGTGTCGAGCCAGGTCTCGCATAGGTCCTGCCGCCGGAAAGGTCAGTAACGCGACCACTTTCCTACTTACGACCCAATAGCCTATATGCGGGCGGTGACCACCTTCCCTGCCTCCACCCGGCCCACTCCGTTCATCGCTCATGCGAAACGCCCGGTCGACGTGCAAACCCGACGTAGAGCGAACCTAGCGAACTTCCGCGCGCATGGCTGAAGCCGATCCCGCCCGTGGTCTCGCGATCGAGACCGCGCCCGCGCTGCGCCGCCAGTGGACGCGCCCGGTGCTGCTCACCAGCCTGCCGCTGCTGCTGCTCGTCGTCGCGGCTTATATTTGGCTTACCTCGGGGCGGAACGTGTCCACCGACAACGCCTATGTCCAGCAGGACAAGGTCTCAGTGTCCTCCGACGTCGGCGGGCGCATCGTCGAGGTCGCGGTGCGCGAGAACCAGCCGGTCCGCGCGGGCGACCTCTTGTTCCGCATCGACCCCGCACCCTACCGGATCGCGGTGGAACAGGCCAACGCCGCGATCGCCAACGCGCAGGTGCAGGTCGGCACCTTGCAGGCCGATGTTCAGGGCACGGGCGCGGGCATTCAGGCTGCGCGCGACGCGATCGCCAGCGCGCAGGAGGACCTTGGCCGGCAGCAGGCGCTGATGGCGCGAGGCTTCACCACTCGCGCGCGCCTCCAGCAGGCGCAGCACGCGGTGCAGCAGGCGCGCGCGCAGCTGGCGACCGCCGTCGCCGCGCAGGGCGAAGCGCGCTCCAAGCTGTCGACCGGCGCCGCCGACCCCGGCCAGACGCCCGCCATCGCCGCTGCCGAGGTTCAGCGCGACAAGGCCGCGCTCGACCTTACCCGCACCGCCGTGCGCGCGCCGTACACCGGCACGATCAGCCAGTCGGACCGGCTTCAGGTCGGGCAGATGATGATCACCGGCCTGCCCGCCGTGTCGATCGTCCGCTCCAGCCGCTCTTGGGTGAACGCGAACTTCAAAGAAACCGACCTCAACAGGATGCGCGTCAGCCAGCCCGCCACGGTCAGCTTCGACGCCTATAAGGGCCTGCGGCTGCACGGGCATGTGGAGTCGATCGGCGCGGGCACCGGCTCGGAATTCTCCGTCCTTCCCGCGCAGAACGCGACGGGAAACTGGGTCAAGGTGACGCAGCGCGTGCCCGTGCGCATCGCCATCGACGAAGCGAGCCCGCGCCAGCTTATCGCCGGTTTGTCCGCGGACGTCACGGTGGACGTGAGCGGCGATGGCCAGCGTTAGCCCGGCGCGCGGATTAACCGTTAGCACCGGGCCGATCAGCGATCGACCCGCGCTGCCGGCTGCTAACCGCACCGTGCTGACCATCGGCGTCATGGCGGCGACGGTGATGCAGATCCTCGATTCGACGATCGCCAACGTCGCGTTGCCGCACATGCAGCCGGACCTCGGAGCGACCGCGGACACGGTCACTTGGGTGCTGACCAGCTATATCGTCGCCACCGCCGTTGCGATCCCCGTCACGGGCTGGCTGTCCGACCGGATCGGCAGCCGCAACCTGTTCCTCGTCGCGGTGCTCGGCTTCGTCGGCGCGTCAATGCTGTGCGGCCTCGCGACGAACCTGCCCGAGATGGTCCTGTTCCGTGTCGGCCAAGGCATGTTCGCGGCGGTGATGAACCCGCTCAGCCAGACGGTGATGATGGACATCAACCGCCCCTCCAGACAAGCCGCTGCGCTGTCGCTTTGGGGCCAAGGAGTGATGGTCGGGCCGATCCTCGGGCCGGTGATCGGCGGCTGGCTGACCGAGAACCACAACTGGCGCTGGTGCTTCTACATCAACGTGCCCGTGGGCGCGCTGTGCTTTGCGATCCTGTGGCTGTACCTGCCCTCGCGCGAGGTGAAGCGGCGACGATTCGACCTGTTCGGCTTTACACTGATCGGCATCGCGATCAGCGCGTTTCAGATCATGCTCGACCGTGGCCAGACGCTCGACTGGTTCCAGTCGACGGAGGTGTGGCTGGAGGGCTTGGTCGCGCTCGGCGCGGCGTGGATGGCAGTCGTCCACCTCGCGACCGCGCGCGAGCCGATGTTCGACCGGGCGCTATTCACCAACCGCAACTTTGTCACCGGCCTGTTCTTCATGCTGGTGCTCGGCGTGCTGATGATGGCGACAATGGCGCTGTTGCCGCCGATGCTGCAGGGCCTGTTCGGCTATCCGGTGTTCGATACCGGGCTGCTGCTGGTCCCGCGCGGCGTCGGCATGGTAATCACCATGCAGATCGCCGGCCGGTTGCTCGGGCGCGGCTTTGATCCCCGGCTGTTGGTCGCGACGGGGCTGCTGGTCGCGGCGGTGTCGCTATGGAGCATGACCGGGTGGACGTTGCAGATGGGATCGGGCAATTTCGTCGCCACCGGGCTGGTGCAGGGCGCGGGGCTGGGGCTAGTGTTCATCCCGCTCAACCTGATGGCGTTCGCGACCCTGTCGTCACGCTTTCGAACGGAAGGCGCGTCGCTGCTCAATCTGTTCCGTAATATCGGCGCGTCCGTCGGCATCTCCGCCGTGACCGCGCTGCTAGCGCGCAACGTCCAGACCAACCATGAGGTGCTCGGCGCGCACATCCCTGCCGCCGGGCTCACGGGCGCGGACCCGATCGTCTCGGCGGTGACCGGCTTGGCGAGCGACCAGCTGCTCGGGCTCGCGGACGCGCTGGTCAACCAGCAAGCGGCGATGATCGCCTATCTCGACGACTTCAAATTGATGATGATCCTGACCGCCGCCGCGCTGCCGCTGGTGCTGCTGCTCAAGCGACCGAAACGCGGTGCGCCGATCAAGGCGGACCCGGACGCGATGGGGCACTAAAGGTTAGTGCCCGCCTCAGGACACCTCGAACAGCCGGCGCAACGGTGCTTCGCTCGCTGCCCGACCGAAGAGCGCGAAGCGGCTCAGGTGAGGCAAGGCGATCAGCGCGCGGCCGTCTGGCAATCGGTAACGATCGGCGGTGATGTCGCCCCATCCGACCGGCAAGCTTGTTTCCAGGTGCGCATTGAGTAGAGCTGCCAACGGCTTGCCGGGCCGATCCTCTCCGATACAAACAACGGTCTCGAACTCAACGCGCGGCAGTAGCCAACGCCAAAGCCCTTCAGCGAAGCGCTCGGCCGCCTCGCGACTTGCTAGCTCGGCCCAGCTCGGGCTACGGAACGGAACGTAATGCGCGCTAAACACGTGTTCATCTGCCAATCCAAGCATCGCCAGCATCTGCTGCACCTGTCGTTGTAGCGGTGCCGTTCCCGGCGGTAACCCTCCCCAGGACTCGATACGGTATGCACTACCCTCTTCTTGCGACCAAGCGGGCCCATGAACTTCGCGACCGGCGGGATTTAGGGATACTAGTAGAAGTCTGGACCGGTTTCGCTGCCCTTCCGGGCAGGTGATAAACCGCCATCCATATGCGTAGCCGAGCTCACGATATTGCTTCTCTACTTCAGCAGCCTTGACGACAGAAAGATCAGCCACGACAATATCAGCTTCGTCATCACGAACGCGCGTCCGAGGTGCTGCCGCTTTAAGGGTCTGACGCATAAGCTCGTCAGCGGAAATCCCAAGTTCCTTTGCGCGGCGCTCGTAAGCGCTAATCAGGTCGTCCGGCAACGCGACGGCAATATCGACCATCGAAGTAAGCCCTCCAGTGTTCAACCCGCCTTCTGCAAATGCCGCCGCCCGAGCAGCTCCGCGATCTGCACCGCGTTGAGCGCCGCGCCCTTGCGAAGGTTGTCGCTCACGCACCACAGCGACAGGCCGTTGTCGACCGTCGGGTCCTCGCGCACACGGCTGACATAAGTGGCGAAGTCGCCCACGCATTCTACGGGCGTGACGTACCCGCCGTCCTCGCGCTTGTCGACGAGCATGACGCCGGGTGCCTCGCGCAGGATGCGCTGCGCCTGCTCCGCGCTGATCTCGTCTTCGAACTCGATGTTGATCGCTTCTGAATGGCCGACGAACACCGGCACACGAACGCACGTCGCGCTGACCTTGATCTTGGCACCCATGATCTTCTTGGTCTCGACCACCATCTTCCATTCCTCCTTGGTCGAGCCGTCGTCGAGGAAGGCGTCGATGTGCGGGATCACGTTGAAGGCGATCTGCTTGGTGAACTTGTGCGGTTCCGCGGGATCGCCGACGAAGATGTTGCGTGATTGCTCGAATAGCTCGTCCATCCCCGCCTTGCCCGCGCCGGACACGGACTGGTAGGTCGCGACCACCACCCGCTTGATCGTGGCGGCGTCGTGGAGCGGCTTCAGCGCCACCACCATCTGCGCGGTGGAGCAGTTGGGGTTGGCGATGATGTTCCTGGCTCGATAGCCGCTGATCGCCTCCGGGTTCACCTCCGGCACGATCAACGGCACGTCCGGGTCCATTCGGTAAAGCGAGGAATTGTCGATCACGGTGCAGCCCGCGCCCGCGAAACGGGGAGCGTGGAGCTTGGTCGCCTCCGACCCGATCGCGAACAGCGCCATATCCCAGCCAGCGGGGTCGAAATGCTCGATGTTCCCCACCTTGAGCATCCGCCCGGTGTCACCATACTCGATCTCGTCGCCTTGCGAGCGCGAAGAAGCGAGCACCGCGATCTCGTCGGCGGGAAACTCGCGCTCGGCGAGAATGTTGACCATCTCGCGCCCGACGCTGCCCGTCGCGCCCGCGACCACGATCCTATAACCCATGACTAAACTCCGTTCGGCGCGGGCGATAGGGCCGCAGGGCCCGCTCGCCAAGCTGTCACTTGGCGAGGTTGACCACCTCGCGGTCGAGGAAGTTCAGGATCGTGCCCCAGACATGCTCGCTGATCCCCGGCCCGGCGACGCGGTGCGTGTAGCCGGGGTAGAACATCATCTCGAACGGCCGGTCGCCCGCCTGCATCTTGGCCGCGAACATGGTCGAGTTCTCGAACACGACATTGTCGTCCGACATGCCGTGGATCAGCAACAGCGGATCGCGGATGTTCAGTGCGTCGGTGAGCGCGTCGGAGCGCGTGTAGGCTGCGTCGTCTGTGCGCGGGTCGGCCATGTAGCGCTCGGTGTAATGGGTGTCGTACAACTCCCACTTGGTCACCGGCGCGCCCGACACGCCCGCCGCATATACGCCCGGGTTCGCCTCAAGCATCTTGAGCGTCATGTAGCCGCCATAGGACCAGCCATAGGTGGCGATCTTGTCCGGCGCGACGAACGGGAGCGTCTTCAGATACTGCGCGCCCGCGAGCTGATCGGCGACCTCAACCGTGCCCATGGCGCGATAGATTTGGTCCTCGAAGGCCTTGCCGCGATTGTACGAACCGCGATTGTCGATCTGGAAGAAGATCCACCCGCGGCTGACCAGATACTGCGCGAGCGCCCCGCCCCACCCGCGCGTCACCTGCTGGCCGGTGCCGGGGCCGCCATAATGCTGGAAGAACACCGGATAGCGCTTGCCGGGGACGAGCGGCGGGGTGATCATCTCCCATTGGAGCTCGGTCCCGTCCGCCGCCTTCAGCGTGCCGAACTTCGCCGGCCGGTGCGCGGCGAGGTACGGGTGGTACGGGTGGTCCGCCGCCGCGACCGCGTTCTCGTTGATCCACGCCACGCGCGCGCCGCTCGTGTGGGCGAGGTATTGCTGCGGCGGCTGCGCGGTGTTGGAACGCGAGACGATCAACCGCGTCGCGCTCGCATCCATCGTCGCCGCGTTCGTCCAACCCCGCTCGGTCAATCGCACCGGCTCGCCCGGGTGGGTGAGATCGAGCGCGTAGAGCTGCTGCTCGAGCACGTCGTCCTTCGTCCCGGTGAAGTAGACGGGGCCACTTTTCTCGTCGACGCCGACCAGATCGGTCACGACCCACGCGCCGTGCGTCAGCTGTGTCCATTGCCCGTCCGCGAAGCGATACAGGTGCCGATAGCCGTCGCGTTCCGACGACCAGATCAATGAGCCGTCGCGCATGAGGTGATAGGCGTCGGACAGGTTGAGCCAGCTGCGCGCGCCCGAATGCTCGGTGAACCACACGGTCGACTTCCCCGTCGCCGGATCGACCCGCAGCATGTCGAGTGTTTTCTGGTCGCGGCTTTCGCGCTGGACCAGCAGCGTCTTGCCGTCGGGCGTCCAGTCGACACGGGCGAGGTAGATGTCGGGGTCACCGCCGAGATCGACCCTTACTTGCCCCGAGCCGTCCGGGCGCATCACCCAGAGCTGCACCAGCACGTTGGGCGTCCCCGCCGCCGGATAGCGCTGATCATAGACCTTGGTCCCGTTCGCGCCGATCGCGGCGCGGGTGACGACGCCGACCGGGGCCTCGTCGAACCGCTCCACCGCGATGTGCG